>DATMCL010000556.1:0-8956 GCA_035558375.1 Polyangiaceae bacterium
CTTGCCTGCTTGCGGGGGCGAGCTTGATGGACCATCAGCTCTGGCGCGTATTGGACTGAGGTGAAAGGCTCCCATGGCCGCCGAACTCCCGCTGATGAGAGCGAGCGCAGTCGGAGGAACACCGCGCAATCGTGCCCCAGCTGGGACGGGATTTCACTGCGCGCAAGTGTAAGTCGGTCCCAGTGTTCCGTCCTGCACCGTCGCGTCGTCACAGATGATCGTGTACGCAATGCTTTCTTGGCCAAGATACCGGAAGAGTTCCTGACCACTGGCTCCGAGAAATTCAAGCGACACCTGACACCCTTTGAGCTTGCATCGGGCCGGCCGCGGGCCGCTCACGACACTGCAATCCTCACTCAACGCGGAACCACAGTCCATGAGCGGAGGGAACGCGTACTTCGCGTCATTCCCGTTGGCTGAGAAGACGACAGAGCAGCTAGCACCCATGGGCGCGGCCGGTTGCGCCTCGAAGCGATAGTTGACGTCACCACTGACGAGCTCGCAGTTCGGATTTCCCATGCCTCCGCAAGCGCCGATACCGCTCACCCCGAAAACGCCAGCGAGCGCGAGCCGGACCCACTTTCGCTGCGCGCCGGAACTCCTTCGCACGTCAGCGCTAGTATGGCACTCCGCAAAGGGTGTGCGATAACGCGGCGCAAATTGGCGCAACGGAACAAGGTCCGTACCGCAACGCGGTCGTCGTGAGTCTGCTCACGCCCGAGGTGACGTTCGCCGAGGGGATTCGCCGCCTCTGCGGGCTCGTCAGCTGATCGAGCGGCGCGAACGACGCCGCGCGACCGCCGCGCCCACGCCGAGCGCCACGAGCCACGCGAGCTCTCCGCCCGCCGAACGCTGCGGCAATCGACAGCCACAGCCGCCGGCCTTCTTCTCGACTGGGGGCGGATCGTCGCCACCGCTGTTGTCCCCGCCCTCGTCGTCGGACTTGGCCTTCTCGTCGCCGCCCTCGTCGTCGGACTTGGCTTTGGCCTTGTCGTCGCCGCCCTCGTCGCTCTTCTTCTCTTCCTCGGCCTTTTTCTCGGGCTTCTTCTCTTTCTTCTTCTCGCCCGAGAAGACCATGGCGCGGCGATCGATGATCTCGTTCTCGCCCTCGAAGACGATGGTGGTGGCCGAGCCGATGACCTGTCCGTTGCGCGTGTCGCGCACCTTGACGCTGTACTCGCCCGCCTCGTAGCCGAGGTCGCGCTTGATCTTGAAGCTCATGCGCGTGCGCGACTCGATCTTGGTCGTCGCGCTATCCATGAAGCCCACGTCGACCGTCTCGATCAGCGGCTGGCGACCCGTGAGCGGGACCTTGCGGTCGACCGGGCCCTCGTGGCCGTCGATGAGCGAGCGCTCGAAGTAGACGGTCGGCTCGAACTCGAACTTCATGCCGACGTAGGCCACGTCGGGGGCGCGCGGCAGATACACCGCGAACTCGAGCATCCACGACTTGTCGCTGCGCTCCTTGAACGTCTTGCTCTTCCACTCGATGCGACCGGCGGCGAGCGCCGAGCCGGCGAGGAGCAGCGTGACGACCAGGGTGAGAAGCGCCACGAAGAAGCGGCGCGCGATGGATCGGTTCGACAAGATCGTACCTCCGAGCGAGTGGCCGCCCACCCTACACCGGAGACCCTCCTGGTCGATCGTGAATTTTTGGGGCCCGCCTTCAGTGGGTCACGGTCGGGCGCTGTTCGGCTTCGGCCACCAAAAGCGGCCATGCCGCGGCATCGCGCACCCACTCGGCGTCGGCGTTCGGTCGCCATTCCACACGGAGCTCGTAGCTTCCCGCGGCGGGCGGCGCCGGCAGCCCGAACGTGCGCGTGCGGTAGCGCGGCCCGGCGGCGCGGTGCGAGAACACGTTCGTCGGCGTCTCGAGGCCCGACTGTCCGACGAGCACGAAGCGCAGCTCGAATTTTTGGTTCAGCTCGTAAGCGTCGAGGTGAAAGTAGGCGTGCATCTCGAGCGGCAGGAGCGCGCCCGGTGGGGGGAAGTTGCGGGGCGCGAAGTTCAGCTGCTCGACCAGGTTGAACAGCGTGACGTTGTTCGAGTGCTGGTCGACGCTGGAGCCGCCGGCGATCACGAGAAGGTGGCACTTCGGCATCGGGTTCGCGCTTTAGGAGCGCTCACGTAGCACCGCTAGCCCGCGGCGAGGCGGATGATCGTGAATGTGCCGACCAGGGCCGTGAGCACGCCGACGGTCGCGCAAATCCAGGCCGCCCTGCCGGGCGCGATGCGCTCGGGGTAGCGCGACGCGACACGAAAGAGGCCGAAGCTCAGATGAAAGGCGAGGGCGAGCACGCCGAGCACGTGGAGCCCCGCGACCCAGGGCACACCCGCAGTCGTGCGCGAGAGCTCGGCTGCCAGCACGCCGAGCGACTCCGCGGGGTAGCGCACCCCCCGCACGATCGGCCACCGGAAGCGGATGAAATGGTCGACCAAAAACACGGCGAGCACCGGCCCCGCCACGCGGTGGGCGACCAGCGACGCTCGGAAGGACGGCCCCGGCGCCGGCTCCCGCCGCCGCCGCGCATACACGCCGGGCGAAAATGCGACATGCGCGAGGAGCGGCACCCACACGACGAGAACCTCGAGCACCCGCCACGCGAGGCTCGGACTCGCGCGCTCACCGACCTCCACGACGCCGCCGAGCGCCAGGGCGTAGCTCACGACGTGAAGCAGCGCGAACGCCGAAAGCGGCACGATGCTCGTCAGCTCGAACCAGCGGTCGAGCGTCCCGCCGACCGCTCGCGTCGCGGGCGCTGCCGGTTCCACGCGGGCACGCTACCATGCCGGCGCCCCCACCCGTGCTCGCCCTCCCCATGCCTCGACGCTCGCTTCGGCTCGCCGCGCTCTTCGCGCTCGCGGCGTTGGGGTGTCACGGCTCGAGCGACAGCGTCGTGCCTGGGGTGCCCCTCGCGGAGGAAGCGCCCGCGCAGGCGCAATTTCGCGTGCTCCGCGCCGAGTTCTTCGACGCCGACGGTCCGGGCCGCGCGAAGCTCGTGCCGCGGCTGAGCGAGTTCCTCGTTCGCTTCCCGACGGACCCGCGCACCTTCGACATCGAGGTGTACCTCGTGTGGGCGCGGCTCGAGAGCGGCGACCGGGCCGGCGCGCGCGCCGTGCTCGAGCCGTTGCTCAAGGGCGAGAGCGGACCGCGCCTCGACTTTGCGCGCGTCGCCGAGGCGGCGATCCTCGCGCGCTCGGGTGAGGCGCGCCACGCGCTCTCCGAGTTCGACCTCCTCGACGGCAAGCTCGTCGACCTGGACGAACGCTTCGTCTACGGGGAGGAGCGAGCGCGCTGCGCGTTCCTTGCCGGCGCGTACGAGCGCGCCGTGGAAGCGCTGCTCGGGTGGCTCGTGCAGGCGCCGCTCGATCGCCAGAACCGCGCGCGCAATACCGCCACCGAGCTCCTGCGTCTGGCGCCGAACGCCGAGCTCGTCCACGCGCTCGAGGTGCTGCGCCGTCCCTCGGGCGGCGTCACGAGCCCCGACGTCGAGATGGCCCGTGGCTGGCTCGCCAGCACGATCGCGCGCCAGCTCACCGATCTTGCCCTGTCACGCGCCGATCCCGATCTCGCCCGCCGCCTGCTCGACGCTGCGCCCGCCGCGCTGCGCGCCACGCCCGAAGGGCAGCGCCTCGTCGCGCTCGCCGCCGGCGCACCGAAGGCGCCCGCCGTTGCAGGTCGTGCCGTCGGATTGCTCTTGTCGCTCACGGGCCCCATCGAGCAGCGGCGCGCGTCAGCCGCTGCGGCCGGCATCACGCGCGCGCTCGGGAGCGCTCGCGCCGACCAGGGTGGCGGCGCAGGGGTCGACGTGCTGGTCCGCTACGATACAGAGGACGTCGACGCCGCGCTCGCCGCGCTCGCCGCCGACGGTGCGGCGCTGTTCGTCGCGGGCAACGACGACGACACGGCGCGTCGAGCCTCCGCGCGCGCCGAGGCGCTACACGTCCCGATCCTGCTCCTGCGCCCGCTCGACAAGCCGCCGGCGCCGCAAGGCTTCACGTTCGTGCTGGGTGTCGACGACACCGCCGCCGAGCAGGCCCTGGTTCAGGCGCTCGCGGCGAGCGGCAAGCGCGAGCTCGGCCACGTCGGTCCGGGTGGCACGTCGTGCTCGATCGAGCCCTCGAGTCCCGGCAAGCCGCGCTTTCCGGTTGCGACCTGGAAGCGTGACGGCGTCGACGCGCTGCTCGTCCTCGGCGACGCCGACTGCGCGCGCGATGTCGCGTCCGAGCTCCGCACCGCGCGCGAGCGCCTCACCCTCGCGCTCGGCCTCGATGCGGGGGTCGTCAGCGCGACGCTCGGCCTGCCCACGCTGACGCCCGGCGCCGGCTCGTACCCCGCGACCGCCCCGGGCGGCGGCTGGTACGAGGCGCTCGGCCACGACGCCGCCGTGCTTGCTGCGCGCGCCCTTCAAGCCCTACCGTCCGAGGGCGTGGCACGACAGGCCGATGTCGAGGCTCTCCACGCCAAGGCTCGCGACGCCCTGGCGACGGTTCAAGCCGAGCTCTGGACCAGCGCCCACCCAGGCTTCGCGGGCGCGCGCGTGCTCGGGCGTGAGCTTGCGATCGTGACCGGAGGACCGAGCGAGAAATGATCGACGTAGAGCTTTCGACCCCCAGCGCCACCCGCGAGCTTGCGGCGCGCGTCGCCCCCCACGTGGCGGCCGGCGACCTGATCGTGCTCACGGGCCCCCTCGGCAGCGGTAAGACCTTCTTCACGCGTGCCCTCTGCCGCGCGCTCGGGCTGCCGGCGCGCGTGCGCGTGCCGAGCCCGACCTTCACGCTCGTGCACGAGCACGACACCAAGCCGCCCCTCTCGCACGCCGACCTGTATCGGCTTCGCGACGCGGACGACGTGCGCCGCCTCGGGCTCGACTCGCAGCGCGACGACGGGCGCGCGCTCGTCGTCGAATGGGGTGAGCCGTACATCGACGTGCTCGGCGGGGACGCGCTCGTCGTCGAGCTCTCGCTCTCGCCGCGTCGCGCCAAGCTGCGCGCGACCGGCGCACGCTCCGAGGCGCTCCTTTCCGCGCTGGACGGAGGCGGCCCCTAATTGGCCCAAGCGAACGTGCCCGATCGCCCCGAGAACGAGGAGGAGCAGGCGACCCTGTCCGCCGTCGTTGCGTCCGTCGTCGAGCCGTTGCTCGCCGGGCTCGATCGGCTCGGCGCCATTCTGATGCTCACGTCGCAGACGCTGGCGTGGCTGATTCGGCCCCCCTTTCGCATCGCGCAGCTTTTTCTCGCGATGGACTTCATCGGCGTAAAATCGACGTTCATCGTCGGGCTCACGGGGACCTTCAGCGGCATGGTGCTCGCGCTACAGACCGTGCATAGCCTTCGCAATTTCAGCGCCGAGGGCGTCGTCGGGTCGATCGTCGCGGTCTCGCTCTGTCGCGAAATTAGCCCCGTTTTTGCTGCGTTGATGGTCACGGCGCGCGCGGGCAGCGCCATGGCGGCCGAGCTCGGCAACATGCGCGTCACCGAGCAGATCGACGCGATCACGACGATGGGAGTGAGCCCGGTCCAATACTTGCTTTCTCCACGCTTGCTCGCGGCGGTGCTGATGCTCCCGCTTTTGTTCGTCCTCTACACCTGCGTCGGCATGGTTGGTGCTTACGTCGTGAGCGTGAATTGGATGAGCGTCGATCCCGGAATATTTCTGTCGAACATCGAGAAGTACCTCGTGCCGAGCGACTTCTACATGGGTCTCATCAAATCGATCGTGTTCGGGTTCTTGCTCTGCAGCATCTCGTGCGCACAGGGTTTTTTCGCATCGGGCGGCGCCAAGGGCGTCGGTGAAGCAACGACCAGAGCCGTCGTCATCAGCTCGGTATCCGTCCTCGTCGCGAACTACCTACTCACGAGCTGGCTCACCGAAGTCTGAGAAATTTATTTTCGCGGCCAGGCGAAATGTGCCCGACATCGGGCCGCGACGGCGCTATGCTCATGATGTCGGGCGCGAGGGGCAGCCAGTCTGGAGCGCAACATGGTTTATTCTCGAGGCAGGGAACAACGGCTGTTCGACAACGCAGGTCACCTCGTTGACCCAGAGCGTGCCGAGCGACTCCTCGCGGGGACGAGGGAGCGTCGCTCCAAACCTCCCGAAGCCGCCTTCGTCGCCGTGGCTCGCTCCGACGACGCCTTGGCTGTCGAGCTCGCGCAAGGCGCCGTCGTCGCGATGACCAGCGGCGAGGACCATTTGGCCGAAGACCTGAATCACGACGTCGAAGAGGATTGGGGCGGCCCCTTCGTCATGACGAGCGGCAGCAAAGAGTTCGCGCACGGCACCGACGAGTCGAACATCGCGGAAGCGACGCGCGAGCCGTTCCCGACGACCTGATTTCTCGGCGTTTTCGGCGCCGGCTCCGGCAATCGAGACGAGCGTCGTGAGCTGCGGCCTTGACTGACTAGGCGCGGGCACGCGGCGCCGCCTCGTTCGTCGTGCTCAGTGCGCCACTTGCGATAGCGCAAATGCATACGCATCCGCGCGCTCATCGACCAACGCCTGGATCTTGTCCGCACCGCCGTGCCCGGCATGCTCCTGGATCCGCAACAAAACCGGTCCCCCCGCCGAGCGAGCCTGCAGCGCCGCCGCGAATTTTCGCGCGTGCAGCGGGTCCACGCGGTCGTCGCTGTCCGCTGAAAACAAAAGCACGCTCGGGTACCTGACTCCCGCCGTCACGTGGTGATACGGCGAATAGGCGTAGAGGGCCTTGAAGTCCTCCGCGTCGTCGGCGGAGCCGTACTCCTCGATCCACGTCTTGCCGGAGCCGTACAGGTGATATCGCAGCATGTCGAGGAGCGGCACGCCGCAGAGCGCGACGCGAAATAGCTCCGGATGTTGGGTGATCGCCGCACCCACCAGCAAGCCGCCGTTCGAGTCGCCGCGAATCACGAGCCGGTCGTGCTTCGTCACACCGTCGTCGATCAGCGCCGTGGCCACGGCCGTGAAGTCGTCGAAGACGTGCTGCTTCACGCGACGCATGCCGGCTTGGTGCCAGGCTTCGCCGTACTCGCCGCCGCCGCGCAAATTTGCGATCGCGAACACGCCACCGCGCTCGAGCCAAGGGAACGCTCCCGTGGAGAACGTCGGCGTCAGCGAGACCGAGAAGCCGCCGTACCCATAAAGCAAAGCCGGCGCCTTGCCGTCGAGCGGCTTCGAGCGGTCGTGCAGCAAGAAATACGGAATGCGCGTGCCGTCGCGCGACGTCGCGAACCGCTGCTCCGTCGTGTAGCGCGACGCATCGACCGGAACGTGCGTCTGGTAATAGAGCTTCGTCTTGCCCGTTTTCACGGAGATCTCGTGAATCTCCGGCGGGTGCGAGAACGATTCCTCGCGAAAGTACGCCTCGTCCTCGTCCTCGTTGCCGATGAGCGGCGAGACACTGCCTGGCTCCGCCAACGGCACGTCGTACGCGAGCTTGCCGTCGAGCTCGCGCACCTCGAGGTGCTGCACCGCATCGCGAATCGTCACGAGGTTCAGCCGCTTACCGACGATCGACAGGCGGTCGATGGTCGTGTCGGGCCGCTCCGCGACGATCTCGCGCCACGCCGCCGGATCCTGCGCGCGCTTCGGATCGACGCGGAACACGCGAAAGCGCGGCGCGTCGCGGTTCGTGAGCACGTAGAGCTCCCCGGCGTACGGATCGGCCTCGTAGAGCACACCGTTGCCCATGACCACGGTGCTCCATTTGCCGGGAGCGCCAATCGGGTCCTGCACGTAGATATCACTCGATACCCACCCGTGACGCACGCTCGCGACGAGCAGCCGCCCGTCGCGCGACGCCGTGATCGACTGGAACGTCTTCGGATCGTGCGTCGCCTCGCGCACGACGGCATCTTTCGCCGGATCGTCTCCGATGCGGTGAAAGCGCACCTCTGCGAGCCCCGGCCGGTCGGCGATCGTGACGGCGCCGCCAATCGGCGGCACCTTCACATAGTAAAATCCGGTGCTGTTCCGGTTCCACGAGGGGTACCAGGTGTACTTCGCCCCTTCGATCACCTCGGGCAGCTTCTTGCCGGTCGCGACCTCGAGCGTTTCGAGCACGGCCTCGTCCGAGTTGTTCTTCTTCACCTGGTAGGTGACGAGCCTGCTGTCCCAGCTCACGCTGTAGCTGCCGAGCGAAACGCTGCCGTCGGTCGACCACGTGTTCGGATCGAGCAGCGGCTTCCTCGCGCCGCTTTTTCCCTGCCGATAGAAGACGGCGTCCTTCTCGCGCCCCACGTCCTTTTGCGACCAGAAGTAGCGCTGCCCGCGCTTGAGCGGTGCCCCCACGCGTTCGATGTCGAAGAGCTCGCGAAAGCGTTTGCGGAGCACCTCGCGCTCGGGAAGCGCATCGAGCACGGAGCGAGTGAGCGCGTTCTCTGCTTTGCCCCACGCCTGAACCTCGCTCGACGCGCCGTCCTCGAGCCAGCGGTACGGGTCCGCGACACGCGTCCCGAAGAGCTCGTCCACCGTGTCGGTCGTGCGCGTGGCGGGGTAGGGGAGCGCAGGCGCTGCAGCGGGTGCCGCCGCGCTCGGTGCGGGCGTGGGCGTAGGGATCACGCTCGTTGCGGCGGGCGGCGCGGTCGGAGGTTGCGGCTCGGCGCCGGCGCAGCCGAGCACGATCAGGGAACCTACGAAGAGCAGGCGAGGCATGGGCGTGTGCGATGTTAGCCTGCTCCCGAGGTCCCCGGCGGTGCGAGCCCTTTCGAGCCTACGAGTCCGGCAGTCGCTGCGGCTCATCGTGCTCGCCCTAACGCCGTTGCTCGGCGCCGCACGGCCCGCCAAGGCGGCACAACCGCGCTCCCACAAGCTCGAGCACGTCGACGCGCGTTTCCTCGCCGTCGAGCTCGGGGGCTCGCTCGTGTTCTCCAGCGCGCTCCTGCTCGCGGCTCCACCGACGCCGACGGCCTGCAAGTGGTGCGGCAGCAACGGCTTCGACGAGGCCTTTCGCGATCTTCTGCGCGCCGATGACCC
>DATMCL010000557.1:0-7380 GCA_035558375.1 Polyangiaceae bacterium
GAGGTACTCCGCGTAGGAGTGGTGAACGCGGCGCGCCGTAGTCACGTTCATAGGCTAGCACGTCGCTCTGACGTGACGGCGTAGGCCGGTTCTGTCAGCCGTCGTTCACGCGCGCCCGAAACGCCGTGCCCGTGCCGGACAGCGTGTAGTCGCCGCCCTCGGCTGTGATGAAGGCGGAGGTGCCGGAAGGGAGCCGCAAGGAGTCGCCGTTGCGGCGTACGTCGAGGGCACCGGAGGTGACGACCACGATTTCGGGGCCTTTCACGGGGCCGACGGAGGCGGTCGCCTCGGCGAGCGCGAAGCGGGAGAGCGCGAATTCGCGGGTGGGCGTGAGGTAGTGGCGCTCGTGGCCGCGGAGCTCCGTCGGGACGAGCGAGGCGGGGCCTGGCGTGAAGTCGAGGACCCGGGAAAGCTCGCCCACGTCGACGTATTTAGGGGTGAGGCCGCCGCGCAGGACGTTGTCGGAGCTCGCCATGATCTCGATGCCGGTGCCTTCGAGGTAGGCGTGGAGATTTCCCGCGGGGAGGTGAACGGCCTCGCCGGGTTGGAGGATGACGAGGTTCAGCGCGAGGGCGAGCACGATGCCGGGATCGCCCGGGTAGAGCTCGCCGATGCGCGCCGCCCAGGCGAGCTCGCGCAAGAACTCCGGGACGGTGCGAACGGTGCGGCACGCGGCGAGCGTCTCGCGCGCCAGATCCTCGCGTGCCGTCGGGGCGGCGCGGAGCACGGTGTCGAAGAGCGTGCAGAGCGCTTCCTTTGGCGGCTGTTCGGCGAGGAAGCGCGCGATGGGAGCGAGGCGTGGCTTGTCGAGCGCCGCGAACAGGCGCGAGGTCTTGCGGGGGTCGCGAAAGCCGACGAGGGCCGCGAACGGCGTGAGCGCGGCGATGAGCTCCGGCTTGTGGTGCGGATCCTTGTAGCTGCGCGTGGGGGCTCCGAGCGAGAGGCCGGACGCTTCCTCGCGTGCAAAGCCGGCCTTGGCTTGCTCGGCGCTCGGGTGCGCTTGGAGCGAGAGCGGCTCGCGCGCCGCGAGGATCTTCATGAGGAAAGGGAAGGAGTTGAACTCGCGGCGGACGCTCGCGCCGAGCAGCGTGTCCGGCTGCTCCGCAGCGAGGTCGAGCAACGAGCGCTCGCCGTGGGGAGTGACGAGCTGGGACGGGGCGAGCGGGTGAGCGCCCATCCACATTTCGGCTTCGGGATCCGCTGTGGGACCGGCTTCACCACGGATGGAGGCGAGCGCGCTGTGGGAGCCCCAGGCGTAGGCCTGGACCCGGTTCTTCATCGCGAAGAGCGTGCTCAAGGCTCTTTCGTAACCGTTTTCGGAAAAATCAGCACGAAAGCTGCTTTTCCGGTCTGGTAGAGCCAGGTCTTCTCCCCCTGCCTGGCCGGGTCGTAGTGAGGAAACCACGGCAGATTCGTCCACGGTTCTTCGTTGCGGACGAACTCAGGAATGATCAAATCCACCTCGACGTAGCTTCCGCGCGCGTGCTCGAGGAGCCGTGGTCCGAAGCTCCAGGCGGCGTGGTCCGGCTTGGGATTCGTGTCGTTGTGCAAAAGTCCGCCGTAGATGGCGACGGCTTCCTCGGGCGGCCGGTGGTCGAGGAAGTCCGTGGCTTCGCGCACGGTGATGGTCGCGATGAGCTCGAGGAGTGCGGCGATATCACCCTCTTGGGTTGTTAGCACGCCTTTGAGCTCCTCGCAGGTCGGGATCAACGGCTCGGCTCGAATGCCGAACTTCTTCGCTTCGAAGCCGAGCGCCACGAACTCGTTTTGGTTCGTCTCAGCCTGAGGCGCGGTCACGGGCTTCGTGCGCTCCGCAACGGCTTGCTCTTCGTGCTGCTCGCAGGCGCGATTGGGCGCGAGCAGCTCGATGATGATGCCGGTCACGCGACTCTGGGGGCCGCCGGGGATCTGACGGCCTTGGGAGAGATCCGGCACGAAGTCGCGCGCAAAGCGGCGCGTGGCGGACTCAACGTTCGGTGCCGCCTTCTGCGCGTGCGCTTCGCCGATGGCGATGACGCGCGGCAGGCCGCGGAGGGTGTAGGCGAATGCCTCACGCGGTGTGTTGAACGCCAAGCAGCCGAGCTCGCCACAGGGCTTGCCTGCGGGCGGGGCCGCTACCGGAGGCAATAGGTTGCTTTCCGTAGGCGCGACGAGCGGCGGGTGCGCGGGGACGAGCGTCTTCGGGGCGGACGGCGGTGGCAGCGGATCATGCCCGCACCCGACGAGCGCGACCGTCGTGAGGGTGGCGAGCGCGCGCTCAATCACGTCCATGAAGCTACCACGCGTGCGGTTCGACCCGGCCGCGCCCGGTTGCCTTGGGGAGCGGGCTATGGTTCGTAACGGTATGCCTTTCGGCGCGAAACCCCGCATGCGGCGCGACCGCCCGGTCGCGGGCGCGAAGTCGCGCGAGCGGCGGGGGCACGTCGTCGTCGGCTCGTACCTGAGCGAGCGCGCGCGCCGCGAGATCGTCACGTGGCTCTCGCAAATCAAGCCGATTTGGGAGCACCGCTTCCCGACGGATCGGCCGCCGCCGCGCGGCGAGACGCAGCGGCGCTTGCTGCGTCCCGTGTACTGGCTCGGGAACTGGCAGTTCGCTTGCCTCGACTACTACCGGCCACCGAACGGTGTGCACGAGCGGGCCGTCGAAGCCGAGCCGTTCCCCCCGGCGCTCGCTCCGATCGTGAGTGACATCGAGGCGCGCGTGCGCCGTGCGTTCCCGCGCGAGGACGTGCCGCGCGGCTGGCACCTCAACACGTGTCTCGTGAACTTCTATGGGGATCGTCTCGAGGGGGGACGCTGGCTCGACTCCGCACGCGTCGGCGAGCATCGCGATTTCGAGCCCGGGCCCGTGGCGTCGCTCTCGCTCGGGGAGCGCGCGCTCTTTCAATTCGTGCCGCGTCGGCGTGGGGATGAGCGCGCCGAGCCCGTGCTCACGCAGTGGCTCGACGACGGCGCGCTGCAGCTCTTTGCGGGCGAGTACTTCAAGTCGCGCGTCTTGCATCGCGTGACACGCGTCGATCGGCGCGCGGGCGCGAATCTGCCGCCGCTGATGGACGATTTTCGCACCCGGCGCGTCAACTTCACGTTCCGCTACGTGCCGGACGAGCACGTGCTTCCGTTCGCGAAGCTCTCGGCGCAGGCGCAGGGGGACGTCCGGCCTTACGTGACGGAGCTCGCTGAGCACTCGGAGTTTTTCGCGCGGGCGCTCGGGTAGCGGGCGTGCTCTAGCGGTTCCGCCGGCGTCGAACTGTGAGCGCCAGCGCAAGCGCGAGCGCCCAGGTGCTGGCAGCATTGGACGGGCGGCGCGGGACCCTGCACCCACAACCGCTGTCTTCATCCGAGTCGCCGGTCGCACCCGCGGATGGGGAGCCGGCAGTGCTGGTGGAGCCGCCTTGTGCCGTGGAGGTGCCGCTCGTGGCGCCGGTGTTGGTGCCGCCGGTCGTGCCGGTGCGGCCGCCGGAGCTCGTGCCGCCGGGGGAGGAGCCGGCGGTTCCGGTGCCGCCGCGGCCGGATGCGGAGGAGCCGCCGTTGGTGGTGCCGCCGTTGGTGGCGCCGCCTGGGTTGGTGCCGGCGGTAGCGCCCGTGCCCGAGGTGCCGCCGTTCGAGTCGCCCGCGGAGCCGCCGGTGCCGGGATCCGTGCCGCCGGAGCCGAGGTCGCCGCCGGGGCCGTAGGTGGGGTCGGTGGCGCCGAGCTCGAAGGCGCCGAGGTCGGGGGCGTCGCCGGAGAAGCCGTCGTTGAGGGTGGGGAGGACGACGCCGCGGTCGAGAGCGGCGGAGTCGCTGGCGAGGAGGAGCGAGGGCGTCGCGGGGGCGGAGAAGGGGGCGGCGGGGAACGTGACTGCGGCGTCGAAGACGGTGAGGTCTACTTCGATGGCGTGGGCTTCGGTGGTTTGGGTGTGGAGCTCGTCGATGCCGTCGAAGCGGACGTCGGCGACGCGGCCGGAGAATTGGCCGGTGCCGATCGAGCCGTAGCCGTCGTAGTCGAAGGAGCAGCTGGGGTCGGCGGAGGGCAGCATCATGATGTCGCCGGGGCCGGAGTCGTAGCCGTTGTATTCGCCGCCGGGGCCGCCGATGAAGAGGTTGTTGCGGAAGGTGGCGCGCGAGAAGACGTCGTCGGTGTTGACGGAGAAGGCGTCGCCGGATTTGACGACGGTGTTGTGGAAGCCCACGTCGCCGACGGAGCTCCGCTGGAGCTTGAAGGCTTGGAAGAGCACGTTGTACATGACGTTCCGCACGAAGTAGGTGGGACCGCCGAGGCCGGGCTGGGAGCTCACCCCCATGAAGCTGTCGCGGATGCGGTTGCCGTAGACGCGGACGTTGCCCATCGCGAAATCGGCTTCGATGGCGTCGTCGGCGCAGCTCGAGAGGTCGTTGCCGTAGAAGTCGTCGGAGACCTGGTTCACGGCCTCGTCGTCTTCGAGCAGCGAGAGGCAGTCGCGGAAGCCCGAGACGCGGTTGTAGGCGACGACGTTGCCCGGACCGGTGATTTGCACGCCTTCGCCGATGTTGTCGCCGTCGACGCCGAGCGAGGCTTCGCGCCAAATGGTCGAGCCCGTGATGATATTGTTCATGATCACGGAGCTCGTGAGGCCGTCGCCGTACGCCACGATGCCGTCGTCTTCGGTGTCGATGGTCGTGCCGCGGATGACGATGGAGTCGGCGTCGTTTGCCTTGATCTTGCCGTGGATCGTCAGGTTTTCGACCCACACGTGAGCGCGGCCGTCGAGGCGAACGTCGCCTTCCACGACGGCTTTGCCGGCGTTCGCCGCCTGCAAGACGAGCGGCTCCGTCGCGCTGCCGTCGTTCGGTACGACGATTTCGTCGTAGGTGCCGTCGGCGAGCACGAGGACGTCGCCGGGAGCGGCCGCGTCGAGCGCGTCCGCGATGGAGCTCGGGGTTACGGCGACCTCGTGCGCGGCGTCCGGAAGAGCCGGAATGGCGCGGGTTCGCGCGCTGAGCATCTCCGTGGCGTTGCCGCCGTCGGGATCGCTCAGCGTGAGCTCGATCTCGTATTCCGTGTCGGGTTCGAGGCCGAACAGGCTGCCCGAGAGCTTGCTCGTCCAATCGAAGCCTTCGCCGCTGCCGGCGGGGACGCGAAACAGCGGTAGGCCGTCGCGATACGTGGTCGTGCCCGCTTTACGGAAGCGGACCGTGGCCGTGGCGTTCGCGTTGTCGTCGTTCGTGAGGGCCCACTCGAGCGAGATGTTCTCGATCGTGGGGTAAGGCGCGGTGACGGCGCCCGGCGTGGCGGCGTCGGCGGCGGACGCGGCGCGGGCCACGAGCAAGATCCCCATCGCCCCGAGACCCAGTGTTCGGCGCATCGCGCGAGTATAGTGCCGCTCTCGAAGCGACGGAATCGCGCCCACTTCGACTGCCGGAAGGCGACTTTTGCCTACTGTCGCGCACCTCAAGCAGCGGGCGAAATGTGCCGTTGTGACGTGTGGCCCATGCTGTCCCGCTCGCTGCTCGGAACCCGCGTGATCCCCGCGCTCTTCGGGCTCGGATGCGTGCTGGGCGCTGGTGTGGCCTTTGCGGCACCTGACGCGGGCAAGACGGCGGCGGCGGATTCCGCGAAACCTGCTGTGCCGCCGCTGCTGCGTCTCGAGGCCGCGGGAGGTGTCGGCTGGGTGCGGGGTGCTTCCGATCTCTCGTGGCAAGCGCTGAACGAGGCGCGCGCTGAAGTGAGCTATCTCGGCAGCCCCGGCTTGGTCCTCGGCGTGCACGGGCTCTATCAGTCCGGTGAGCGGAGCTTCGTGCTGACGGCACCGCTCGCGGGCGGCTCCGGCGAGACGCGGCTCTTCGAGAGCGAGCGGCGCGTAGCGTTCGGCGCGACGGTGGGCTGGGATCCGCTGCGGTGCTGGGTGGCGCCGGATCAGCGCGCGGGCTTCGTGCTCGTCGTGATGGCGCTCGACGTCGACCAATTCATGAATCGGGTGGCGCCCATCGTGGGGTTCGAGCCGGGCGCCGGGGCGCGCGCGCGGGTGCGCGTTGCGGGGCCGGTGACGCTCAGCGCGGGCGGGACGTATCAGTGGATCACGAACTTTTCGTCGCGCGCGTCGGACCTGCGTGTGATTCGCGCGCGGCCGCTCGGGACGTTGCGCTACGACGCGAAGCTCGCGGTCGCGTTCACGCGCTTTGCGACGGTCGACGCGCGCTACGTCGGGGAGTCCATCAACTTCGTGTACGAGAGCACGCTCGCGCACTCGTTGCTTTTGGGAGTGTCGTTCGATGCGTAGCGCCCTTTTGCTCCTGCTCGTCGCCGGTTGCGCGGCGCCGTACCCGACGCCGGAGGCGCGCATCGTGGAGTTCGCGCCGGACGCCGCGCGCACGGCGTGTGTTGCCCTGAAGGGGCCGGTCGCCGCGAAGATCGGCGCGCCGGTTCCCGTGACAGGCTCGTGCTCGACGGATCCTGGCGCTGCGCCGCTTTCGTACTCGTGGTCGCTCGCGAACGCGCCGGCCGGCTCGATGCCGATCTTCGGCAACCCCGACTCCGTCACGCCGACGTTCGTTCCGGACGCCGCCGGCTCGTATCGGCTCAAGCTCGTGGTTTCGAACGGGGTCGTGACGAGCCCGCCGGCTTATGCCGAGATCGCGGTCGGAGCCTGCGGCGGGCACTCGCCGGCAGCCGTGCTCAGCGCGTCGAACGACGCGCCGCGCGTGGGCGACACGGTGACGCTCGATGCCAAGGTCACGGACGACGACACTGCCATCGACTGCGCGGCGCACCCCGCCGACTTCGAGTACGCGTGGTCGCTCATCGACGTTCCGGCGGAGAGCCGCGCGGTCCTGAACGCGCCGGCAGCGCGTGCCCCCTCGTTCAGTCCGGACGCCGCCGGCAGCTACACGGTGCGGCTCGTCGTGACGGATCCGACGGGTCGGAGCGCCACGGTGACGCACCGCCTGACGGTCGCGCCTGGGTCCACCGCCGCCAAGGAGACGTGCGGAGAGGCGCCGCCCGTAGCGGTCGGGCGCGTGCTGTGGCCAGGTCCCGTCGCCGAGTGCGGGCACGGGTTCATCGGGCTGGATTTGAAGGGCGGCGATCGCGTCGAGCTCGACGGCAATGCCTCGACGGATCCGGACGCGGCCACTTGCGGGAAGGGCGGGGCGCTCGACTTCGCGTGGACGCTCCTGCTCACGCCGGTGACGGGCGGAAAATCCGAGCTCGAGAGCCACGACGGCGCGAGCAGCGTGCTGCACGTCACGAGCGACGGCGCGTACGAGGTGCGTCTCGTTGCGCGCGATGCGAGCGGGCTCGCGAGCCCGGCGCTGGTGTGCTCGCTTTACGTCTCGAACGCCGGCGCTCAGAACTAGCGGCGCCGTTCCGGCGCGTCACGGCGCCGTTCCGATGCATCACGGCGCGTCACGGCGCCGTTCCGGTGC
>DATMCL010000558.1:0-3805 GCA_035558375.1 Polyangiaceae bacterium
TCGCGTCGGGGAAGCCGCGGCGGACGAGCTCGGCCTGGACCGCGCGCTCGATGCGCCCGAGATCCGGGGCCGTGACGTCGTCGCCGACCCGGACGAGGTCGCCCGGGACGAGCTCGTCGCTCGAGAGCGGGGACCCGGAGAGCTCGACGCGCGCCACGACGCGCCGCGGCACGACGACGAGCTTGAGCACGACACCGCCGGCCGCCGGCTCGAGCTCGATGCGCACGTCCGCGAAGCGCCCGCCGTCGGTGAGCTCCTGAAGGGCGCGCCGGGCGAGCTCGGGCGTGAAAGCCTGCCCGACCATCACTTGCTTGAGCGTCACCGCCTGGCTGAAGCGCGCGCCCTCGACCACCACGTCCACGCGCAGAATCGGCTTGCCCGAAAACTCCTCGCCCGCCGCCGGAGGCAGTGTGAGCTCCTTCGGGCGGCCCGTCGCGAACGCCGGGGCGGCCTCTTCGCCGACCGCCGATGACGCGAGCGCCACGACGAGCGTGGCGAGCCGCAGCACCGGGGCCAAGCGCATGACCTCGACCTTTAGTACAGGCGGACGAACCGACGGCCCAAGATTCGCCGGATCCGGCAGATTGGGCTATCAGAGCGGCATGACTCAGGCGGCCGTCCGCGGCGCGAGCCGAGCGCGTCGGGCGACCCGCAAGAGCGGGCGCTGGACGCGTTGGCTACCACGCGTTTCCGCGGGTCTGGGCGTCGCCGTGGCCCTCCTCTGGTGGGCGGTCCATCGCTACGATTGGATGGGGCCGCTCGTGGCGAACGGGCTGCGCTCGGTCATCGGGGTGGGCGCCGTGGCCAAGCTCGAGGACGTCGTCTACGCGGTGGAAGATCGTTACAACCGCCTGGCGCGCGGCCACGAGGCGCCGAAATCGTATTGGGCCGTCCCCGCGGCGTCGGCCGCGGTCGCCAAGGTCGCGCCGGCGCCGACCGTTCTGCCGAGCGCCAGCGCCGCGACCCCGGCCCTCCCGCCGTTTCACCCGGCAGATCCAGGTCCCGCGCTCAAGTCGTGGTCGGCACCGGGCGACGGGCTCTGGGTGCCCATCAACGATCCCCGGCGACCGGGGGAGGCGCCGTACATGCTGAAGACCCTGCTCCACCCCGACAAGGATCGCGGCTGGGCGGAGGTGTTCGTCGTGGCGATCGACCTCCGGCGCGTGACCCTGCACGTCGTCGCGGGCACGCAGGAGCCGAAGGCGGACAACGCCGCGGCCGAGAAGCTCGAGCGCCCCGCCGTGATCCCCGCCGCCGATCACGAGGAGCTGCTCGCGGCGTTCAACGGCGGTTTCATGACCGAGCACGGCGGTTACGGCATGCGGCAAGGCGACGTGACCATCGTCGCGCCCAAGCCGAAGGCGTGCACCATCGCCGTCTACAAGGACGGCGGCTTGCGTATCGCGCCATGGACCGAGCTCGAGCCGGACGCGCCGAGCATGCTCTGGTTCCGGCAGGCGCCGGAGTGCATGGTGAAGAGCGGCAAGCTGCACCCAGGCATCATCTACGTCTCGGGCAACCGCAAATGGGGCGCGACGCTCGACGGCGAGACCGTCATTCGCCGCTCCGGCATCGGCTTGAACGCGGCGCGCGACGTGCTCTACGTCTCGATCACGAACCACACGAACGCGCGCGTGCTCGCCGAGGGGCTACGGCACGCGGGCGCCGTGGACATCGCGCAGCTCGACGTGAACTGGTCGTACCCCAAATTCGTGCTGTTCGAGCCGAAGGAGCCGGGCGGCCCGCGCAAAGCCGTGGCGCTCGCGAGCGGCTTCGAGTTCTCGGAGGACGAGTACATCCGAAAGCGCGCGCGGCGCGACTTCTTCTACCTGATGCGCAAGCCGGCGGGCGAAACCGCGCCGGCGAAGTAGCGACACCGATGCCCGAGCTGCCCGAGGTCGAGGTCACCCGCCGCGCGATCGAGAAGACGCTCGTCGGCCGCCGCATCGCGCGCGTGAAGACGACGGCGCCGAGCTACTTCTTCCTCACGCCGCCCGCGCGCCTGCGCCGCGCGCTCGCCGAGCGCAGCGTCGTCGAGCTCACGCGCCACGGGAAATACCTGGTCGCGCTGCTCGACGACGGCGCGCGCTTGCTCCTGCACCTCGGCATGACGGGGCAGCTCTTCGCCGCCGGCGCCAGGAGCGTGCGGCTGCTCTCCGCCGAGCGGCGCTCGACGCTCGATCCGTCGAAGCAAAAAGCCTTTCGACCCGACGCGCACACGCACCTCGAGCTCGAGTTCGCGGACGGCCCGCCGGGCCTCTATTTCCGCGACATCCGCAAATTCGGCAAGGTGCGTCTGCTCGGACGCGGCGAGAGCGACCCGCGTCTCGACAAGCTCGGCATCGACGCCCTCGTCGCGACGGGAGAGGTGCTCCACGCGGCAGCGAAGCGGCGCAGCGTGCCGATCAAATCGCTCCTGCTCGAGCAGAGCGTGATCGCGGGCATCGGCAACATCTACGCGGACGAAGCGCTGTTCCTCGCGCGCGTGCGTCCGACGCGGCCGTCACGGCGCGTCGACGCGAAGGAGTGCGACGCCATCGCGAAAGCCGCGCGGCGCGTGCTCGAGCGCGCGATCGTGATGGGCGGCTCCTCGATCGACGACTTCGTGCGCCCCGACGGCTCGGACGGAGCGTACCAGACCGAACGCAAGGTCTACGCGCGCGAGGGCGAGCCCTGCCCCCGCTGCCGCACGCCGATCCGCCGCATCGTCATCGGCCAGCGCTCGGCGCACTTCTGCCCCGAGTGTCAGCGCTGAGCCGCGAGCGCATCGTCCTCACCGGACTTGCGGTCGTGCAAAGCGCGGACGGAGCGACTACGCTCGGGCCACGATGGATGCAGACGTCGCGAAGCGCTTGGCCGCGCAGGCCGCCGCCGATCTCGTGCCTGAGCAGGGCGTGATCGGTCTCGGCACCGGGACGACCACCCGCTTCTTCATCAACGAGATCGGCCGCCTCGTCGGCGAGGGGCGCAAGCTCTCCGCCGTGCCGACCAGCAGCCGGAGCCGCGAGCTTGCCACCTCGCTCGGTATCCCGCTGCTCGACGAGATCGGCCCCTGGTCGATCGACCTCTGCGTCGACGGCGCCGACGAGGTGAGCGCCGAGCTCGATCTGATCAAGGGCGGCGGCGGCGCGCACACGCGCGAGAAGATCGTGAACCGCTACTCCCGCCAAAACGTCATCATCGTCGACGACACGAAGCTCAGCCGACGGCTCGGCGAGAAGCGCGCCGTCCCGGTCGAGGTCGTCACCTTCGGCCACCGTGCGACGGGCGCGACGCTCGCTCGCTTCGGCGACGCGAGCCTGCGCTTTGCCGGCGACAATCCCTTCGTCACTGACTCGGGCAACTACATCTACGACGTGGAGACCGGCCCCATCCCCGACCCCGTCGAGCTCGAGGAAGAGCTGCGCCACCTCCCCGGCGTGATCGAAACCGGCCTCTTTTGCGGTCGCGCCGACATCGTGATTGTCGCCAGCGAAACCGGCGTCGAGCTCTGGCACCGCGACGGCCGCCGCATGGCCGCCACCAAGGCCTAGGGTAAACTCCGCCCGTGCGCCGCCCCCTCGCTCTCCTCCCGCTCGCACTCTTCGCCGCCGCCACCGCCGCCGCGGCTCCCCCGCCCGCTTCCGGCTCCCCGCCCCCCGCCGCGAAGCCCATTCCCGCCAAGCCCGCTCCTCCTCCGGCGCCTGTTCAACCCTCCGCTCCCGCTGGCGCACGCCCTACCCCTATCGCTGTCCCTCCCGCACCCGCTCCCACACCCGTCTCTCCCCTCCCCGCCCTCACGCACGACGATCGCACCGCGCTCGGC
>DATMCL010000559.1:0-6552 GCA_035558375.1 Polyangiaceae bacterium
CAGCCCGGGCTTCGGCCTCAGCGCGGACACCCGCTGCTTCTTCTAAGCCAATTTCGCTCTCTAAGGGGCGGCCCCACGCGGCCGCCCCTCGGGGCCTAACTCCCCTCGACCTTCCGCTCAATCCGCGTATCCGGCACGAGCCAAATCCCCGCCACCACCGCGTAAATCACCTCCGCGGCCCACGGCACGTAAAACGCGACCCCGATCGCGGTCGCGTAAAGCACCATCGAGGCCTTCCCCTTCCGATCGGCACCGACGGCCGCCTTCAGTCGCGAGCCCTCGCCCTGCCGCCGAATGATCGCCACCTGCAAGATCGTGTACGAGATGGCCGCCATCAGGAGCAGCACGCCGTAAAGCGCCGTCGGCAACGGCGCCGAATGCGTATCGCCGACCCACTCCGTCGCGAACGGCACGAGTGAGAGCCAAAACAAGAGATGCAGGTTCGCCCATAGGATGCCACCACTCACGCGATCGGCGGTGTGGAGCAGGTGATGATGGTTGCTCCAATAAATCCCGATATACACGAAGCTCAGCACGTAGCCGCAAAGCCGCGGTGCCAAGTGCATCAGCGCCGCGAAGTCGTGACCTTCCGGGACCTTCAGCTCGAGCACCATGATCGTGATGATGATGGCGATCACGCCGTCGCTGAATGCTTCGAGGCGGCCTTTGGGCATGCTCGTTCACCCGAAATCGCAGAGGTTTTCGACGTACTCGCGGGAGCCGTCGCGGAACCAGCCGTCGAGCTGAGCGACATCCTTCATCTGCTGGCCGCGCTCGCGCGCGACCTGGAAGTATTCGACGCTCACGTCCGGGAGCGCAGTCATGTCACCCCAGAGCTTCTCGAATTGCATGACCGGAAAGACGTCTTCTTGCGCGTTGCCCCAGCGCCGCTTCACTTCCTTCAACGTGACGTACGTCGGGAGACGCTGAGCGAGCTCGCGCACGCCACGTAAGACGGCCCGCTCGTCACCGAGCTCGGCGCGGTCGAGCCCGAAGTGCCCGAGGAGCTGATCGATGTCGATGAACGTCGTGAGGGAGTTGTAATAGCTGAGCTTGGCCTCGTCCTCCTCGTGGGGCAGAGCGAGCGATTCCACGAGCCTAGGTCGTCCGCTCACGCGCGCGAGACCGCCGCCGCGATCCTCGAGCCGGCGCGCCACGACCTCGAAGCTGAGGCAGGCGCCGCTCTCGATGTGACGACCGAGCCACAACGGATCGAGATCGGCGCCGAGCGTGTCGATGTTGTGCAGCATCGCGAACTTGAGCGCCGGGCGCTCCGTGAGCAGGCGACGCAGCGTGCCGTTCAGGATCAGGTTCGCAACCTCGTACCAATGCCCGACGGGGTGCAGGCACTGGCTCGGGACGTTGTCGCGGTAGTCGCTCGCCTCGCCGGTTTCGAGGGCCCAGTCGATCAGGGCGGCGCGCGCGTCGTCTTGGACCTTCTGCTTGCGCTCTTCGAGCTTTTGCTCGCGGAGCTCCGCCCACGCGAAGCGGAGGTCGCGTGCCGTCGGAACGAGACGCAGGCCGATCGAACGACCGGGCGAGAGGGACACGGCGGTGCCGAGGCCGTAGCCGTTCTCGCGCGCGAGCACGACGCCGAGCGCGTCGTGCGTGAGGTAGCTCGTCGTGACGACGTGCGGCGGGAGCACGCCGAACTGGCGACCGCGGCGGCGTGTCTTGGCGACGTGCACCTCCAAGAAGGTCCGGAAGCGGCCGCCGAGCTTGGCGAACGGGTAGATGGCCTTCACCGTCCCGGCGCCGTGCGTCCAGCGCGTGCCGGCTCCGGCGGCCAGCGTGATGACGAAAGCCTCGCCGCGCTCGAGGGCGGCACGGCCGGCTGCTTCCGCACTGTTTCCCGCCATTTCGGCCGTGATCACGTCCGTCGCGCGCACGTCCTCGATCGGGGTGTCCGGCGAGAGTCGGTTGTTCGCGAGGCCGATGCGCCCGGAGCGCAGCGCGTCGCGGACGCGCTCGTGCTGCTCCGGATCGAAGCCGTGGCGCTCGAGGAGCGCGTCGAGCGGCTCGTGGTCGTCGCCGGCGCGCGTCGCCGGCAAGAGGCGTCCGAGCAGCTGCGGACCGACTTGCTCCGCGCGTGCACCGCGGAGGTGGAGCTTCGAGAACGAGTCGAGCT
Organism: Polyangiaceae bacterium; assembly: GCA_035558375.1. GTDB lineage: Bacteria > Myxococcota_A > Polyangia > Polyangiales > Polyangiaceae > PMG-095. The sequence continues at coordinate 2,129 of DATMCL010000559.1, forward strand.
CCGCACGACGCCGCGACGAGAAGGAGCGCGAGCCGTCCTGGAGCCAGCGCGGCAGCATCGTGAGGTAGTACTCGGACGAAAGAATCGCGTCGGTGCCGGTGAGAAGCTCCGCTCGAGTTCCATCCGCGTTGATGGCAAAGCGATAGACGACGGGATCCATCGCGAACGGCAGGCTGTGCGACAGCTCGCGCTTGCGCTGGCGCATGATCGCGAGGAGCTTCGCCTCGGCTTCGAGCTTGATGCTCGGGTCGACGATGAAGCCCATGCCGCCGCCGGACATGCCGCCGAGCATCCAAAAACCCCAGAATTTGTCGCCGAACGCGCTGCGCGCATCGGCGAGCAACGCCTCCGTGTAGTAGTTCGAGACCCAGGGGATGATGGTCGAGAGCGGCCCCTCGAACATGGTGGTCGTGAGGCGGCCGAGCTCGCGCATGTCGCCGCGAGCGAGCGCACCGAGCACGCCTTCGAACGCCGCGAGGAGCTCTTGGCGCGCCGTCCACTCGCGCGAGGTTCCGAGCAGGAACTTCTCCGTCACCATCTCGAGGATCGGACCGACGTTCGCGGCCATGCCGCCGTGCACGACGACGAGCGACGCCTCGAGCGCGCGGCGCGCGTCTTCCGAGATGCGCTCGGTGCCGAGCAGCGTGTGACGCGGCAGAAGGCGCCCGCGGCTCGAGCCCCACTCGACGTCCCCCTCGGTCGAACGCTCGCCCTCGATGAGCTTGATGCCTGGCCAGATGCCGCCGCTGTCTTGCCAGCCGCCACCCGAGCCGCCGAGCCACTCGCCGAGGATCGCGCGTCCCGCGACGCTGCGTCGTTCGGTCTCGGTCAGGGAGCCTGCAAGTGCCGCGATTTGCCCGGTCGCGCGCATGCAGAGGCTGATGAGCCCGCCGAGCAGATTGGTCGAGACCGCGAGCCGGCTGCCCTTCGGAATGTCGCGCACCTGACTCGTGAGCTCGATCCCGCGCCCCGGACCGACGAGCGTCTCGAGCAGGAGCGCGAGCGGTTGATCGGAGCCTTCGAGGGCCGGCGGCACGATCCCCGCGGCGATCACCGCGGCCTTGAGCAGACTCAGGTAGTCGCTGCCGTAGTTGAAGACCTCCGCCGTTTCGGTGAGATCGGCCGCGGCATCGAGGTCTATGCTCACGAGGCGAAGCACGGGCTCGTCGATCACGCGGAAGTAGCAGGTGATGGGCGGAGCCGTGTGCGCGTCGCGCTCGTACACGGCGAGATCGACCGAGACGTTCAGAACGCGCGCCCCCTCGGGGTAATCCATGCCGAGGAAGAAGATGTCGCTCCAGCCGCTATGGCTGAGATCCATGCGCACGGGCGTGCGCTCGACCAGCACCGGATAGAAGCCGTCGCGCGGACGCGTCAGTGATTCGCGAACGCGGAGCGGGTGATCGAGGGCGTGACCCGTGCGGAACATCCAGCGATTGCCGACGAGCGAGCGTACGGAGCGCTGCACTTGCTCGGCGAGCAGCTGGAAGCCGAGCCCGTGGTACCCCGCGGCAAGCGCGCTCGCTAGCGCGTCGTCGAGCCCTTCGCGAGCGACGGCCGTGAGAAATGCGTCGACGGCCGCGGTGTAGTGACGCTCGAGCAGAAGCTCGTGACCGTGACGTGGCACGTGGCCGACGCGAGCGAGCTCGCCGCGCGCCGGCATGACGTAGCGGTAGAGCGCGTGCAGCTGAAAAATGGCGCGCACGCGCTGATAGAGATTGCGCTCCGGCGTGCTCGCAAAAGCATGCAGCGCGCGCGCCGCGCTCTTGAGCTCGTCGAAGCTCGCCGAGGCAGCAAAGCTCTCGAGCACACCGACGTGCGCCGCTTGCTCCGGCTCGAGGATCGCTCGGATCAGGGGATGAACCGAGTCCAAGCGCTAGCCTCGACTCGTGGGCGCGCGCGCGACTTCTTCCAAGATCAGCCGCAGCACTTCGTCGCGCCGCGAGCCGTTGAGCGCCAGCGCGAGCTCGGCTCGGAGCAACCCGAACGGACTCTCGAGATCGACCCGCAGCCCGTCGACCTCGAGCGCGAGGTAGCGCTCTCGCCCCGCGAGCACGGCGAGCGCCTCCGTGAGCCCGAGCTTGCCACTCGGCGGCAGCGCCGCCTGCTGCTCGCGCAGGATCGCGAACACGCCGGGCGTCAGCGCGTGCGTCCCGAACGTCTGCAGGTACGTCCCCTGGCGAAGTCCCGGGATCATGCAGCGCTCCTCGGCGACAGTCGGCGTCGGCTTCTCGAGAATCGTGCTCACGGAGTAAAGGCGCCCCGAGCCCTTCACGCGCGTGCCGCCGATGGCGCCGAAGTACGGCAACTGGCTCTCGGAATTCGCCTGCACGCCCGAGACCGCGCATTCCTCGGCTTGAGCCACCTCGAGCATCTGCCGCGTGCACGAGGCCGCGGCGTCCGTGACGAACACGTGATCGCAGACCTGCACGAGGAACGGCTCGCCATTCACCCATTCTTCCGCGCGCAAGACGGCATCGCCGAAGCCGCGCGGCTCGGTTTGCTCGACCGCAACCAGTGCGTCGCCGAACTGCTCGCGCAGCTCCGAAAACGTGCGTCCCTTGACGGTGGGAACCACGAGCGCGACCTCGCTCACGCCGGCGGCGAGCAGCTCCTCGATCTGCAGCGCCGCGACGCGCTTGGTGCTGCCGTCGCCGACCGTCACGTGCTGCAACGGCAAGTCGCCGTGCACGGGGCGTCCCATCGGAATGACGGCTTTCCTGAATCTCACGATGCTTTGCCTTGGCTCCGGCCCCGCGGAACGCGGAGCGCCAGGCTACCAGGCTTCGCGCCAGCGGCGCCACGTACCGCTCACGGCGCGCGGTCTTCACGCCGCCTCGGCCACGTGCGAGACCCGGGCCCATGCGTTTGTCCACCCAGCTGGTCCACGCCGGAGAAGTCGAGCCCCGCATCCGAGGCGCGCTCACGACGCCGATTTTCCAATCGGCGACATTCGAAAGCGACACCGAGCGCGCCTATCACGACGTCCTCTACACGCGCCTCAGCAACACGCCGAACCACGACGTGCTCGCGCACAAGCTCGCTGCGCTCGAAGGCACCGAAGCGGCGCTCGTGACGGGCAGCGGCATGGCGGCGATCTCGACGGCCCTTCTCGCCGTGCTGCGCTCCGGGGATCATCTCATCGCACACGACTGCCTCTACGGCGGCACGCTCGGCTTCGTGACGGAGGACCTCAAAGCGCTCGGAATCGAGGTGACGTTCGTCGATGCGGCACGCCCGGAGACGTTCGGCGCCGCGCTGCGGCCGAACACGCGTGCCTTCTACGTGGAGGCGCTCGCGAATCCGCTGCTCGAAATCGCCGACTTTCCTGCCGTGGTCGCGTTCGCCAAGCAGCATGGGCTCACGACGCTCATCGACTCGACCATGGCGACGCCCGTGAACTTTCGCCCGGCATCCGTCGGCATCGATCTGGTGCTGCACAGCGCCACCAAGTACTTGAACGGGCATTCGGATCTGATTGCGGGCGCAGTTGCGGGATCGCACGAGCTCGTCGCACGCGTGAAGAAGAAGCTCGATCACTTCGGCGGCATCTTGGATCCGCATGCGTGCTTCTTGCTCGCGCGCGGCATCAAGACGCTCGAGGTGCGCGTCGAGCGTCAGAACCAGAGCGCGCTCGCCTTAGCGAGTCACCTGAGCCGGCACCCGGCTATCGCCAAGGTCTTCTACCCGGGTCTCGCCACGCACCCGGGCCACGAGCGAGCCGCGCAGTGGTTTCGCGGCTGGGGCGGCATGTTGAGCTTGACGCCGCGCGGCGGGCTCGAAGCGGCGGCTCGCTTCGTCGAACGCGTGCGCCTCGCGACGCACGCACCGAGCTTCGGCGGGCCGGAGACGCTCGTGACGCGACCTGCCACGACGTCGCACCGTGGGCTCACGCCGGAGGAGCGAGCGCGACTCGGCGTGACGGACGACCTCGTTCGCGTGTCGATTGGGCTCGAGGCGGTCGAGGACTTGCTCGAGGATTTCGAGCAGGCCCTCGCGTAATTGCGCGAACACGGCGCAAGGCAGCGCTTCGCTCTACACTAAGCGTGTGCGGGCTGGGCCGACTCTGACTCTCTGCGCTTCGTTGATCTCCGGAGCTTGTGGCGGAGAGTCGACGCATCGAGGCAACACCGTGCCGGATGCGGATGCTGTGCCGGATGCAGGCGGGACCTGTACCGAGCCGCCTCTCACCGTTCCGGACATACCCACTTTCGAGCTACCGCCCCGACACGACCAGACGTACCAGGTGACGTTCCGGAACGACTGCGCTCAAACAGTATGGCCCGCATGGTGCCCGGGGGGCGGACTCGACAACACCACGATCGATACCGCGCTCTGGCTCCCGTTGCCTTCCGGTACCGAGCGCACCGTCACCGCTTATGGCTTGGTCCGTGAGCTCGCTTTCTGGGGCCGAACTGGCTGCC
>DATMCL010000560.1:0-10645 GCA_035558375.1 Polyangiaceae bacterium
CGAGTCGCTGGTTCCTTACGAAGGGGGCAAGCCCGTCGAGGAGCTCGCCCGCGAGCTCGGCATCACCCACGCCGTGAAGCTCGCCTCCAACGAGAACCCGCTCGGCCCGAGCCCGCTTGCGGTCGAGGCGGCTCGCAACACGCTCGCGAGCGTGAATCGCTACCCCGACGGCGCTGCGTACGCGCTCCGCGACCGGATCGCGCGCTTTCACGGAGTCGGCCGGGAGGAGGTGCTCCAGGGTGCGGGCTCGAACGAGCTGCTCGATCTCGTGGTGCGCGCGTTCGCGACGCCCGAGCATCACATCGTGTTCGGCGAGCCGGCGTTCATCGTGTACCGGATCGCGGCGCTGTCCGGCGGCGTGCCGTTCACGGCCGTCCCGCTCAAGAACCACGTGCACGATCTGCCGGCGATGGCGGCCGCGGTGACACCGAAGACGCGCGTGATGTTCGTCGCGAATCCGAACAACCCCACGGGGACGCACGTCGGGCGCGCGGCGGTGGAACAGCTCCTAACGAGCGTGCCGCCCGAGGTCATCGTCGTGATGGATGAGGCGTACTTCGAGTACGCGAACGCGCCCGACTACCCGAATTCGCTCGCGCTCCGGCACCTGCGCGAGCGGCTGCTCGTGATGCGTACGTTCTCGAAGATCTACGGCCTCGCGGGGCTGCGCATCGGCTACGCGATTGGGCCGGCGCGGCTCATCGACTACATGAACCGCGTGCGGGCTCCGTTCAACGTGTCCATGCCGGGCCAGGCCGCCGCCGTCGCCGCCCTCGACGACACCGCGCACGTCGCGCGCAGCCACAGCGAAAACGCTGCAGAGCGTGCCCGTCTCACGCGCGAGCTCGAGGGGCTCGGTCTGGTGGTCGCGCCGAGCCAGGCGAACTTCGTGCTGGTCGATGTGGGGCGCCCGGCGCGTGCCGTCTACGATCGGCTGCTCGAGCGCGGCGTCATCGTGCGTCCGTTCGGCAACTTGCCGACGAGCCTGCGCGTGACGTGCGGCCTGCCGGCGGAGGACGACCGCTTCCTGACGGCGCTCCAAGAGGTGCTGGCTTGAGCGCGCGCCTCTCGCGCCGGTCCACGCTGCTCGGCCTCGCGGCAAGCGCCGGCTCGTTCGCCTGCGCGCACCGCGAAGACGTCGTGGTGAAGACGGGCGCCGACAAGAACCTCAACGACGAGCAGATCGACCTGGATCCGGCGCCGCTCTTGCCGGGCGGCGCCATCGGCGTGCTCGTGCTCGATGCGAACGCCCTCTACAATTCGATGTTCGGCGACAAGGTGCGCCAGGTCGTCGAGAAGCGCATGCCTCTGCCGCCATCCGCCGGCTTCGAGCCGAAGCGTGACCTCACGAAGGCGTGGATCGGCTTCTACTCGATGCAGGGCGCCGACATGGCGGGCGTGGCGCTCGGCCACTTCGACCGGGAAAAGATCGAGGCAGCGGCTGCCAGCGCGGAGCCGACGCCGCTCGGTATGCCGGTCGTCAAGACGAGCTACGCCGGACGCACGCTCTACACGGCCGGCACGGTCGGGTTCAGCGTGCTGACGGCGAAGACGGCGCTCGTCGGCAACGACACCGGCATGCGGCGCGCGCTCGATCGCATCGCCGAAGGCCGCGTCAAAAATCAGCTCCCGAGCTACATGCAGAAGCTCCTCGCCGGGACGACGGCGCCGATCGTCTTCGGTGCCGACTTCACCTCGTCCCCGGTCCCGGACGCGTCGCGGGCGGAGCTAGCGTTCGTGAACGGTCTCAAGACCGTGGCGCTGGTTGGAAACTTCCAGGACCCAGGCTTGAACCTGGCGGGGACGCTCACCTACGCCGACCCCGACGCGGCCCGGAAGGGCGCGCAAAGCCTGATCGACCTGCGCAGGAAGGTCGAGAGCGTGGCGCCGTTCCTGGCGCTCCTCGGCATCGGCCAGCCGGTGCGCAAGCTCGAGGCCGAGCCCAAGGAGAACGATGTCTCGTTCGTGGCGGGCGTCGACGGCGCGGCGGTAGCGGTGCTGCTCGACAAGGCGCAAGATATGCTCCTGCCGAGGTAGCGTCCTGGCTGAATCTCGTCTGCTCGTCCGGCCGCAACGCAAGCCGCTCCACGGGAGCGTTCCGGTGCCGAGCGACCGGAGCATCACGCACCGGGCGATGATCGTCGCCGCGCTGTCGAACGGCCCGTGTGAGCTGCGCGGCTTCGGCTACGGCGCCGACAACCGCTACATGCTTCAGGCCCTCGCGTCGCTCGGCGTTCGCTCCGAAGACGACGGCCGCGGCACGCTGAAGCTCCGCGGCGTGGGGCTCGCGGGGCTCACGGCGCCGAGCACCCTGATCGATTGCGGCCGCTCGCCGACGACGTTGCGCTTGCTCACCGGCGTGCTCGCCGGGCAGCCGTTCCCGTCGCGGCTCGGTGGTCATCGCGCGCTCGAGCGGCTACGCATGCACGGCGTGCTCGAGCCACTCCGCGAGCGCGGCGCCCGGATCGAGGCGCAGCGCGATCCGGAGCGCGAGGGCGAGGAAACGGCGCCGCTCCAGGTGCTCGGCGTCGAGCCCGGCAAGCGCCTCGGCCCGCTCACGGTGTCGATGAACAAGCCGAGCGATCACGCCAAGGGGGCGCTGCTGCTGTCGGGTCTGTTCGCTTCCGGCGCGACCATCGTGCAGGAGCCCGTGCTCTCGCGCGATCACATCGAGCGGCTGCTCTCGGCCCTCGACATGCCGATCCGGGCGGCAGGCTCGGTCGTGAGCCTGCACCCGCCCGCGGATCCGCTCGCGATTCGCGGCTTCGATTTCGACATTCCGGGCGATATCTCGGCGGCGGCGTTCGTGCTGGTCGCGGCCCAGATCGTCCCGGACAGCCAGGTGACGACGCGCCGCACCGGCCTCAATCCGACGCGCTCCGGCATCCTCGAAGTGATTCGGCAGGCGGGCGGGCGCATGGGCATCACCCCGGCCGGCAGCTCGCTCGGCGAGCCGTTCGGCGAGGTGAGCTCGCGCGGCTCCTTGCTGCGCGGCATCTCGATCGGTGGTGAGCTCGCGCAGCGTGGCATGGACGAGATCCCGGCGGCTTGCGTCCTTGCGGCGCGCTCGCGGGGGGTGACGCACATCTCGGACGTAGCGGAGCTGCGCGACGATCAGCCGGACCGCATCGCGGCGCTCGGCGCGCTCCTCAGGTCTTTCGGAGTCGGGGCGAGCGAGCGGCCCGACGGCCTGGTCATCGAAGGCCAGCCGGACACGCCCTTGCGCGCGGCGCGCGTGTCGAGCGGCGGCGATCATCGTATTTGCATGAGCGCCGTGGTCCTCGCCCTCGCTGCCGACGGAGAATCCGTGATCGACGACGCCGATTGCCTCGCCGTGAGCTTTCCTCGCTTCGTGGGCACCCTGCGCTCGCTCGGCGCCGACATCGAGGTCGTGCGATGAGCCGAGCGCGTCCCGTCGTGGCGATCGACGGACCCGCGGGGGCAGGGAAGTCCACCGTCACGAAGCGCGTCGCGAAATCGCTCGGCTACCTGATCGTCGACACGGGGGCGCTCTACCGGACGATTGCGCTCGCCGTGCAGCGCGCCGGGCTCGACTTCGACGATGCAGAGCGGGTCGGCACGCTCGCGGAGTCACTCGTCGCGCGTGCGGCCGTGAAGCTCGAGGGCGACGCCGACGGCACGCGCGTCCTGCTCGACGGCGAAGACGTGAGCGGCTCCATCCGCACGCCCATCCTGAGCCAGGGTGCGAGCAAGGTTTCGGCGCAGCCGCGCGTGCGCGAAGCGCTGCTCGAGCTCCAGCGGGCGGGCGGCCGCGAGGGCGGCGTGGTGCTCGAAGGGCGGGATATCGGCACGGTCGTGTTCCCCGACGCGGAAGCCAAGGTGTACCTCACGGCGAGCGTCGAGGAGCGCGCGCGCCGCCGTTTCGAGGAGCTCAAGGCGAGCGGCGTGAACGTCGAGTTCCACGGCGTCCGCTCGGAGGTCCTCGAGCGCGACCAGCGCGACAGCACGCGCCCGATCGCGCCGCTCCGCAAAGCCCCCGACGCGCTCGAGCTCGACAGCTCGACGCTCTCGATCGACCAGGTCGTCGCCCGGATCGTGGCGCACGTGAAGGACATCGAAGCGAAGCTCAGCGGGCGATGAAGCGCCGGTTTCTCTTGGCGCTCCTCCTCGCGGCTGCAGGGTGCGCCGCCCCACCGCCGCCGCCGCGCGCGCCCTCGATCACGACGCCGGCCGACGCGTTGCCCGGCGATCTCGATCTCGTCGTCCGCGTCGATCTCGAGAAGGTGCGCGCGGCGCTCGGCCCCGCCGGCGCGGAGCTCATGCGCCGCGGGACGGGCGCGCTACCGAGCGATCCTGGAACGGAGCTCGTCGCGCGCGCGCTCGAGCGCACGAGCGTCGCGTTCCTCGCGCTAAGGCCCGAGCTCGTCCCCGGGGAAGCCGACAACGTGCTCGTGCTTTCGGGGCGCTTCGCCGATCTCGGGCTCGACCAGGCGCTCGCGAGCGCGGGGTTCGCGAGCCCGGTGGATCTCGGCGCGGACGTACGGCGCTTCGATCGCAAGACCAAGGTCGGGCGCGCGGCTCCGGCGCGCATCTACGTGTTCCGCAACGAGCAGCTCGTTTTCGTCTCCGCCGCGGAGCTCGACAGCGTGGAGGCGGTGCTCGAGCGCGGCATGCGGCCGAGCCCGCTGCGCCCGCGCGAGCAAGGCGTGCTCGCGTTCGCGGCGCGTCTCCGCGCGCTCCGCTACGGCATCGCCCAGCGCTACCCGTCGATCGCCCGCGCGGTCGGCGACGCCGCCGGGGTCGAGGGCAGCATCGACGCCACCCCGGAGGGCCTCGGGCTCGACCTCTCCTTGGAGCTGCCGAGCGAGCTCGACGCGCAGGCCTCGGCCGAGGCGCTCGGGCGCGTCAAAGAGGCGCTCGAGGGGGCCGACGGCAAGCTCGGGGCGCTCGCCAAAGGGGCGCGCGCCGAAGCGGTGGGACGATATGTGGTAGTGCGCCTCGCCTTGGTGCGAGGACTGCTCGAGTGACCCCGGAAGCTAGAGCCATCGATTCCACCGTCATGCCCGCCGCGGAAGCTCCGCTGCCCCGCGATCGGCGCGGTGGACTCTCGTTCCCGCTCGTGTTCGGCGTGTTCGTCGCGCTGCTCGCGCTCGGCATCTGGGGCGGCGTCAAGATCCACCGGAGCTACGTCGGGTTCGAGCGTGTCGCCGCGCACCACGTGCCGCCGGATGCGGCGCTGGTTCTGCGCTGGGACGTCGAGAAGGTGTCGCTGTTCGAGCCGACGCGGAAGTTCCTGCTGCCGATCCTCGACCAGGCGCCGCTCGAGCACCCTGCGATCGGCTCCTCTCGTCGCGAGCGGTATGCGAAGGCGAGCGGCGTCGTCTTCGGGCGCGATCTGCGCGAGGTGCTCGTCGCGTTCGGGCCCGGTGCGGGCGATTGGTCCGTGCTGCTCGGGGGCTCCTTCCCGTCGAGCGACATCGTTGCGGCGGCGGCGCGCACCCTCGGCCAAGAGGGCATGAGCGTTCAGCCGCTCGGGCCCCGGCGCATCGCCACGCCGAGCGGCGTCGCGATCGGCCAAGGCAACGACGGCGTGCTGGCCATCGCCTCGAGCGCAGCGCGGCTCGACGCGGCGCTCGCCATGCATCCGCTCGCGCCGGAGGTCCCACGCCTGGGCGCCGCGGCGCTGGTGGTCGGTCCGCCGGCGCCAGGGCTGCCTGCGGGTGGGGCGGATCTGCTCGCGATGCTCGGCTCGCCCCAAACGGTCCGCGGCGAGGCACGCTGGGGCAACCCGCTCGTCGTCAGCCTGGAGCTTGGGTTCTCGAGCGCGCCGCCGGCCGACATGAAAGATCGTGTCCATCGCGCCCTCGGGCCGCTCATTGGCGAAGACCTGCCGCGCTTGGAGCGTGAATTCGGCTCGATCCGCATCCAGCCCAACGGTAATCGCGCGATTCGTGTCGAGCTTTCGTTGGATGGGCCGGCCCTCGAGCGCGCTGCAAATCGCGCCGCCTTGACCGTCGAGAGCGCATTGGATTTCGGGCCGCCGCAAAAATAGGCTGCGAACGCCCACCTTTGCGTTTGACGAGGGCCCCCTCGTGCGCTAACTGACGCGTCCCCGAGCGGTCCCCACGAGGAGAGGACGCATGGTCTTCGCCCGCGGCACGCCGACTCTCACCCCTCAGATCCATCCCCGGAGCCCTTCGTTCGATCCATGACGCAAACCCAAATGACCGCCACCTCCAACCAAGACCCCTCGAGTTTCGCAGCCCTGTTCGAGGCGGCAGCCAGCGGACCCAGCGCCGCGCTCGGCGGTGAAGGGCAGATCGTTTCCGGGATCATCATTCAAGTCAATCGCGACTCCGTCGTGGTCGACATTGGTGGCAAGAGCGAAGGCGTCATCTCGAAGGGCGAGTTCGTAGACGCGAACGGCGCCATCTCGATCAAGGCAGGCGACCGCGTCGACGTGTTCATCGAGAGTCGCGAGAGCGACGACGGCCTCATCTCCCTGTCCAAGGAGAAGGCCGACAAGATGAAGGTGTGGGACGAGATCTCGGCGGCGTGCGAACGCGACGAGATCATCGAAGGCACCATCAGCCAGCGCGTGAAGGGCGGTCTCTCCGTCACGATCCGCGGTGGCGTGAAGGCGTTCCTCCCCGGCTCTCAGGTGGATCTCCGTCCGATCCGCAACCTCGAGAAGCTCATCGGTCAGACCTACGAATTCAAGGTCATCAAGTTCAACAAGAAGCGCGGCAACATCGTGCTGTCACGCCGCGTCCTGCTCGAGCGCGAGCGCGACGAGATGAAGGCGAAGACGCTCCAGACCCTCGAAGAGGGCATGGTCGTCACCGGCACCATCAAGAACCTCACGGAGTACGGCGCGTTCGTCGATCTCGGCGGCATCGACGGCCTGCTCCACATCACCGACATGTCCTGGGGTCGCGTCGCGCACCCGGGCGAGGTGTTCAAGGTCGGCGACGAGGTCACCGTCAAGGTCCTCAAGTACAACCCGGAGACCGAGCGCGTGAGCCTCGGCCTCAAGCAGACGCAGGAAGATCCGTGGAACCACGTCGACGAGGCTTACCCGCTCGGTAAGCGCGTCCGCGGCAAGGTCATGAGCCTCACCGAGTACGGCGCCTTCGTCGAGCTCGAGCCGGGCGTCGAAGGCCTGATTCACGTGAGCGAGATGAGCTGGACCAAGAAGGTCAAGCACCCCTCGAAGATGCTCGAGATCGGCGCAGAGATCGAATGCCAGGTGCTCGAGGTCGACGCGCGCTCGAAGCGCATCTCCCTCGGCCTCAAGCAGCTCGAGCCCGATCCGTGGACGCTCTTCACGGAGAAGTACAAGCCGGGCGACAAGATCGGCGGCAAGGTCCGCTCGATCACGGATTACGGCGTGTTCGTCGGCATCGAGGACGGCGTGGACGGCATGGTCCACAAGACCGACCTCTCCTGGACGGCGAAGATCAACAACCCGGCCGACCTCTACAACAAGGGCGACGACGTCGAAGCGATCATCCTCTCGATCAACCACGACGAGAAGAAGGTCAGCCTCGGTGTGAAGCAGCTCTGGGACGACCCGTGGGCAGGCGCGATGGACGCCTACAAGCCGGGCACCGTCGTGGAGCAGGCCCAGGTTCTGAGCCTCGCCGAGTTCGGCATCTTCGTGCGCATCGCGGACGGCATCGAAGGCCTGATCCCGAGCAACGAGGTGCCGGCCAGCGCCCAGGTCACCGTCGGTGACAAGGTGCGGGCCGAGATCTCGAACGTGGACTCGATGGATCGCCGCATCACCCTCACGATGCGCAACCCGGGCGAGAGCCCGGAGGCCGATCAGGTCCAGGCGCTCAAGCGCGAGCAATCCGGAAAGGGCGCGACGCTCGGCGACGTGTTCAAGGAGAAGCTCGAGCAAATGAAGAAGAGCCCGTCCGTCCCGCCGCCGGCACCTGCCGACGACGAGGAGTAGCCGAGCAATTGGCGGCTCGGGACGGAGTCGTTCCGTGACGACGCCCACGAGCGGTCGCGACTTCGTCCTGCGCCCTGGTGGCGGCTGGACACGCGGCCGCGTCGTGTTCCTCGCCGTGAGCGCCGCGCTCGTGGTGGGCGTCCTCGTGTGGGCGCACGAGGTGCTGCTCCCGTTCCTGCTCGCCCTCATCATCGCGTACGTCCTGACCCCGCTCGTCGCCCTCGCCGAGCGGGTTCGGGTCCCGCGCGCCGCCGCGATCCTGCTCGTCTACGCGATCACGCTCACGGGCCTGTACTCGAGCATCGCGCTCATCGCGCCCCGGATTCAGGAAGAAGCGCAACGGCTCGTGAGCGACGCTCCGACGCTCGCGAACGACCTCTCCCGCACGGTGGCACCCCGCGTCGAGACCTGGGTGCAAGGCTGGCTCGACCGTGCGCACCTCTCCCCGGCGCCACCCACGGGCCCGCAGAGTCCGGCAATCGAGATTGCACGCCAGCCCGACGGCTCGCTCCGCGTGGATATCGGCGCGGGGATCGATGTCGTGCAGCACGGCCCCGGACACTGGCGCGTGGGCGCGGCCGGAGCGCGCACGAACGAGCAATTCAGCGTCGCCGTGCTCGCGAGCAAAGGCATGACGGAAGCGCTCGGCTACGTCAAAGCGAACGCCCTCGAGCTCCTGCAGTTCGTGGAGCTCGTCGTGAGGAAGATCGCGCGCGGCATCTTCCTGCTGTTCATGACGCTGATGGTCGCGGGCTACATCATGCACACGCGGGAAGCGATCCTCGGCTTCTTCCGCTCGCTCGCGCCGCCGAACGCCCGCATGGGCTTCGACCACCTGCTCACGCGCATCGATCGCGGCCTGTCCGGCGTCGTGCGCGGGCAGCTTTTGATCTGCCTCGTGAACGGCGTCGTGAGCGCGATCGGCTTCGGGCTCTTTGGCCTGAAATACTGGCCGATCCTCGCGATCCTCGCGGGCGTGATGAGCATCGTGCCGATCTTCGGCTCGATCGCGAGCAGCGTGCCCGTCGTGCTGATCGGCCTCACTCAGGGCTTCTGGGTCGCGCTCTGGGTGCTGCTCTGGATCATCGGCGTGCACCAGATCGAGGCGAATCTGTTGAACCCGAAGATCATCGGGGTGGCTGCGAAGATCCACCCGGTGCTCGTCGTGTTGTCGCTCATCATCGGGGAGCACTTTTTCGGGATTTGGGGGGCGCTCCTCGGGGTGCCTGCGCTTTCGATCGTGCAGAGCGTGTTCAACCATTTCCGTTTCGAATCGATGCCGGATTTGCCGCCGGACAGCTTGGTTCCCGCGCGCGTCGCGCCGCGAGCCTGATCGGATAGCCATGGCCAAAGAAGCGAGAAAGGTCCAACGCGCCCAGGCGCGCGCCACCGACACGGGCACGCCGTCCGAGCGTCCGGGGCTCCCCAAGCCCGGCGCCGGAATGCCGGATCCGAGCACGCAGATCAAGCAGCTCGTGGGGCGCCTCGCGATTCCGGTCGTCGGCGGCTGGGTCCTGTGTGGCTCGATTGCCGCGGTCGTCTACTCGACGACCTGGAAATACATCCTGCTCGGCCTTCCGACGGTGATCACGCTGCTCGCCGTCGGGCTCTTCGTGTTCGCGATGAATCAGGCCAAAAAGGCGCGCGGCGTCGCGAGCATCCTCGGCAAGGTCGAGACCGACGAGGACCGCAAAGCTGCGATCGCCGAGCTCGAAGCGTCGTCGAAGAAGAACGACCCTGCGACGCTCTTCGCGAAAGCGCAGCTCGAGCTCCAGACCGATCCGAAGCAGGCGCTCGCGACGCTCGAGCGCATCGATCTCGCCAAGGTGATGGCACCGATTGCGGACGAAGCGCGCGGCCAGCGCTCGCTCATCCACCTCATGATGGGCGACGTGAGCGAAGCCCGGACGCTCGTGAGCGGAATCGACCTCAAGCGCCACCAGGAGCCACGCACGCGCGCGATGCTCGCGTCCGTTTCTGCCGAAGCCTGGGCCCGCAGCGGCGAGGCCAAGAAGGCGCTCGAAACGCTCGGCCTCTTCGATCCGGAAGAAGACGTCTTCGAGCAGCTCCGCCCCCAGCTCTACCGCGCGTATGCGTACGCCTACGCGTACACCAACGACCTCAATGGCATGAAGCGCATGCTGAAGAAGCTCGGCGGTATTGACGCGCGATTGTTGGGGGGCTTCATGGCCAAGCGCACGCACCCGTTACTGCAAAAAGAGGCGAAGAAGCTCCTGGAGCAGAGCGGGCAGATGCCGCGCAAGATGATGATTCAGAGAAGGTAGGGCTTTGTTCTTTTGGGGGGGCCAGTTGTGAAGTTGGGGCGTCCGTAGGGACTGCTGGAAACTGCCGCCGGTCTCGCCGGTTTGTCGTACGGGTCGTCGCGACCTTCGCGGATCGATCTGTTCTTCCAAGACTCCTACGTCTTGTCGGCGGGCCTGCGGCCCGCGGCGGGCTTCGCCCAGACTCGAAGTGGCTCGGAACTACCTTCTCTGAATCATCATCTTGCGCGGCATCTGCCCGCTCTGCTCCAGGAGCTTCTTCGCCTCTTTTTGCAGTAACGGGTGCGTGCGCTTGGCCATGAAGCCCCCCAACAATCGCGCGTCGATACCGCCGAGCTTCTTCAGCATGCGCTTCATGCCATTGAGGTCGTTGGTGTACGCGTAGGCGTACGCATACGCGCGGTAGAGCTGGGGGCGGAGCTGCTCGAAGACGTCTTCTTCC
>DATMCL010000561.1:0-34874 GCA_035558375.1 Polyangiaceae bacterium
AAGGTCGTGACCAAGGTCTCGCGCTCGGCGGGTGAGGTCAAAGCTTTGGTGCGGGCCGTTCGCCCGGAAGGGCCACGGCCGCGGCGAATCGGGCCGTACACGGCCGCGATGGCCGAGCGCGACCTCTTGGCGGCGACCAGCCTCGACGAGGTGCTCGAGTCTTTCTTCGACTTCGTTCAGCAGTACTTCGAGTACGCGGCGCTGTTCGCCGTGCATGCCGATCTGGCCGAGGGGCGCGACGCGCACGGACCCGGCGCGCCGCGCGCAAAGGTTCAGTCGATCGGTGTTTCGCTCGACTTGCCGAGCTCGCTCGCGCGGGCACGCGACAGTGCGAGCCATGTCTTGACCCGCCTCGGCGGCGGCGGCCTCGACGCGGCGCTGGCAAAGGATCTCGAGCGCCGCGCGGGACCGCAGGTGCTGTTCCTCCCGATCCGCGTGCGCGGGCGCTCGCTCCTCATCCTGTACGGCGATCACGGCGACGCCGACGTCGATCTCGCTAACATCGGCGACGTCATCTCGTTCGCGCCGCTCATCGCCTCGGCGCTCGAGCGGCTGATCGTGAACCGGAAGCGCGGGCGCGCCGAGCAGGCCGCTCAAGGGTCGCTGCCCCCGCTGCCGGCGCCACGCAAGGTCGCGCGCCCCACGCATGAGGAGCGCGCTCAGGCGCTCGCCTCCGTGCTCCAGCCGGCTCGCGCGAAGGGCGTGCCGCGGGAGGAAGAGCCTTTCGCGGTCGCTGAGACGCCGCGACCTCCCGTAGCCGAAACGCCGCGACCTCCCGCAGCCGAGAGCCCGCGGCCGGCGCCGCCCGAGCCGGAGTCCTTCCTCTCGGGACGGCCGGGGGCCGATCCCTTCCTCTCCGCGCCGCCGGCGCCTGAGCCCTTCATCTCCGCGCCGCCGGACCCCGCGATTTCGGAGCCGCCAGGCTCGACCGCTCGTGCGCGCCCGCTCGCTCCCCTGATGGGCGCGCCCGCCAAGCACACCTCGAGCAGCCCGCCGCGCTCGATTGCCGAGGCGCTCGCGCGGCCCGTGATCCAAATCGGGCGCATCTCGGATCGCCCGACCGATCCAGCCGCGGCCCCACCCCGCGCCGCCGTCCGCCACGGGTCGCTACCGCCCGCTGCCGTCGACGCCGGCTGGGAGGAGCTCGCCGGAGCGAGCTCGCCGTTCGCACGCGGGGAACGGGGCACGCGTCCGGGCGTCGGGAGCCTTCCGCCGGGAACCAAGGAACCGTCGCCGGTCGACGCGCCGCCGGCCGACTCGACCCCCGACGTCTCGGTCGAGTCGGGTCCGCTCGACGAGGAGCTCGCGAGCTTGGCCGCAACGCCGGCGTGGGCAGAGGTGGACTCACCGGGCGTTCCGCTCGCGTCGATGTCGCGCACGGCGGCACACAGCGCGCGGCCGCTCCCCGCCGCTCACGAGACGGGCGAAGAGCAGCAGCTGCCGAGCGTGATCGTCGACGTGGCGGAGGATTGCCGCGCGCTCCTCGAACAGCTCTTGCAGGGGGACGCCGGCGCCGGAGACCGCCTCGTTGCGGCGGGAGCCGCAGGCGTCGCCGTGCTCGTCGCGGCTTTTCCGGGGCCGATCGAATCGCCGTCTTCGCGCCGCGCGAGCGCCGGCATGGCGCGCGCTTCGGACTCCGGCCCCGTGATGCGCACGCTCGCCCGCATCGGCGAGCGCGCCGTGCCGTTTCTCGTCGTGCGAACCAACGACGCGAGCGCGGAGGTCCGCGGCTACGCGACGCGCCTACTCGGCGAAATTCCGACCCCGGAGAGTGCGCACGCCATCGCGCGTCGCTTCTTCGACGGTGACGTCGAAGTGCGGCGCGCCGCGCTCACGGCCGCTCGGCTCTTGTCGAGCTCCCCGCAGTCGATGGCGACCCTGCTCGCCGAGCTCGGCGTCACGGCGGAAGATCGCATGCGCCCGACGGGCGCGCGCCTGACCGCGATGGAGGCGCTCGCCGAGCTCCGGCAGCCGCAAGCCGTGCCACATCTGATCCTCGCGCTCGACGACAACCCCGTCGACGTCGTGCAGAGCGCGCGGCGAGCGCTCGTCGTCCTCGCACGCCAGGATTTCGGCGCGAGCCCCGGCGGCTGGAACGATTGGTGGCGCGCCGCTTCGGGGCGACACCGCATCGAATGGCTCATCGACGCGCTCACGCACGACTCGCCGGAGATCCGGCGACCGGCGGGCGAGGAGCTCAAAGCACTCACGCGCGAATATTTCGGGTACTACGACGATCTGCCACCCGCCGAGCGCTCGCAGGCGCAGCGCCAATATCGGCAATGGTGGGAGACGCGCGGCAAAGCGCGTTTTCGCGCCTGATCACCCCTGTGGATGATTTCTCGGCACTGAACGGAGGTGCCGTGCACGCACGCGCCCGTAGACAGCGAACCCGCTCGCGTGGCAAAAGCCTGGGCCCGTGCCGACCGCCACCCACGAGCTCGACGGTGAGAGCGCAGCCCTCCGGGCCGCCAACCTGGCCTTCGTAGGACGCAAGCAGCGCGGTATCGCGCGCCTCGCGTCGATCGAGCTCAAGGGCGGCGACCCGCGCTCGTCCGCGTGGGAAGCCGTCGCGATGGCGTCCGTCGGGTTCCTCGCCGCGCTCGTCGTGCTCGGCGTCTGGTTGCTGTAGAGCGCCGCGCGAAGCAGGGCTCTGCGCCCGCCGTCGCGGCGGGCGCGCGCCTTCGCGTGCGGCTTATTCGCCCTTGTCGCCGCCGCGCGGACCGGACTTCTTCGTCTTCGCCCCGGTGAGGTCGATGTCCCACTCCACCGTGTGCTCGGAGCCCTTGTAGGCGGGCACGATCACGCTGCCCATGGCGCGCAGCACACAGTTTCCGACCGGCTTCTCCGCGTACACGTCGTCGATCTTCGAATCTTTGACGCGGCCGTCGTTCGCGAAGGTGAGCGTCACGTGCGCCATGCCCTTCGGCGCCTTCTCCGTCACCGATTCGGGACACGTCTCGGCGGAGCGGGTCGCGCGGCGCAGCTCGAGGTCGGCCTGCTTGTCGTCCCACTCGCGGATCTTCTCGTCTTCGGTCTGCTCGGGTTCCCCCGCCCCACTCTTGTTCTTCTTCTGTTCGGCGAGCTGCTTGGCACCCGCCTGATCCTGCTCCGCCAGCCAAGCGTCGGCGGACTTCACGTCTTGGTGCTCGTCCACACCGCAGGCGGAAACGAGCAGGCCCATAGTCAAAACACCGAGCGTCGCGCGCATCATGCCCGCGAGGTTACACCGGAGACCCGCTGGTCGAGCGTGAATTTTTTGGGCCCGCTTCGCTCGAGGCCCCAAAAATTCACTGGCCTATCCCCAGATCTGTCTGCCGGTGGATGTCTTGTTTTCCATGCATCCAAGCAAGCTTGGATGCAACGCCGGCCCCCGAAACTTGCAATCGACCGTGAATCCGGCCGTGCGCGGATGCCACACTCGGGGCTAGATCGAGTAGCGAGACACGCGCTCTTCGGCCGACGCGCCGTCGGCGTTGTGCGCCACGTCGGCGAGCGTCGTGCGCTCCAAAACGTCAACGCTCGCGGCATACGCCTCGCGAAGCACGAGCCGAACCGAGCAAGTCGCTTCGTCCTGGCAGCCGTCGCAGCGACGGTAGGCGGTCTTGCTCAGGCACGGAACGGGAGCGATCGGTCCGTCGAGCACACGCAAAATTGCCGCGAGAGTGATCGTTTCCGGTGCCTTTGACAGTAGGTACCCGCCGCCGCGGCCTTTGCGACTGTGCACCACGCCGTGCTGCTTGAGCTCGGCAAGGATCGCCTCCAAAAACTTCTTCGGGATCGCCTCGCGCTCCGCGATGTCCGCGATGAGCACGGGCTCACCGGGTGGCGCGAGCGCCAGGCGGGCGAGCGCCTTGATGGCGTACTTCGCCTTCATCGTGATCATGGAGGGAACTTTACCGGATGTCCGGCGTGTCGCGAGCCGCCTTGAGCGAGGCAGCTCAATTCGGCTGAAACCGCTGGTCACCGCCCGCCTCCAGCCCGCGACCCGGGCAACTCCCGTGGGTCGAGCGCCGGCTGGTTCGCCGGGGCCTCGACGGGGAGGCTCCGGGCGACGTCCGACAGAACCAAACCGCGGAGGACCCCGTAGGCCGCCTGGCAGGCCCCCGAAAGCGCCTGCTGCGCGGGGCACGCGTCGTTGCCGGGGCACTCCCGGCAGCGATCTTCGTTCGGCTCGCGGCTCAAGCAGCTGAACGGAAACAGGGGCCCCCCGAGCGTCTCGACGACCTCGGCGATGCTGAGCGTCTCCGCTGGAACCGCGAGCTCGTAGCCGCCCACCGGTCCGCGATGCCCTCTCACGATGCCGCGCTGGCGCAAGTCCGCGAGGATACCCGCGAGAAACTTCGGCGGAATCCCCTCGCGCTCGGCGATCTCCGCCACCGACAACGCACGCTCGCCGGCGCGAGCCATGCCGACCAATGCTCGAATCCCGTAGGTGGTTTTGCGAGTTAGCACGTGGGCCGAGACCTCCTCATGGTGAAGTGACGAGCGTGCCGTGAACCCACGACTGCCCGCCGCGGTCGTCATGAGCGACCGCCCAAACGTCTGCAGTTCCGGCTGTAGGCGCCGTAAAGGTGTTGAAGGTCCCCGCGGGTTCGCCGGGGTCGCCGAACGTCTGCTCGGTGCGCGGCTCCGCGAAGAGCCCCGCCGTCGCGTACCAGGACACGACGAACGACTCCGTCTGCTCGTGCAGCGTCTGCGACAGCGCGTCGTAGACGACGTAACGCTCGGCGCCGCCGCATTCCCCTTCGTCCGGGCACTCCGGCCATTTCACGCGCAGCCGCAGGCGCTCGCCCGGACGCACCTCGTGCACCGCGTCGTCGTCGAACGGCTCGACGCTTCCGTCGTTCTGGAGCAGCTCGAGCGGCTCGAGCGCGGGATTTTGGTTCGGGTGATAGCGCTGCGCATATTCCTTCGTCACGTCGGACGGCGCGCCCAAGAGCCCGCAGCCGAGGCGAATTCCGCTCAGCACCGGCTCCGCGCCGAGCCAAGCGAGCACCGGCTGGTAGAAGCCACCGGACGGATCCGGATCGACCGGACGTCCCGATGGCTCGCCCGGCTTCGGATCGGGCCGGTCAGGGCCGAAAAGCTGGCACGCCTTCTCGGGCAGCGTCGCCTGAACGGGGGGCGTCGGACTGACGGGCGTTGCGATGTCGGCGCCGGGGGTCGGACCGCTCAAGCAGCGGGTGCTCACGGGACCGAGCTCGGAGAGCGCCTTGCGATCGATGCAGAGCGACCAGGCCGGGACGGCGGGGTCGCTGCCGGGCGGGCTCGCGACGAGCGCCTCGAGCGTGACCGCTTCACCTTCGTCCGCTTCGGCGGGCACGGAGCGGATCGCGAGCACCCGCGGGGAGGTGACGCGCGTCGTGTCGTCGACGAAATCCGGCAGGCAGCCGGGCGCGCCGAGCAGCGCCGTGAAGAGCAGGAACGGCGTGGTGCGTGCGTTCGCCATGCTCAAAAGCTCCACCGCGCGCCAGCGACGGGCAGGATCGGTAAGCCATAGACGTAACGCTTCTGGGTGTAGTCGGGCGAGTACGCGATCTCCTCCGGGTTCTCACGATTGGTGACGTTTTGCACGTCGAGGTACGCCTCGATCTCCTGCGTGCCGAAGGTGAAGCGCTTCGAGACGCGCACGTCGAGCTGCCAGAAGTCGGGGATGCGCGCGCTGTTCTTCGGGCCGAGCTCCGGCTCGTAGAGATCGCGCCGCGAGTCGTAGTACGAGCCCACGACGGGCGTGCGCGGGTAGCCGGTCGCGTAGCGAAAGCGCGTGCTCACGTCGAAGCCCTTGCCGAATTGATACGCGGCGAGTGCCGTCAGCACGTGCGTCTGATCGAAATCGAACAGGCGGTAGGGGGTGGCCGGCTCATCCTGGCGCTCGGACCGGAGCAGCGTGTAGGCGACCCAGCCGAAGAAGCCGTCCTTCAGGCTCTTGCGCAGCATGAACTGCGCGCCGTACGAGCGTCCAGCGCCGATGCCGACGAGCGCCTCGGCGACGAGCGGCGAAGGGATCGGGTTGCGCGCTGCGAGGTCGGAGGAGGTCGTGTAGAAGGCGGTGGTCTCGACCCCGAGCGTCTCCGTGAGCTGAAATTCCCCGCCGCCGAGGAAATGGTGGCCCGACGAGGCGCCGAGCAGCGGGTTTCCGAACACGGGCGACAGGTCCTCCGCGAGCGGCGGCTGCCGGTACCGGCCGTACGCCGCCTTGAACGTCGCACGGCGCGAGAGCCGATAGCGCGCGGAGAGCCGGGGCTCGATCGAGATGTCCGTCTGCGAAGCGCCGACGCCCGGCTTGTCGCCGTCGCGTGGCTGCCGGCGCGAGACGCTCGTGAAGAGCGGATCGAAACGGATGCCGGGCACGACGTGGAGCGCATCGTTCAAGAGCCCGATGTCGAGCTCGGTGTACGGCGCCGCGCTGCCGATGAAGGCATCCCATTCGTCGCCGTTGATTTGGTCGGACGGCGGCTGACCGAACACGTGGGCGTCACCCTCACGCGCCGGGCTCGAGGTGGATCCGGAGCGCGTCGCGTTCGTGGACGAGCCTTCGAGATCGAGCCCGACCGTACCGACGATCGTTTCCGTCACTTTGCCGGAGTAGCGCGCGCGCAATCCGAAGATGTTGGTGTCGAGGCCCTGGCTCGTCGGCACCTCGCCGAAGGAGGCTTCGAGCGTCCGGTGATCCTGCCCGTACCAGGGCAGGACCTCGACGACGGAGCCGTCGTCTCCCGCCTTTTTGTAGCGAATTCCGACGCGACCGAAGGTCTGATGCTTCTTCTCGCTCTTCCTGCCGCGCGGATCCGTGCTCGATACCGTGCGCGACACCTCGTCGAAGGAGAGCAGGCCGAGCGTCTCGATGAACTCGTTCTTCCCGAGCTCGCGCCGGATGCGCGCCTGGCCGTCGTAGTAGTGAGGGATCTGGAAGAACTCGTCGAAGTCCTTCGAGCTCACGCGGTCGAGCATCCACTGCAGATGGCTGTTGCGAGCGGCGAGCGCGACGCCCCACCCGTCCGCGACGTTGCCCTGCACCGCAGCGGAGGCGTCCATCACGTCGACCTGCACGCTACCGTGCAGCCGGTCCGACGGAGGGTCGCGCGTCGCGACGACCACGAGGCCGCCGAGCCCACGACCGTACGCGGCGCCGTAGCCGCCCGGTACGAGCTCGACTGACTGCACGAGATCGGTGTGCACGATCGAGCGCAACCCGCCGTAGTGATAGAGGAGCGGAACGCGCATGCCGTCGACGTAGACGCGCGTATCCTCGGGCGCGGCGCCCCACACGACGATCTGGCTCGAGCCGGCGCTCGCGCGCGCGACACCCGGCAAATTCTCGACGATTTTGAGCACGTCGCCCTGCGTGCCCGCGACGCGCCGGCCTTCCGAGGCGTCGACCTTGGTGGACACGGTCTGCTTCACGAGCTTCGGCGCCACGATCACGATCTCGAGATCGTCGTGTTCTTCGCCGTCGTCGACCGGGGCGAGCTCAATCTCGTAGGTTGCGTCGAGCTTTTGCCCCGCGACCAGATCTTCCTCCGTCTGGAGGCCTTTGAGATCCTCGCGCGCGAGGAGTACGCGGTGGCGTCCGGGCGCGACTTCGGGGAACGTGAAGTGACCCGTAGCGTCGGTCACCGCGCTCGAGCCGTCGTCGAGGGACACGGTGACGCCGACGAGCGGCTCACCGCCGGGCCGCGACTTGACGACGCCGGTGAGGATCGCCGTGGTCGGCTCCGCCTGCTTGAGCACGAACTGGTAGCGGTAGTTGATGCGAATCGCGGCCGGCTTGTCGTTGATCTCGGCCGGCTCGAACACGAAGCGCTTGGCGGCATCGATGGCCGCGGCGTCGAATGCGGCGCCCGCCGATTCGATCACGGCGACATCGGTCACGGTGCCCGTGGGCCCGATGCCGATCTGCAGCACGACCGCCGCGGTTCTTCCCGCTGATTTCTCGCTCTCCGGATAGTCCGCCTCCACGAAGGTAACGAGCTTCGGGGGTTTGGTGAGGCGGGGCTTCACGGCTTCCTCAGTAATCGGTGCTGCCTGCTGGGCCCGAACGGGCGCAGCGAGGCTGCCGATGAAGACTGCGGCGAGTACGGCTCTGCATGTGGATAGACGGTTCTGCACGGAATGAATCGATCACGACGAAGTGAAGCGCATGGAGATGGTGAACGTGGCGCGCGCTGGCTTGCCACAACGAATCGCCGGCTCGAACGTCGCGGTCTGAGCGGCGGCGACGGCGGCCTCGTCGAGTCCGTAGCCGAGTCCGGCGAGCACGCGTACGTTGACGACGCGTCCGGTCTCGTCGACCGTGAGCTCGATCCGCACCTTGCCTTCGACGCCGGCCTCGCGCGCCCGGTCGGTGTACGCGGGCTGCGGCACGCTCTTGGGCTTCGGCTTGGCGGGCGGCTCGTCACAGCTGTCGGCCGTCGATGCGACCGTGGGCGCGGCGGCGCGTTTGACCGCCGACGGCGCCGAGCGAGCGGCCACGGCACCCTTCGGCGCCGCGCTCACCGGCTCGGCCGCGGGGGCGACCGCGAGCCCGCCGATGCCGCCCCCGAGCTCGAGGCCGAAATCGGGCAGCGCTTCGAGCGGCGCGGGCGCAGCGGAGGGCGGCGGCGTCTCCAGCGGTTTTTCCGCCGCTGCCGCGCGCTTCGCCGCGCGCTTGGGCGGCTCCGGGGGAGGCTTCGGCGCGTCATCCACCTTGGCCTTCGGCGTTTCCTTCTTCTTCGACTCGGCCACTTGGATGGCGGTCGCAGCGTGCGCGTCTCCCGACTCGATTCGGTACACGAGGACGCCGAGCGCGCCGTGAAACAGGATGCTGAGTGCGAGTAGAGATCGCTCCGCCACGTTCCGGCTCCTTGCCTCTGGCGCGGGACAGTGCCCGCTAGCGGCGCTCCACGTTGATGGCGAACTTCGTGATGCCCTCGAGCTTCGCTCGGTCGATCACGCCCACGACGTTGCCGTGCATGGCCGCGCTGTCGGCCGTGATCACGAGGTTCACGTCGCCTTTGGACGCCTTGCGTGCGGCCTTGAGCTCCGCCGTGAGGCCGTCCTCCGTGACGGCCTTGTCGTTGAAGAGGTACTTGCCATCCTTCGAGATGGTGACGACGTACGTCTTCGAGACGGTTTCGTCGGACGTTGCCGTGCGAGGCAGCTCGACCTTCAGCGCCTGCGAGACGATGTAGGTCGCGGCCACCATCATGATGATGAGCAGCACGAGCATCACGTCGACCATCGGCGTCACGTTGATGCCCGTGATGCCGCTGCGACCACGCGAACCGGATGCGAGAGAAGAGGCCATGGCGTTCAGCTCCTTTCCGGCTCAGCTCGCGCCGGCCGCGACTTCGCGCGTCGACGTTTCGCGCGACCCCGACTCGAGGAGCTCGGCGCTCGCGCCGTTCGTCAGCGCGGGTTCGCTTTTCGTGGCTGCCAGAGGCGCCACGTCGCCCACGTGCGTCGACTTCACGTACGCCGTGAGCAGCTTGGCGAGCGAGACGGCGCCCGACTCGATGTCACCGATGCGCTTCTGCAGGACGTTGTAGGCAATCACCGCCGGAATCGCGACGAAGAGCCCGACACCCGTCGCGACGAGCGCTTCGGCGATACCCGCCATCACGCCGCCCATCTGCCCGGCGTTGCCGCCCGCCTGACCGAGCGCGTGGAACGCGATGATGACGCCGAGCACCGTGCCGAACAGCCCGACGAACGGCGCGTTGTTGCCGAGGGTGCCGAGCAGGTTCGTGCCCCGTTCGAGCTCTCGCTTCACGAGCGCGAGCTCCGACTCGACCGCGTCGCCCATGGCCTCGGCTCCCGCCGGCAGCCAGCGCCACGCCTCGCGCGCGACCCGGGCCTCGACGGCCTTGCTCTTCGCGAGCACCTGATCGACGCCTTCGACGTCGTCGGCGTCGAGCTTCTTCCGCACGTCCGCGCGAAGCTTCACGAGGTCCTCGCGCCGGCGGCGGAAGTAGATCCAGCGCTCGAACATGGTCGAGAACGACACGACCGAAAGCATCAGCAGCATGTAAAGGACCCATTCGCTGCCGAGCAGCGCAACTCGCATCAAACGATCGATCAGCATGGCTATCTCACCTCTCTCGCGTGGCGCGACGCGCCCGCTCGAATCATTGGACGATGAACTCCGTGACGAAGAGCCCGAGCTTCGAGCCTCCGTCGGCCTGCGCGGCGCCGAGCACCCCACCTTGCTCGAACGTCGTGACCTGCTTGAACGTCCCCTGTTCCGCGCCGGCCACGCCCGACACGATCGACGCGTCGAAGCGCACCGAGCCTTTGCCGCACGCCGAGTAGAGATCGGCGTAGATGAGGTAGTGCCCCGGGGCGGGCGGGGTTTCGAACACGAGGTTCTCGCGATTTCTGTTGTCGAGCCGGCAGTCGCCGTTCGAGTCGCGATCCATGACGCCGACGCCCGGCGCCGTGAGATCGACTTGGCCGTCCACCGGATCGGCCGTGTTCGGATGCTTCGGATCGACGAGCTTGCCGGTCGGCGTGATGACCTTGAGATCGAGGTCGACCGCGGCATCCCAAGCGAGGCTCACGACGAGGGCCGGCGGCTCGCGCTTCGGGTCGCAGGCGTTTCCCGGAACCGTCGCGCTGACGCTCGAGAGCTTGTCGGGGATCTGCGGCGCGAGGCAAAGCACGATGTCGCGCTGGTTCCCGGAGCTGCCGTCGGGCCCGATCGCGGCGAGCAAGAGCCTGTGCTTGCCGGGGGGGGCTTCGGAGGAGATGTTCGCGTCGATCCCGAAGGCAAAATCACCGGTGGGGCTCAACGTCGTCGCCGGGCGCACCCAGTAGCCGCTGCCGATGTCTTCGAATCGGACGCCGACGCCGCTCGCGTTGGTCGTTACGGAGCCGGTGATCTGGAACGCCGAGGAGCCGACCATGATCGTCGAGGTAGCGAGGTTGAAGTCGCTGACGTACGGCGTCGTCGGGGGGACCATCTGCCCCTGCTCTTCGGCGGTGAGCGGCGGCAGCCCGGGCAGCGCGCCCTCGACGAACTCCGCGGACTGCGCGCGGAGCGGCTCCTGAAACTGCTTCGTGATCGGCTCGCCCCCGCACGCGCCGGCGAGCACGCCGAGCGCCGTCCAGGCGGCGCACTGCGCGAGAACGGGACAATCGCTCACAGCTCCACCTGCAGACGCACGGTGGCCTGGTTGTTCTCCGCGTTCGCCGGCACGCCGCGCGAGTCGCGACCGAGTTTGTCGAGCACGAAATCGTACTGAAAAAGCAGCTTCGCGACGCCGCGCAACGTGAGACCGACGAGCGGCGAGAGCGTCCAGACCGTCTGGGACAGCGGCAAGAGGCGTCCCTGACGCGTCTCCGTCGTGTCCAGGTTCGGGTCGTAGAACCCACCCCGAAAACCGACGAGCCCGTACTTGGTCACGTCTTGGAGGAGCGCGGCGTAGGCGCCCGCTTCGCGCACGTCGACGCCCGTCACGATCGGATCGGCGGGCAGCACGCCGCGGTCGTAGTTCTGAGCGACGAAGCCTTCGGCGTAGAGCTTCGAGCGTCCGAGCTTGGTTTCGAGCGCCGCCTCGACGTCGAGACCGAGCGCCCAGCGCTCGTAGTTCTTCGACGGCGTCGCGCCGCTGCCCGGCACCGCGGCAATCTCGCCGGCGTCGAAGTTGCCGTCTTGATTGCCATCGCGCCAGACGACCTGGTTCTTTCCGGCGTCCTGACCGGCGTGAAAGCCCTTGCCCGTCGCGAAGGACGTACCGCCACCGATCGAGAGCGCGCCAGTCTTCGTATCCACCCCCAAACGGCCGATGATGTCCTTGGCTGCGTTCGGATCGCGGGGGAAGCCGCTGTTGTCGACGGGCTCTCCGTTCATGACGGCCACCGCGTAGCGGAAGAAGGAAATCCCGCCGGAAACGCGCACGCCAGCGTCCTGGTCGGTCGGGAATAGCGCGAGGCTGCCCGTGCTTCGCTCCATGAACGGCCGCTCGCGCGTCGCCTCGAGCAGGTCGTAGCCGAAGGGAATATCCATGATCCCGAGCGTGACCATCACGAGCGGCGGCTCCGAGCCCTTGGCGTCACCGCGATAGAGCAGCGACGCCTCCGCTCGCCGGATCCCGAAGGTCACGCCGCGCGTCGTGTTCCCGTCGAATTCGAGCGCCGCGCGCACGTACTCCCAGTCGCGATCGAGCCGCAGGCGCGCGCGCCGGATCAGGAATCGGTTCTGGTTGAGCGGCACCCCGCCCTGCTGCAGCTGATCTTCCGACTGCTGGTTGGTCTCGTACTGCGCCTGGATGTAGCCGCCCACGCGCAGCCCCTCGGGCCACGCGGACTTCTTTTCCACGGCTTGCTTCGCGTCACCCTGCGCTGCGGCCTTGTCCTTTTCGGGTGCAGCGGTGGCCGCGGTGGCACCCGCGCCGGCATGGGCATTGCCACCAGCCGTTGCCGCGGCACTCGCGGAGCCAGCGGCGGCGCTCGGCGCAACCGGTGACGGAGGCGATGCGGATGCGGGCGGCGTTGCGGACGGCGCCGGAGCGGCACTGCTCGCCGGCTTCGCCGGGAGCTCGAGATCGTCGTCGGCGGCCGGTTTGGCCCCAGGTGCGGGAGCCGGCGGCGGAGCGGATTCGGCCGGCGCGGGGGCAGCCCCCTGCCCCGCTGCGGGGAGGGTCCAGAGGGAGGCGGTTAGGGCCAGCAAAGCTAGTTCTTTCAGCGACTTGGGCATTTCTCTATCAAACCCATAGACTTTATGGGCTGTTTGTCGAGAACAGTCAACTGAAAATCGCATCGGGTGCGCCGAGGCCTTTTCTGAAGGCCCTTAAAAGCGCGTGGGCGCGTCGATCCGGCGACGCGCCCACGCTTGATGACGAGCACTCGCTAGCGCCGGTCGCGCGCGCGCCGCCGCTTGCCGAACGCGGCGAGTGCCAAGGCGAAGAGCCACGGCATGCTCGACGTCTTCTGCTGGTGAGGAACGGCGCAATTGCAACCCGAGTCGTCGCTCGCCGCGGTACCCGCGGTACCTCCACCGCCGCCCTTGCCGCTGGTGCCGCCTTTGCCGGCCGCACCACCCTTGGCACCCGCCGCCGGCTCGCCCGCTTCGCCTCCTTGTGCGGTGGTTCCACCTTTGCCCGCCGTCGCGCTGGTGCCGCCCTTGCCGCTGCTGCCGCCGCTACCGCTCGTCGAAGAGCCGCCAGTACCGCCCCCGGTTGCGGGCTCGCCACCCGAGCTCGGCTCGCCGGCGGCACCACCGCTCGCGTTGCTCGTCCCGCCGACGCTTGTGCCACCGGTGCCACCGTTGGTCCCGAGCGCACCGGCCGCACCGGCCTCGCTGGGCTGTCCGCCGTCGCCGCCTACGCCCGCAGCGCCGCCTTCCCCGCCAGGGATGACCACCGGCACCGGCACGAGCTCGTTCGCGAGCTCGTAGCTCGCCACCGTCGCACCGAGCGCGAGACCCGCGTCGTTGCTGAAACGATAGTGAATTCCGCCGTAAAGACGGCTCAACGCATTCTCGGCCGCGGCGGCGCTGAACGAATCGAACTCGCGCGTGACGCCGACGAGCGAGTCGGAGTGAAGCGCGAACCCGTTCGCGTCGCCCAAGATGGCAGCGAGCACCGTCGCACCGGCGCTGCCGGTCGCGCTATGTCCGCTCACGTACTCGGGGTGGTTCGGCGTATCGAGCAGCGAGTTCCACGTCGCGTCGACGTCGGTCGCCGCGTTGTCGTCGAGATCGGCACTGCGAATCGCCGTGATGGGGCGCCAGTAGCCGTACTGGTACTTCCCTTCCCAGACGGCGATGCGCGCGTCGGCGAGCGCGATGTTCAGGAGCGCGAACAGGTGCGCCTTCTCCGGAATCGTGAGGTGCTTGCGGTTCGCGACCGTGCGCGCCACGTCGTTGAAGGGAATGTGCGTCTGCTGCGCCCAGAACTTCGCGATCTGCGTCTGCTCGGGCGTGCGCGTCGCGCTCGCGCCCGAACCGATGTCCTTCACTTCGTTGAGGGCCGTGGCGTAGGCCTCGCTCGCCAGCAGCGGGGGCGCGGCCGGCCGAAACTGGTCGCCGCTGATGAGGCCGAAGGGCACGACGGCGCCCCACTGCGGGTCGGAGGCGGCGAGCGGCGGGTTCACGACCGTGTTCGTCGGCGCATCCGTGAACTCCGGGACCCGCGGCGTCGGCCGCCATTTGCCGACATCGGTGCTGCCCGCGTAGGCGACGCTCGCGCTCGAGCCGTCGCTCAGCCGCCGCACGAAGATGCTCGACGCGGAGAGGAAGCCGAGCTCGATGCCGTTCGTCTTCTCGGGGCCGTCGGGAATGTCGGCGAGCGTGTTCGAAAGCTCGAAGTCGAGGTCGGCCGTCTTGGACGGCGCGAGGGCCACGAGCGCGTCGTGCGCGGCTTGTGCGACCGTGGCGTCGAGGTTCACGGGGCCGTTCGGCGTGATGTACGCGTGATACGGAGCGTACTCGCGCCCTACGCTGTTCACGGCCTCGAACACGGCAATCTGCGTGATGGCAACCAAGCGGCTCGCGGGGTTCGGCCCCAAAGCGAGCTTGCGCCCGATGTCGACCGCCGTCGCGTTCCAATCCGTGACCACGTCCGCCCGGGCAGCGTGAGAGCCGAGCACCGTCGTGCCGACAACGCCGGCGACTGCGAGATAACGCATGATTATGAAAGCTCCGATGTAGTGTCCCAGGCCGGCGCGAGTGTGGTGAGAGGTGGGTCAAACGGTCGCGCCGGCCTGGGTACAGTGAGCCGCTTCGGGCGCACGACGCCGGGTGCGCCAGCGCGCGTGCTTTACGGAGTGAGGCGTCATCGCGGCGGCGGAGTGATGCGGAGGTAGGGCCGCACGGTCTTGAATCCGGCTGGAAAAAGCCGTGAGAGCTCAGCCGGATCCTGCAACGAAGGCAGGATCACGACGTCGTCGCCGAGCTGCCAATCGACCGGGGTTGCGACCTTGTGGTCGTCCGTGAGCTGGAGCGAGTCGATGACACGCAGGATCTCTTCGAAGTTCCGCCCCGTGCTCGCCGGGTAGGTCATGACGGCGCGGATCTTCTTGTCGTGATCGATCACGAAGACCGAGCGCACCGTGAAGGTGTCGTTCGTCTCCGGATGGATCATGTCGTAGAGCGTCGCCACCCGCCGGTCGGCGTCGGCGACGAGCGGGAACTCGAGCTTCACGCCCTGCGTGTCCTCGATGTCCTTGGTCCACGCGAGATGGCTCTCCACTCGGTCGACGCTCACCGCAAGGATCTTCACGTCGCGCAGGACGAACTCGGTCTTGAGCGCCGCGGCGCGTCCGAGCTCCGTCGTGCAAACGGGCGTGAAGTCCTTGGGGTGCGAGAAGAGGACGCCCCAGCTCCTGCCGAGCCAAGCGTGAAAACGAATTCGTCCCGTGGTCGAGTCCGCTTCGAAGTCGGGTGCCAGGCTGCCAATGTGGAGTGTCATCGTGATTCCTCGTGAGTGTCGCCGAGCTCGAGTGCGACGCGTTTACGGCAGCTCGGGCAGCGGGCTCGTCAGGCCCGGGATGCGATCCGCGTTGTCGAAGTGCGAGCACTTCGACTTGGTGCATTGATTCAAAAATTCCTCGCTATTCCCGTCGTGCGGCGCGCACGGGTAGCAGAGCGGATCGCCCTCGCGCTCGCAGTTGACGATGGGGCCGGTGCCGCCTTCATCGCCGGAGCCGCCGTTCGGGACGTTGCCGCTGCCGCCGACGCTGCTGCTGCCGCCCTTGTTGCCCGAGCCACCCTTGTTGCCCGAGCCGCCCTTGTTGCCCGAACCGCCGTTCGTGCCCGTGCCGCCCGTCGTCGGGCCAGTGCCGCCCACGGCGTCGCCGCCACCGATGTTCTCGGTGCCTCCGTTCGTGGTGTCGCCGCCCGTGCCGCTACCCTTGCCGCCTTTGCCGCCCTTGGCGCCGGAACCGCTACCGCCGGAGCTCGTCCCGCCGGTGACGGTGGGCGTTCCCGGAGCCGGATTCTCGTCGTTGCCGCAACCTTGGGTGATGACGACCGCGGCGAAAAGGAAGCCGGCGAGCCCGGCGTAATTGGACCATTTTTGTCGGTGCAGAGTGTTCATCTCAGTAAGCCTCGCAATAACCGCGGCGGCACACGGCGCCCGCTTCGCTGCAATCCTCGTCGTGACCGTCACGGCAGGAGTCGCACTGCGCCGTGCCGGCGACGCGCGACTCGAAGAAGCAACCGCAGGGATCTGCGGGGGCGATCGAGCTGATCGGTCCGTCGAGCCCCTCGCGGTTCACG
The DNA here is from genome assembly GCA_035558375.1 of Polyangiaceae bacterium. Taxonomy (GTDB): domain Bacteria; phylum Myxococcota_A; class Polyangia; order Polyangiales; family Polyangiaceae; genus PMG-095. The sequence continues at coordinate 16,202 of DATMCL010000561.1, forward strand.
TTCATGGCGCAGAGCGGCACGTCGCCGTTGTCGATCACGAGGTTCAAGACGTCCGTGTTGTCCGAGCCCACGAACGCGTTGAAAAACGTCGCGACGTCGGGATTCACGAGGCGCTCGAGGTCGGGTGTGCTGCCCTCGTCCACGTGCGCGAAGAAGTGGCCGGGCGTCCAGAAGTGGTACTTGCCGCTTCGAACGTTGGCCTGATCGTGCGACGACTCGGTCGAGTTCGGCCAATAGCCGCACGTCTGGTCGTAGTGCTGGTAGGCGAGCACCTTGGTCTTGCGACCGCCGCTCGCCTTCTCGTCGGATATGACGGCCGAGCCCGACACGTAGCCGATCGGCGATTCCGCGTTCGTGGCCCCGAAGATGTCGATCTGGTTGATAACATCGGTCTGGGTGCCGCCGCGGAAGCCCAGCCGGCCGTTGTATCCGTTCGTGGCAGTCGGGGACGAGCCGTTCTTGCCTGGATCGTCGAACACGGCGCGCCCGCTCTTTTCGTCACCGAAAATCGACGCCGCGAGGAACTGGCTCGCGAACGACGTCGGATTCCTCGTCACGACGTGCGCCGGGTTGGTCCAGGGCTCGACCTCGTGCCCCGTCGAGCCAGCTCCGAAGCCGAGGATGTAATAGAGCGCCTCGGCGCTGATCGACTTCTGGCTCGAGTCCTTGTCGACGATGATGTTGAGCGTCTGAACGGGCGCGAGCACCGTGCCGAACCCGGTCGGATACCCGCTCGGCGGGACGAGGCCGCCCGTGACGCAGAAATCGTGCTCGTTGCCCATGTGGGCGAAATCGACGCCGCCGGTCGGCGTGCATTTCTGAGCCGTCCCGTTCGCGTCCCAGTACGTGACCTGCGCGACGGTAAAGACGTTCTGCAGGTATTCATTGTACCCGCCGCACGCCCCGAGCGTGTCGTCCCACAAGATCGTGACGGGATGATCGGCGAGACTCCGGAGATAGATCGCCACCGCGCGGATCGTCTGCGTTTCGGCGCTGCCGCCGGCGCCGTAGATCGGATTCTCCAAGCCCAAAGCAATGTCGTCGCAGTCGGCCGCGAAGGCCGCCGGGGCCACCGTGCACAGCGCCGCTCCCGCGAGCGCGGCGACGGCTTTCTTTCGACTCAATTCAAGCATCGTGTCTCTCCTGTCTAACCATCGTTCGAGATCGAGCGGCTCCCATGAGCCTCAGCGCTCCTTCTGGGAGTCGAACCCAGCGCGCGTATGGGGTCGGACCGCGCCGTCCACCGGGACGAAGGAGCTCGTCAGGCGCATCGCGCCGGACAGTGCGGCTCGGCGGGGCCCTCATCGAGCTCGCCGAGCAGCGCACGGAAGCGCGACGGACCCATGCGGCGAACGAGCACGCAGCGCCGGCCGCGGGCCCGCGCCATCCGGCGCGCACTCCACATCCCACCGTGACTGTTCACGTCGGTGATGACGACGATCAGATCGGCGCGATCGACCAAGCTGTGTAGCGACTCGACGCCACGGCCTGCCAGGTGCCCCGAATGGACTTCGACCGTGTGCCCCCGAAGAGCCGCCAGGGCTTCATAATGGTGGGTACCGCGCTCGATGCCGCCGATCAGTCCGATATGCATGGGATGGCCTAAATCCTGCTGTTTCCGTGTTCTCTTCTTACTCTATAGAACTAGTATACTGTTAGGCCGCTGTCAAGCGCGCTCGCGCCGAAGCGCGGCGTATTCGTTCCCCTTGAACTAATCGCGCACGAGCGGCTCAGTCCGCACCGAGGGCGCCGAGCGCCTCGAGCAGGTCGGAGACGGCGGCGTCGCTCAGGACCTCGCTAGAAAATGGCGGCATCGTGCCGGGGTAGCCGAGAAAGGACCCGTGGCGTGCTTTCTCGACGAAGATGAGGCGCAGACTCCGCGCGTCGTAGCCGGGATGAAGGCGGATGGCGTCGTCGGGCAAGACGGGAACGAGCGTCCCGATCCGGCTCGCTCCGCGGTGGAGCGCGCCGTGGCAGGGAGCGCAGGCGCGGCGAAAGACGTCGGCTCCGGCACCGGCGTCGCCGCGCGGAACGTCGAGGATGAGACCCACGATCGTGAAGGGCTGCTGCTCCGCATCGCCGGGCTCGAGGCTCGCGAGGTACGCGTAGAGCGCCACGGCGCGCGCGTCCGCCGCGTCGAGCGGCACGTTCGATTGCATGAACCGCGTGAAGCACACGTTCACCGCCTCGAGCAGGTCGCCGAGCTCGCCGTTCCAGAAGCCTTCGCGCAACGTCGCGCCGGCGAGAGGCGAGCCGGGCTTGGCGTCGTCGCTTTCACCGGGCGCTAACTCGTGACAGGTCGCGCACGAGAACGGATTGGACTCGAGGGTCGAGAGCGCCGGATCGGCGAAGAGCGCCTGGCCCCGCGCTATGGTCGCGGGGTCTTTTAGGGGGTTTTCGCGCGCGGCGCGCGGTTCGGCAGAGGAGCAGGCGAGCACGGCGAGCGGCGCCGCCAGCCAAGAACGCGCGGCACCTCTCATGATCCGCTTCCGCGAGCGGGGAGGATCGCCATGCGATCCGGGCCGAGCTCGAGCGCAACCGAGCGCGTGACCGCGAGCGTCGTCGCGTCGAGCTCGACGAGCTTACCCGGCGCGAAATGGTCGCCTTCGCAAACCAAGAACACACGCCCGCCGGCTCCCGCGACGGCCTGCCGCGGTCGCGAGCAGTCGTCGGCGGAGTACGCGGGCGCTGCGAGAACGCTACCGGACTCCGCATCCAGGCGCGCTATCCCGTCGGGACTCTGGACCGGCACGATGAGCTCCGAGTCCGACGTCCAGGCGGCGAAGTAGGGCACGCCGGCGGGACGCCCCGGGGTGCCGTCGAAGGCCACGGTCCAGACGACCGCCATGTCGTTCATGCCGATGAGCGTGACGGCGCGGGAGACAGTGCTCGACACGACGAGCCGCTGCCGCGCAGGGTCCGGGGCGGCGGCGTACGGCTTGGTGACGCCGCCGCGCGGCACGGTGATCGGGATCCGCGCAGGCACCGCGAAATCAGCCGGATCGAGCACGGCGACCGAGTCTTCTCCCGTGCAGGTCACGAAGGCGCGCGCGTCGCTTGCCGCGTAGGCGACCGCGAACGGTGCCGCACACACGGTCACTGCGCGCGCGCTTGCGGGGCCGGTCCCGAGCAGCGTGCCCGGCTCGACGACCCAGACCGCGGCGCGACGCGCTTCGAGATTGTCGCCCAATTGAGCGGCGCGATCGATGTCCTCGTGCGCGACGAGGAGCGTGCTCCGGTCGGCGGCCAGGGCGATGCCCGCAGGGCTCGAATCGACTTCGAGCGAGCCCAGCCGGTGGAGATCGTCGAGCGCGCGCGCTTCGACGAAGCCGTGCCGGGCGGTCGCGTGGTGCGCGGCGTGCGGCCCCTGGCTCGGAGGGACCGGGTACGAGAGCACGACGTAGAGGATCCCGCCGGCCTCGTCGAGCGCGAGATCGGTGGGGCCGTCCGGATCGACCGGATCGAGACCAATGGGGACGTTGGCGAGCACGGTCATCGAGTCCAGGTCGACGACGCTCACGCTGTCGGAGACGGAGTTCGTCACGTAGGCGAGCGCGTGCCGGCCGACCGGGAGCTCCGTGCGGTGGCTCGGGAATCGTGGATTTTCTGCCGCTTCGGAGCGTTCGCCGGGCTCCGCCCCGCAGCCCGGCGCGCCGAGCACGAGAGCGAGGACGAAGGCGAGCCGGGCTTTCATGGGACTCGAGCGCCGTCGCCCGGCGGCGACCGAACGACAGGAGCGCGAATGTCTGAGCTAAGGGGTCGGCGCCGGCGCGCCGTCGGTAATCCACTGGGCAAGGAGCGACAGCTCGTTCGCGCTGAGGCGCTTGTCGGGGGTCGCTCCCGGCGGCATCGATTGCGTGTTGCAGGTGCTGCCCATGCAACCGGCGTCGCCGGCCGTGGCCGACGCTTTCAGGTAGAGCCAGCTCTGCTCCGGATGACCGGGCACGACGCGCAGGAACTGCCCGCCGTCGAAGGTTTGCACGTTCACGAGGCCCTTGATGACGTCAGCCGAGCTGATGTGCCCGCCGAGCGACATCCGCGCCTCGGGACTCGATTCGCTGTGGCAACCCGCGCAGGTCTTTTCGAGGATCGGCCGCACGGTTTCGTGGAAGTACCCGTGCTCGACCGGTAGCGGACCCGTGTTGTCCTGGACCAGGTTCGGGTCGATCACACGGCCGAGCTGGTGCATTTCGCGGCATTGGTCGAGCAACGCCGCGACGAGCTTCGGCTCGTCGGTCGTGAGGCCCTTGGCGACGCGATAGCGCTCCCAAATGCGGTCAATCCAGCCGTGGAGCCTCCAAAACATGTAGTTTCCGATGTTCACGGGCTGCTTCCCGAGCGAGTTCGGGGATTCGTTGACGACCCACTTGAAGTGGAGCGCGCCGTGAATGCTGCTCGCACCGTTCGTCATCGTGCCGCACTGGATGTACTTGCCGAGGTCTCCTTCCGTGGCGAATTGGTCGAGGTGGGTTTCGATCGACTCCAGGGTGTTCGCGACGTCGAGGATCTGCTGCGTCCAGCCGGTGCCGAAGCGGCTCCGCCATGCCTCGGGCACGTCGGTCTGGTTGAACGGGAATTTCGGAAACCCGTCAAAGAGATCGGCGTGTTGAGGAAACGCCTGCCGCAGGGCGATCATCATGTGGCGGTGCATGATCAGGAACGCGTAGCCGTCGTCGGCGTCGGCGCACTCTTGATGCGCCGGGACGAGCTCCGTGTGCGAGCAGACGTCGGTGCTGCCGCCCATCTCCCCGCCACCGGGTAGCCCGCCGCCGCGACAACGACGAATGTTGTGCCACGCGTCGTGGCTCTGCTTCCAGACTCGCTCGTCCATCCAGTCGAGAACGGCTTTAGGAAGCGGCAAATCGACGTCGCCGTTCGATGCCGTGAATTTGTCGGGCGCTGACGGCGTGGCGAGGCTCGCGTCGCGGGTGTCGAGGTATTCCCCGTCAATGCAATGATCGTGGGTGGGTGTATCTTCGATGAGCCCGGCGCCACCGTTTCCTGCCGGAGCGCCGGCTGCCCCGCCTTGAGGCGCACCGCCCGTCGTATTGCCCGCGGCGCCCGTGCCGGCCTGCGCTCCGTCTCCGCTCGCTGCCGGGAGTCCGGCGCTTCCACTCGACGGCGCGCCGCCTGCACCGCTGCCCGTCGCCGGACCACCTCCGGGGTTCGTTCCGCCGTTCGAGGGTCCGGCGAGTGACGAGCCCCCGGCGGTCGAGCCGCCGGCTTGCGCGGCGCCACTGAGTGACGCTCCCGCCCCAGCCACCTGTGGCGGAGCGGCCCGCGAGGGAGCGCGCGTCACGCCTTCGTCGGAGCAAGCAACGAGACACGCGCACAAGCCGAGCGCGGACAACTCGATGAGCTTTTCTGTCTTCAACACGACATCACCCTGATCTTCGTAGTCTTCGTACCCGCGCCGCGGCCTTGGCAGGCGCCTCTCTCATGCCCACTGCCTTCCTTCCCGTATTCCGTTTACTAGACAAGATGCTTCCAAAGTAGCTGCCGTTGACGCGGAAAACACACTATTTTGGTTAGGATTGTCGTCTTTATAGACACTACGAAACTATAGAAGATCGATTTTGCACGCACGCTCTGCGCGAGTTGGGCATTCATACACACCCGTTCTCGCGCTGAGCCCGCTCGGCGACGTGCGACGCACCCGTTTGCTCATTCGAAGGAGAGATTCTGCGATGCCTCCCCACAACGATCCCGCGCCGGAAGCGATCAAGCTCACCATCAACCGTCGTCAGATGCTGGAAGGATTCGGCGCGCTCGCCGCCACCGTCGCCTGCTCGGGCGGTGAGGCACCGAGCAACAACACGCCTGCCACGGGCGGCTCGAGCGGCTCGGTCGCCGGAAGCGCGAGCGGACCTGCGGCCGCGCCGAGCACCGCGGCAGGAACGGGCGGCGGCGGAGCTAGTGCCGGCGCCTCGGGTCCGTCGGCGGGCACGAGTTCGCAGCTCGAAGCGGGGCACGGCGGTACCGCGGGCGGACCACAGTCGAGCTCCGCCGGCGCGAGTGGAGGCGGCGCGGGCCCGGGAGGCACCGGACCGACTGGAGCAGGCGCGGGTGGACAGACGGGCGCCGCGGGCGCGACCGGAGCTGCGGGCACCGCTGGCGCAGCAGGTACGACCGGAGCCGCGGGGGCCGGCGGCGCGGGGGGCGATACGCTCGTCCCTCCGGCGTGGACTGACGTGCCCGTCACCGCGATGTGCAAGCAAGTCAGCGCGACCGACGCCGCCGGACAGGGCCCCTTCTTCATCCACGAGCTCGAGAAAAGCGACGACGAATCGCTGATTCGCCAGGACATTCGGGGCCGTTACAACGAGAGCGCGGCGGCGGGCGTGGAGATGCACCTTCACCTGCGCTTGCTCGATACGACCGCGGACGACTGCCCCGACCAGCCGCTCGAAGGCGTCGACGTGTACATCTGGCACACGGACGCGCAGGGCTTCTACAGCGGGTTCGGCAAGCGCGGGACTTCGGACGAGCAGAAGCCGGACACGAAGTACGCAGGCACGCCGAACAGCATGAACCTCGAAAACACCGATCGCTTCTGCCGCGGCGTTCAGACGACGGACGCGAACGGCGTCGTTTCCTTCCGGAGCATCTTCCCCGGCTGGTACAACGGGCGAGCCTTGCACATCCACTTCGTCGCGTTCAAGAAGGGCTCGATGTCGGCCGGTCGCGTCGACTACACCGACAACAACAGCGGCGGCACCTGGCTCTTCACGACCCAGTTTTACTTCGACACGGCCTTCGCAAAGTCGATTCACGAAAAGAACGACCCGTACAAGTCGAGAACGACGATCTCGGCCTACAACGACGCGCTCGCCGCGAACGAAAACGGCAACAGCAAGCTCCACTTCACCGCGAGCCTGAGCGGCGACACGGACGGCGTCGGCGGCATCGTCACCGCGCAGATGCAGCTCACGCTCGACCCGAAGACGGATGGTCGCGCAAAGTGACGGGCGACTCGTCAGCGCGCGTAGTGGATCACGTCGATGCAGCGCGTCTCGCGCGTGCTTCGGTTCTCGTAGAAGTGCGGAAGGTCCGCGCGAAAGAATACCGAGTCGCCGGGGCCCAAGTCGTAGCTTTCCTCGCCGGCGCCGAGCCGCAAGGAACCCGTCAGCACAATCAACGTCTCGAGGGTTCCGCGCGCGTGGGGGTCGCTGCGGTGCACGGCCTTTGGTAGCAGGCGCAGCTCGTACACCTCGGTGTCGCTCGTCGCGCCGCCCGGAGAGAGCAGGCGGCTTTCCGTGCGACCGTCAGTGCTGCGGAGCGGAATCGCGTCTCCTGCGCGCAGTACGCGCGCTGCCTGCTCTGAGCCCATCCCGAGCAGATCGTGGACCTGGATCTCGAGCCCGACGGCGATCTTCCACAGGACCGCCAAGGTCGGGTTGGTACGCCCGCCTTCGACCTGTGACAACGCCGCGCGACTCACGCCGCTCCGTTCGGAAAGATCGTCGAGCGAGAGCTGCCGATCGCGCCGAAAGCGCCGCAATGCATCGGCAACTCGCCGGGCGAGCTCGGCGGCACCGACGTCGTCACCATTGCCAGTACGAACGCGCTTGCGCGTGGGCTTGGTGCGCTTGTTCGCCGGAGCTCTAGCCTTGTCGGTCGTCCGCGGCATCTAGCCGCACGTCTATCACGGCAGCCCGCGCCGGGTCAGCCGGCGGCCGCACGAGTCTTCGGCCTAGTGGTGCAGGGGCCCGCCGGACGCGACCGTTGCCGAGAGCTCGCGGAGGCGGTCCTCGAAACGGACGGCCCATGCCTCTTCGAGCGAGAGGCGCACCGCTGGCCGGTACCAGTAATGGAGGGCGAATTGCACTGCGAGCGCCGGGACGAGCAGCAACGCCGCGAAGGCAACCGGAACCAGGGCGAGCAGCACGACCGTCGACATGCCTTCAACCTGACAGGCGTCCCGGATCGTGTCCACTTAAAAAGACAAACCGGTCTTTTCTAGTGGAGCCGTTGTTGGCGCGATTCCCGCACGGCGGCCCCCCCGGCTCACAGATCGGTGATCTGGTAGTCCTTGATCTTATAGAGCAGCGCGCGGTGGCTAATCTCGAGGATTTCAGCGGCGCGCGTGCGGTTGCCCTTGGTCTTCTGCAGGGCGCGGCGAATCAGGATCTCCTCGATGATGCGCATCGTCTTTTTGACGCTGAGCTCGCCGCTCGCCAGCTGCATCTGGACGGGATCGCGCGCCTCGCGCACCCGCTCGGGTAGGTCGGCGGCGGTGATGGTGTCGCCCTCCGTGAGCACCATGGCGCGCTCGATCGTGTTCTCGAGCTCGCGCACGTTGCCGGGCCACGCATACTCGTAGAGCAGGCGTCGCGCTTCCGTGTCGAGGCCGCGAATGCTCGTGCCGAGCCGCGCGTTGTTCTTCGACAGGAAATGGTCGATGAGGAGCGGGATGTCCTCGCGCCGATCGCGGAGCGGGGGGCAATGGATCAGGAGCACGTTCAGGCGGTAGAAAAGGTCCTCGCGGAAGCGCCCGGCCTTGGTTTCGGTGGGCAGATCGCGGTGCGTCGCGGCGATGATGCGCACGTCGACCTGGACGTCGCGCGTCTCGCCCAGGCGCCGGATCTTCTCGTCTTCGAGCACGCGCAGGAGCTTCACCTGCAGAGCCAACGGCAGCTCGCCGATCTCGTCGAGGAACAGCGAGCCGCCCGTCGCTTCCTCGAAGAGCCCGTGACGGTCGTGGAGCGCGTCGGTGAAGGCGCCCTTCTTGTGCCCGAAGAGCTCGCTTTCGAGCAGGTTTTCCGGGATGGCGCCGCAGTTGACCGCGACGAACGGGCCGCTGCGCTTGCTGCGGCGGTGAATGGCGCGCGCGACGAGCTCCTTGCCGGCGCCGCTCTCGCCCGTGACGAGAACGGTCGTCTTGTATTCGGAGATCTTCGCGATGGTGCGGAAGATGTCCTGCATCTTGCCGCTCTTCGCGAGAATGTCCTCGAAGCGGTGCTCCTTGCGGATCTCGTCGCGGAGCGCGCGGTTCTCGCGGCGCAGCGACTCGCGCTCCTCCGCCTTGCGCAGCGCGAGCACGATCTCGTCCGGCTTGAACGGCTTCTGGACGTAGTCGTAGGCGCCGCCCTTGATCGCCTCGATCGCGAGGTCCATGTTGCCGTAAGCGCTCATCACGATGACGGTCGCCTCGTTGCCCTTGGCCTTGAGCGTCGCGAGCAGATCGAGCCCACCCATCTTCGGCATCCGCACGTCGGTGAGCACCACGTCCGGACCGAACGAATCGACGAGACCGAGCGCCTCCTCACCCGTCGGCGCGGTCTCGACCTCGTAACCGTGCCGGCGCAGCAACGTGCGCAGCACGAGCCTTAGATTTTCTTCGTCATCGACGACCAGGACGCGGCGCACTGTGAAAAAAATGCTAACTCCCGCTCCCAGGCACCGCAATCATTTCATCCTCGCAGCAGCATTTCCTGCGTTAGGCGCGCCGCGCAGAGCGGACCGCGAGCGAAGCGAGCACGCCGAAGGCGGCGGGGGAGCGGTCGCGTAGCGAGCCGCGGGGGCAAGGCCCCCTGTAACTAGCGCGGTCGCGTAGCGAGCCGCGAGCGGAGCGAGCACGCCGAAGGCGGCGGGGGAGCGGTCGCGGAGCGAGCCGCGGGGGCAAGGCCCCCTTCCAAGCACGCGAGCACGCCGAAGGCGGCGGGGCTGCGGTCGCGAAGCGAGCCGCGGGGGCAAGGCCCCCTGTAACTAGCGCGGTCGCGAAGCGAGGCGCGGGGGCAAGGCCCCCTATAACGCCAAGGGTCGTGCTACGGCGGGGCCCATGTTGTGCGGAGTCGATCAGCTGCTCGCAGGTCCGTCGTCCACCCTCCGCCGCCGCGTCCGCAGCGCGCGCGTCGGCGTGCTCACGCACGCGGCGAGCGTCGACCGTCGTGGCCGACACCTCATCGACGTGCTCGACGAGCTCGGCGTCTCGGCGCGCTTGGTGTTCGCGCCGGAACACGGGCTCGACGCGGACGCGCAGGCCGAAGTGCCCGTCGCGACGTCCGAGTCCGACGCCGGCACGGGCCGCCCCACCGTCGTGAGCCTCTACGGGAAGACGCGCGAGGCTCTCGTCCCGCAGAAGGAGCACCTCGCCGAGATCGACCTGCTCGTGATCGATCTGGCTGACGTGGGCTCTCGCTATTACACGTACGTGTGGACGGCGCTCCTCGCCGCGCGCGCAGCGCGTGAAGCGGGCATTCACACGGTCGTCCTCGATCGTCCGAATCCGATCTCCGGCGATCCGGCGACGCTCGAGGGGACGCCGCAGGAGTCGGGGTTCCTATCGTTCGTCGGGCTCGAGCCGCTGCCGGTGCGGCACGCCATGACGCTCGGCGAGATCCTGGCGCTCTTCTTCGAGCGCGACGGGCACGCGCTCGGTGCCGATGGGGCGCTCTCGATCGCGCCCGTGCTCGGCTGGGAGCGCTATCGCACGGCGCAGGCCTGGGGCCGTCCTTTCGTGATGCCGAGCCCGAACATGCCGTCGCTCGAGACGGCGCTCGTGTACCCCGGCGGCTGCCTGGTCGAGGGCACGAACCTGTCCGAGGGTCGCGGCACGACGGCGCCGTTCCAGATCGTCGGCGCGCCCTTCCTCGACGGACCCGCGCTCGCGAAGAGCCTGCTCGAGGTCGGCATGCCCGGCGCGCTCGTTCGACCGGTCACGTTCCAACCGAGCTTCGAGAAGCACGCGGGCAAGCGCTGCCAGGGCGTGATGCTCCACGTTGCGAGTCCCGAGCTGTTCCGGCCCATGGCGGCGTACCTCACGCTGATCGCGCTCGCGCGCGCCCAGGCACCGAACGAGTTCGAGTTCCGTACCTCCCCGTACGAGTTCGAGACCACCGTCCCCGCCTTCGACCTCCTCACGGGCTCGGCCAAAGCGCGCGAAGCGCTCGTCACCGGCGCCCGCGCCGAGGACCTCGTCGAGCTCATCACACCCGTCGATCCGGCCTGGCGCGAAGCCGTCACCGAAGCCGAAAACCGCGTCGCGCGCGCGATTGCATGATTTTTGTTTTGTGTCGGGCTGCGCTTCTAGGTGCGCCGTGGCTTCCGCCTAGGAGAGGTCAGCCGCCGGTCTCGCCGGTTGGTCGCGTAGCTTGCTCCGGCTGATCTCCCGTCGATCAGCTCTTCCAAGACTCCCATGTCGAATCGGGCTGGCTTCGCCAGCCTCAACCACGCACGGCAGCTTCGTCGGCCTCAGCCACGCATGGCTGCTTCGACGGCGTCGGGCTCCTTCGGGATGCTCGCCGTCAGCACGTCGGCGCCCGTCTCCGTCACGAGCACGTCGTCCTCGATGCGGATGCCCCGCACGTCGGCGAGCGTAGCGAGCACGCGGCGATCGAGCGCGGGCTCGAGATCACCGACTTCTTCCGGTCGCTCCAGCAAGTACGGGATCCGATAGAAGCCGGGCTCGATCGTCACGACCATGCCGGGCGCGAGATCGCGGTCGAGCCGCAGGTAGCGGTCCCCGAAGCCGCGGCTTCGCGTGCGGCCCGGGGCGTAGCCGGCGCGATCGCCGAGATCCTCCATGTCGTGCACGTCGAGACCGAGCAGGTGCCCGATGCCGTGCGGGAAGAACAAGGCGGCCGCGCCACGCGCGTAAAGATCCTCGAGGTCGCCGCGGAAGAGTCCGAGCGCGAGCAACCCCTCGAGCAGTTTCTTGCCGGCCGCGCGATGCACGTCGAGGTAGCGAACGCCGGGACGCACGGCGGCGATCGCGGCGCTCTGCGCGGCGAGCACGACCTCGTACAGGGCGCGCTGTGTCGGAGAGAAGCGACCGTTCACGGGCCAAGTGCGGGTGACGTCGCTCGCCCATCCGCCCGGCGTTTCGGCCCCGACGTCGGCGAGCAGTAGATCGCCATCCATGAGCACGCGGTGATGACGCTCGTCGTGCAGCACCTCGCCCTCGCGCGTCACGATCGGCAGGTAAGCGTGCGAGCAGCCGGCACCCACGATTTCCGCGTCCATCGCGGCGACGACGGCGGCCTCGCGGAGGCCCGGCCGCGTGGCGCGCATTCCGGCGCGGTGGGCGCGGTCGCTCACGGCCGCAGCCGCGCGCATTTGAGCGATCGCGGCGTCGTCGTGCAAAAGTCGCAGCGCGATGACGGCGTCCGCCAACGCACGGTCGATGCCCTCGAGCTCCGGCCCCGAAGCAGGCTCTATCTCGCGATCGACGAGCTCACTCTGAAAGAACGCCGTGTCCGCATCCGCTGACGGCAGCGTCGCGGTCGGGCCGTCGATCGAGAGCTCTTCGAGCGGCCGCACCTCGAGCCCGAGCTCCGTGGAGAGCTCGGCAAGCGTCGGCTGCGGTCCGGTCCAGAGCGCTTCCTCGGCGTCCGGAGGCTCGGCGTAGAGCGTCGCTCCGGCAGGACTGATCAAAAGTGCTGCGCCTTCGAGCGGACGACCGACGAAGTAGAGGAAGTGACTCTCGGCGCGGAACGGATAGCGGTTACCGCGATAGTTTCTTGGTCGCGCGAGGCCAGAAACGAGAAGTGCAGGGCCGTCGAGCTTCGAAGCGAGTCGCTCGCGCCGGGCCTTCAGAGCTGCAACGGGAGTTGATTCCGGCCACATCGAAATGGTGTCCTTCGTCGATCCGAGATCGCGCCGGCGTCGTAATCGCTGGAAGCTGGCGGGCGGCACAGCGTAGCAGATAGAGTGCCCGCGCCGACGTCGCCGGAAACCATCGGGGTCCGGCCAGCATAGGAGCGGCGTAGCGCGGAACCGTCCGTGTTTCTCGCGCCGCGCGGGCACGGCAGAACCATCGACAAAGGACAATCTCACATGGCTTTCAATCTCTCGAAGACCCTCTCCACGGCAGCGGCGACCGGGCTCGTGCTCGGCGCGATCACGGCATGCGGTGGCAGCACCCCTCCCGCCGACGCTCCGCCTGCACCGGCGGCTCCGGAAGCGGCACCGGCCGAGGCAGCGCCTGCGGACTCCGCTGCGGCGCCCGCGGGCGACGCACCGGCCGCCGCGGCCGAAGGCAAGTCCTGCTGTAAGGGCAAGAACGAGTGCAAGGGCAAGGGCGGCTGCAAGACCGACACCAACGGCTGCGCCGGCAAGAACGAGTGCAAGGGCAAGGGCGGCTGCAAGGCCAACTGCCCGAAGTGAAGAGCGTCACGTGACCGAGCGGCCGCCGTCACCGGTTCGAGGTGCGGCGGCCGCCTCCATTTCCAGGCGCAGCGAGCGTCGCCGCAGGCCTGCCGGACCCGCATTCCGCGCCGCGGCATGTCGCCCTATAGTGAGAGCATGACAGCCGCGCGCCTGGGCCTACCGGATCTCGGCGTGGGCGTGGGGCTCCGCGTGCCGCATTACCGGCGCTTGTTCGCTGAGCGCCCGCCGCTCGATTTCGTCGAGATCATCAGCGAGAACTTCATGGGCGCGGGCGGCCGGCCTCGCTACCACCTCGAGCGCGCGCTCGAGACGTACCCCGTCGTGCAGCACGGCGTGTCGCTCGGCATCGGCGGCCCGGACGAGCCTTCGGCAACGTACCTCGCGCGTTTGCGCGAGCTCGCGGCGCTCACGAAGTCGCCGTGGGTGAGCGACCATTTCTGCTGGTGCGGCGCCGGCGGCGCGCACCTGCACGACCTCTTGCCGCTACCGTTCACGCCCGAGCTCGTCCGCACCGTGGCCGACCGCGCGCGCCGGATAGAGGACGCGCTCGGCGTGCCGTTCGCCCTGGAAAATGCCTCGAGCTACCTCACCTACAAGGGGAGCGTGCTCGCAGAATGGGAGTTCATCGCCGAGATCGCGGAGCGCGCGAACATCGGCCTTTTGTTCGACGTGAACAACGTATTCGTGACGGCGTACAACCACGATCTCGATCCCGTGGAGTTCGTGCGCCGCGTCCCGCACGAGCGGATCGTTCAGATCCACCTCGCGGGTCACAAGAACCTCGGCACCCACATCATCGACACGCACGACGGCCACGTGATCGAGCCGGTGTGGGATCTCTACCGCATGACCATCGAGCGCACCGGACCCGTCTCCACCTTGATCGAGTGGGACGACCAGATCCCGGAAGTCGAGGTCCTGCTCGCCGAAGCCGAGCGGGCCAAAGCGGAGCGCGACCGCGCGCTCACCGCGCGCGCCGCCGGGATCTCGACGCTCGACGCCGAGACGCTCCAGGCAGTGCGCGACGCCGCCCGCGCTCCCGCCGGCACGACGACCGCGAGGAGCCACGGCACGCGCCAAGGCGGCCCGCGTGAGAGCGAGCGCGGGGCCAGAACCGCCGACTCGACGGAGGCCGCCGAGTGACGAGCGCCGCAGAGCTCCAGCAACGAATGGCCGCGTTCCTGCGGCGCCCCCGCGATCTCGCCAAGGACGAGGAGGCGCGTCGCTTCGCGGAAACGCACCTCGGCGGTAACGCTCGGCTATCGCCCGTCGAGCAGCTCGAGATCTACCGCGAGCAGTTCTTCCTCCGGCACACGGACTCGCTGGTCGAGGATTTTCCCGGCGTCGGCGGCATCCTCGGGCAGGCCGCCTGGGACGAGCTCGTGTGGGCCTACCTCGCGACCGTGCCGCCCACGAGCTACGACCTGGCCGAGCTCGGCGTGGGGTTGCCGGATTTCATCGCGAGCCGCGAGGGCCTCGAGCGGCGCGAGCTGCTCGTCGACATGGCGACGCTCGAGTGGAACCACGTGCTCGTCTTCAGCGCGCCCGATCGCGCGCGGCTCGACCCGGCGAAGCTCGCGAGCGTACCGGAGAGGGCGTGGGAGCGCGCGCGGCTCGAGCCGGATCCTGGGCTCAGGTTGCAGCGCGTGCGCTACCCCGTGGTGGCGCTGCGTCGCGAGCTCGTGGCGGCGCGCGACGACGAGCGGAGCGAGCCCGTGCCCCTTCCGGAGCCTCTGCCGGCGTGCCTGGCCGTGCACCGGCGCGAGCGGCTCATCCATCACGACGTGCTCGAGGCGCCGGCGTTCGAGCTCCTGCGCGCCATCACGGCCGGGGAACCGCTCGGCCGCGCTTGCGAAACGGCAGCGGCAAGAGCCGGCGTCGCCCTCGAGGAGCTCGGGCGAGGCCTCGAGGGCTGGTTCGGCGACTGGGCGGCGCGTGGCTACGTCGTGGACGTCATGCTCGGCGACTAGGGGGCCGTTTTGGGGCGTGCTTCGAGCACCTTCAAATAGTGAAGGAGCGCCGTGCCGGCGTGCTGCGGATTGTCGATCCGCACGTGAAAGTCGGTCGGCGTGTTGGGAATGCCGCCACGCATGAAGCGCGGAGCCCGCATGACGTAGTCGGGTCCGGGCAGGAGCTGAAAGTGCATCAGAAACGCGAGGCTCTTCACGATACCGGCCTCGAGCGCTTCGATCTCCTTCGCAGGCACGCCCGCGAGGCGCGCCGCCGTCAGCGTCGACACTGCAGCCTCCATGCGCGTCGCCGTGCCCACGAGCGCGGGCGGAACGAAGGGACCCGCGCTCGTTGCACCGTCGTACTCCGGGTTCGCCTCGCGATCCCAGATCGCCGTCGTGCGCACCGCTTCCTGCCACTCCAAGCAGAAGTTCAGTGCCTTCCGATTCGGCGCTTTTTCCCAGAGCGCGCCGAGCGCGTGACACGTCCAATGCTCGGCACCCCAGAAGTAGTGCCAGCCGAGGTACCAGAACGGGTAGTCGACGAGGTAGGCGAGCGCGCTCTTGGCAGCGTCGAGGTCGCGGCGATCGTGCGTGAGGCGCTCGGCGCGAGCGAGCGCGAAGGCCGCCTCCCCCGTGTAGTAGAGCGACTGCTGGTCGATGGGAGTGCTCGTCCGCCGATCGTAGAAGTGCTTGAACTCGCCGTCCGGGCGCTGCTGACTGCGCAGGAACGCCGCAAGATCGCGCACGACGGGCAGGAGCTCCGGCAGCACGCCGCCCTCCACGATTTCGACGAGCGCGAGCAAGCCGAGCGCCGAGGAGCCGAGATCGGCCCGATCGCCCACGGCGACGCAGCGGTGCTCTCCGCACTGAGCGACGGCGCCGTCGACGAGCCGTCGTGCGGCTCGCGTGACAGAGGCGAGCATGACTGGATCGCGCGTGTAGTTGGCGGTCTCGGCCAGGTACCAGGTGGCGCCGCAATGGCGGGGCCAGTTGTAGTCGTCGGTCTCGTGGTCATCGATTCCGTTGACCTCGTAGCGGTACATGCCGTCCGCACGCACGGCGCGCGCAAGGTACGCGCCGGCTCCAACCGAAGCGGCCCGCAGCGTCGCCACCGTCACGGCCGGCGCGGGCTCGGGGGGATGGCGATGCCGGAGCGCGATGCGACGGAACGTCCCCTCCTCGACGAGCTCCTCACGGGTGGTGTCGAGCTCCCGGGCGAGCGCGTCGAGCACCACGTCCGGGTCGACGCCGAGCTGCAGTCGGATGGGACCGAGCTCGAGTGGGTGGTTGTAGGCCTGGAGCGCCAAGAGGTCGTCAACCGTGGCGTAGGCGACGCGCCCGTCGAAATGCGCCTCGACCCCGTCGCGCCCCGGCACGAACGACGCCCCGAAGATGATGGGATTCGTGGAAAGAACCGGCCCCTCGTCGATCACGTCCTCGGCCGCGGCGAAACCGCGTTGGCCGCGCACCTCACCGAGTGGCCCCGGATCCTTGCCTTTGACGACGACGCGCGACCGGCGCTGCCCGCCGAGCCAGGTGCTGACGATCGTGCGCTTGACCGACCCCTGCCGATCGACGCGCAAATAATGCTCGAGCCCGAGGCTCGCCGCGAGCAGGACCAGGGCGAACAGCGCGGCGAGCCGCGCGAGCCCGAGTTTCCTCATGCCGGGCTCTCGCCGTCGGGGCTCGGTGACGCGACCGTGGCGGGGGACGCCGGGGCGGGCGCTCGGGAAGCGAGCCACCAGAGCTCGACCAGCGGATAGACGACGGCGTACGGCAGCACGAGCAGCGTGACGAGCAGCATCAAGGTCACGCCGCCGCGCCCGAAATCACCATGAATCCCCGCAAGAAACGCGAGGCTCAGGAGCGCGACCGTCACGAGCAGAATACCTACACCGAGCAGCACGCGGGCCCCGACGAAAAGGGCGCGCCGGGCGAGCGCGGGCCGGCCGATCACGAGGCTGCTCGCTAAAGCGAGCGCGAGTGTCGCCCCACCGACGACGATGTCGGTCGGCCAGTAGCGCACCGGAAGCGCAACGAGCCCCGCGCCGAGCACGGTTGCCGGGATCAGGTTGCCCACGGCAAAAGCGATCTCTTTTCTGCGTTCGGAAGCTTCGGGGCGAGAAGGCACGGTACGGGGGCATCGTGCCGCTTCGGCGGGGGGGCATGCAACGGTCATGCAACATGACGTCGAACAGCCGAAACTTGCGTGGTTCCGCGGGGTTTGCTAATTGTACCCGGTGGGCGTCCCGTCTGAGTGGCTCGAATCGGCACGCCGCGATCGCGGCGCAGCTCTCATGGGCGTCCTCAACGTCACGCCCGATTCGTTCTACGACGGGGGTCGCTACGCCACGGAGGCCGCTCAGCGCGCGCAGATCGATCGCATGCTGGCGGAGGGCGCCAGCATCATCGATATCGGCGCGGAGTCGTCGCGACCCGGCGCAGACGCGATTCCAGCGACCGTCCAGCTCGATCGGATGGCGGCGGCGCTCGGCCATGCCGTGTCGCGCGGCGCGCTCGTCTCGGTGGATACGACGAGCCCGGAAGTCGCGGCGCGCGCCCTCGAGCTCGGCGCCCGCATCGTGAACGACGTGTCCTGCCTGGCCGATGTCGAGCTCGCTCGCGTCACGGCGCGCGCCGGGGCCACGCTGCTCGTGATGCATGCGCGCGGCCCCATGAGCGCGCAAGCCGGTTTCTCGCAGTACCCGGACGGCGGCTACGGCGACGTCGTGGAAGACGTCCTCCGCGAATGGCGCGCGGCGCGCGAGCGTGCCGTCGCGGCGGGACTTCCGCCTGGCGACGTGTGGCTCGATCCAGGGCTTGGCTTCGCCAAAAACGCGCGGCAATCGTTCGAGCTCCTGGCGCGTCTCGCCGAGCTCACGCGCGAGGGCGCGCCGGTCGTCGTCGGTGCGAGCCGCAAATCGTTCATTGCCTCGCTCGACGATTCGGCGCCCGCGGACCGTCTCGGTGGCAGCATCGCTGCGGGGCTCGTCGCGGTGGAGCGCGGCGCTTCGGTGCTTCGCGTTCACGACGTGCTCGCTCAGCGCCAGGCGCTCGATGTCGTTCGGCGCGCGCGCCCACCGCGGGCGAGCGCGGAGGCGATCCATGCCTGAGCTGCTGCGCGCCTACTTCGCGAGCCGCTCGCCCGTGCACTACCTGCGCGACGCGCTCGACATCTTCATCGTCTATTACGTCGTGTACCGCGCGCTGCTCGTGCTCCGCGGCACGCGCGCCATGCAGGTGGGGCTCGGCATCTGCGTGTTGCTCGGCCTGTATCTGGTCGCGCAGGCGCTCGAGCTCGTCACGGTGGTCACGGTCATGGGCGCGCTCATTTCGAGCATGATCCTGATCGTGGTCGTCGTGTTCCAGAACGACATCCGGCGCGGCTTGCAGCGCGTCGGCAGCCGCGCCTGGTTCGGCACGCTCTCTCGCACGCAGGAGGGGCGCGTCATCGACGAGGTCGTGGAAGCCGCGACCGAGCTCGCACGCCACCGCATCGGCGCGCTCATCACCTTCGAGCAGGACGCGAACCTCGACGAGTTCGTGGGCGTCCACAAGGGCCAGGTGATCGACGCCCAGGTGACGAGCGAGCTCTTGGTGTCGCTGTTCGT
>DATMCL010000562.1:0-4492 GCA_035558375.1 Polyangiaceae bacterium
CGCGTTCGGCGCGTTCCTAGTGACTAGTCCACACGCCGCCGCTTTGGCGATTCTGCAGGCGCCGCAGCGTGCCTGACCACGACTCGGATCGCATGGCTCACACCGACGTGCTCGAGCTCCCCGCGCTCCACCATCTGGTAACACCGTCGCCGTGCGCACCTGGAGCTCCATCGCCGCCTCCCGGACCGTCAGCAGTACCGGCCCATGTCCGTCGCCCCTGGGACTCCGAGACCTCAGGCCAACGGACACCCTGCGGCGCGCGTTACCTCGCGCCCCGAATGCGAAGGCGAGTAATAACCGGTTAACAGTCAGACAGGCAACGTGCCATCGCGGGCCGCGCGGCCGAGGCAGTGCGGCACGTAGAGGGCTGGCGTCTCTGCGCGGGCGGACGCATTAACGATTCATGGCCTCCACGAACCACTCGCATTCCCACCCGAGTGAGGACGGAGCCGCGACGGCAAGCGTCGAGCCAAGCTCGCGAGTCGACCCCGTGTGCGGCATGACCGTCGACGCTTCGAGCCCGCACCGCCTCGAGCACGCAGGGAAAACGTACGTCTTCTGCTGTGACGGGTGCCTCGAAACGTTCCGCGCCGAACCGAGCCGGTACCTCGAGGCTCGCGCGCCGAGCGGCAGCCCCACGCCACACCGGCACGCGACGCAACCCGTGCACGGCGCGCAAGACCTGCACGGCGCGCACCACGGTGTGCACGCTGCGAAAACGGCACCACGACGCCCTTCGCAGCACACCGCCACCCAATGGACCTGCCCGATGCACCCCGAAGTGCTGCGCGACGGGCCGGGGAGCTGCCCGAAGTGCGGCATGGCGCTCGAGCCGCTCGCGCCGACCCTCGACGAGGGCGAAAACGCGGAGCTTCGGGCCATGCGCCGCCGTTTCTGGGTCGCCACGGCGCTCAGCGTTCCGCTTCTCGTGCTCACCATGGGCGAGATGCTGCTCGGACATGCCGCATCCCTCGGGCTCGATAGGCGAACGCGCGTCTTCGCGGAGCTCGTGCTGGCGACACCGGTGTGCACCTGGGCGGCATGGCCGTTCTTCGTGCGGGCCGTCGAGTCCGTGAAGAACCGGAGCCTCAATATGTTCACGCTGATTGGGCTCGGGGTGAGCGTGGCGTATGGCTACTCGGTCGTGGCGGCGCTGGCTCCCGGGCTATTTCCAGCGGCATTTCGCGCTGAAGGTGGCGTCGTGGACGTGTACTTCGAGGCGGCGAGCGTGATCGTCGCGCTGATCCTGCTCGGGCAGGTGCTCGAGCTTCGCGCGCGCGGGCAGACGAGCTCCGCGCTACGGGATCTCCTCGGGATGGCCGCGAAATCAGCGCGCCGGCTGCGCGCCGACGGGAGCGAGGAGGACGTTCCGCTCGAGGAGGTCGCGGTCGGCGATCGGCTGCGCGTGCGGCCCGGCGAGAAGGTGCCGGTGGACGGCGTCGTGCTCGAAGGGCAGAGCCATGTGGACGAATCGATGGTGACGGGGGAGCCCATGCCGGCGGAGAAGCACGCCGGCGAGCGCGTCGTGGGCGCTACGGTGAACGGAACCGGCGCGTTCCTGATGCGGGCCGAGAAGGTGGGCGCGGACACGCTCCTTGCGCGCATCGTCGCCATGGTCGCGGAGGCGCAGCGCAGTCGCGCGCCGATCCAGAAGCTTGCCGATACGGTTTCGGGATACTTCGTACCGGCCGTGATCGTGGCCGCGCTCGCGACGTTCGGCGTGTGGGCGCTCGTGGGGCCGGAGCCGCGCCTCGCGCATGCGCTGATCAACGCCGTAGCGGTGCTCATCATCGCGTGTCCGTGCGCGCTCGGCCTCGCGACGCCGATGTCGATCATGGTGGCGTCGGGCCGCGGCGCGTCGGTGGGCGTGCTGTTTCGGAACGCGGAGGCGATCGAAGTGTTGCGTCAGGTCGATACGCTCGTCATCGACAAGACGGGCACGCTCACCGAAGGCAAGCCGAAGCTCGTCACCGTCCAGGCGGAGCCGGGCTTCGAGGAAACCTCGCTCCTGCGTTGGGTGGCTGCACTCGAGCGGAGCAGCGAGCACCCGCTCGGAGCCGCGATCGTGAGAGGCGCGGAGGCTCGGGGACTCTCGCTACCCGCAGCGGATGGGTTCGAATCCATCACGGGGGAAGGCGTCAAAGGTCGCGTGGACGGCCACGAGCTGGCGGCCGGAAACCTCGCGCTGCTTCGACACGTTGCGGTGGACGGCGCGGGAATCGAAGCTCGTGCCAACACGCTCCGCTCCGAGGGGCAGACAGTGATGCTCGTCGCTGTGGACGGGCGCTTTGCTGGTCTTCTGGGAGTCGCCGACCCGGTCAAGTCGAGCACGCCGGCCGCCATCCGCGCGCTCCACGCGGACGGCATCCGAATCGTGATGCTCACGGGCGACAGCAAGACGACGGCCGACGCAGTCGCCAAGCAGCTCGGCATCGACGAGCTCGTCGCCGAGGTGAAGCCAGACGAGAAAGCCGACCACGTGAAGCGCCTGCAAGCGGAAGGGCACGTCGTCGCGATGGCGGGCGATGGGATCAACGACGCTCCCGCGCTCGCGCGGGCTCACGTCGGTATCGCCATGGGGACGGGCACGGACGTCGCGATGGAGAGCGCGGGAGTCACCCTGGTCAAAGGGGACTTGGCCGCTCTCGTGCGCGCGCGACGGCTGAGCCAAAAGACGATCGGCAACATCCGCCAAAATCTGTTCTTTGCGTTCATTTACAATGCGGCCGGAGTGCCGATCGCTGCAGGGGTTTTGTATCCATTCTTCGGTGTCCTGCTGTCGCCGATGCTCGCGGCCGCAGCCATGAGCATCAGCTCGGTGTCCGTGATCGCGAATTCACTCCGCTTGCGACACGCAGCGCTCGCGTAGGGGCGATTCTCTCGCTGGCGTAGCGCGGCAGGGGCGGCTACTATCGGAGCGTGGGACGGAAGCTCGCCGTGTGCGTGACGCTGCTCGCGATCGGGGCGTGCGGTGGAGAGAGCGCATCGCACCATGACGGCGAAAGCGGCGGGCATCGAGCGGGCGCAACGTCGACCCGTGGCGGCTCCGGAGCGACCGGTGGTACGGGCGGCACCTCGAGCGGAACCGCAGGCACGGGCCTGAGTGCACCGGAGACTGGCGGGACCGCGGCGCTCGGCGGTAGCGGAACGGATCGTGGTGGCTCCGGCGGCGCTGCGAGCGGCAGCGGACCGGGCGGCGGAAGCGGCGGCGCTTTGTCTGCAGCAGGCACCGGCGCAGGTCCCGCCGGAGGCGGTACGCAGGGCGAGGCGGGAGGGGAAGGCGCGTCCACCATTGCGATCGACAACGTCGAGGAAACCGACGGTGAGCCCGAGCCTCCCGCCGGGTCATCCGGCGCGTTCTTTTGGCTCTACGGCCTCGGCAACTGGTTCGTCATGGCGCCCGCGCCGAATCCCTACGTTCACGACGCGCAGGCCGAGGAGCTTATCCCTCCACGGGGAGACAGCACCAAAGCGTACCGCGTCCAAGACGAGGGCCGGGTGAGCGGCGTCGACCTTTATGCGCAACTGAATCACCCCCAGGGCCGTCCCATGGACCTGAGCGCCTTCGCCGGAATCTCGTTCTGGGCGAAGCTCGATGGAAGCGAGCAGATCAAAGTCGGGGTGAATCCGGGTGTCTCTTACTTCGATGCGATGTCCGAAGTACCGACGCACGCGCTCGCGGTATCGTCCGAGTGGCGCCAGTTCTCGCTGCGCTTCGATGAGCTCGGCGCCGACGTTCACGGCGTCGTCAGCTTCGACTTCATCGTCGGCGAGGGCGGCGACAAGTTCGACTTTTGGCTCGACGATCTCGGGATGTTCTGCGACGGGCCCTGCCCCGAGTTCAATTGAGCCGCGAGCGCGGAGTCCTTACGGGGTCTTCGCTATCGCCGTCCCGTCGAGCGCGCGCAGAAAGGCGACGATATCGGCCTGCTCTTCGTCCGTGAGCCCGAGCGGGACGAGCTCGCTCTTGCCCGCGTAGGTTCCGACCGGATCGCCCCCGCGAGCGTGGAACGCGACCGTGTCTTCGAGGGTGCGCAAGAGGCCCGAGTGCATGAAGCTCGGCCGCGTTCCGACGCAGCGTAGGGTCGGCGTGCGGAATGCGCCGTCGAGGTGCGCGCCGAGCGTCGCGGGCAGGCGGCCGTCGTCGCCGTCGCTGTACGGGCCCCCGATGCCGAGGACGTCCTTTTTGGCGGATTCGAGGTCGATGAGCGCGCCGTGGTCGTCGTCGTTCAGGATGCCGGCGCGCGTCGGTCCTTCGGCGAGCCCGAGCGCGTGGAACGCCTGGTCAGAGAAATACGGGCCGGAGTGGCACGACGCGCAGCGCGCTTTGCCGGTGAAGAGCTCGAAGCCGTGCTGCTCGGCGGCGCTGAGCGCTTCGGTGTCGCCGTGCGCGAAATCGTCGAAGCGTCCGGCGCCGCAGGTGAGCGTGCGTTCGTAGGCGGCGACGGCTTTGCCCATGTTGACGACGACGCGCGTGACGAAGTCCTGGTCA
>DATMCL010000563.1:0-3258 GCA_035558375.1 Polyangiaceae bacterium
TACCAATAGGGGTGCCAACCACCCGGGCCTGGGCCGCCGCCTCCGCGGCGTATCAGCCAGAGAAGCACCAAGGCCGGCGCCACGAGGAACAAGAGATAAAACATCGCCGGGTAGCGCCGGGAACCGGTCGTCGGCGGCTCACGGTCCGTCCGTTCGTTTTGATCGGCCTTCATCAGCGCCGCGAACGCCAGGTCGATTCCGCCCGCGTAGTCGTCCGCGCGAAACGCGGGCGCGATGACGCGGCGGATGATGCGCGACGATTCGGCGTCCGTGATGTTGCCCTCGAGCCCGTACCCGACCTCGATGCGAACCTTCCGCTCCTTCTTCGCAATCAGGAGCAGGAGGCCGTCGTCGACCTTCTTCCGGCCGAGCTTCCACTTCTCCACGGTGCGTATGGAAAAGTCCTCGAGCGGATCACCCTCGAGCGAGGCGATCGTAAGGAGGACGAACTGGTGTCCCGTCTTCTGCTCGTAGCCGGCGAGCCGCTCTTCGAGGGAGGCGGCGCGGTCGGGGGACAGCAGCCGCGCGTGGTCGTTGACGCGCCCGTCCAGGCTCGGCACGTCGAGCGCGAACGCGGGCCCCACGACGAGGAGCACCCCGAGCGCGAGGGCGAGGGCGAGCCCGAGCGCGCGCACGAAACTCACGGGAAAACCCCCTTCAAAGCTGGACGTCAGGCGCTTTTTCGAGCGCGGGCGCGACGCTGAAGGTCGCCCGCACGGATTTGTGGCGGAGGCTCGCGCCGAGGCTCGTCGGGAAGCGCTCGACCACCTTGTTGTACTCGGCGACGTTCTCGATGTAGCGCTTGCGCGCAACGGCGATGCGATTCTCCGTCCCTTCGAGCTGCGCCTGCAGATCGCGGAAGCCCTCCGTCGCCTTCAGATCCGGGTAGCGCTCGACGACGACCATCAGCCGAGAGAGAGCGCCCGTGAGGCCCTGCTGCGCCTCCTCGAACTGCTTGAGCTTCGCGGGATCGTCGATCACCGACTGATCGACCTTCACGCCCGCGACCTTGGCGCGCGCCTCGACGACGCTTTCGAGCGTCGACTTTTCGAAGGCGGCGTTCCCCTTCACGACCTTCACGAGGTTCGGCACGAGATCGGACCGTCGCTGGTACTGATTCTGCACCTCGGCCCACGCGGCCTTCACGTCTTCGTCGCGGTCGATGATCTCGTTGTAGCCGCAGCCGGCGGCACCGGCGGCCAGGAACGCGCCGACGACCAGGAGCGCGAGCGTGCGAGCCAGGCGCGGAAAGAACTCGAGAAAACGCGCGGACGAGCGGGCAGAATTCGGCATTGAGGGCCCTTCCCTCACCTGTTAAGACCGGGCGCGCGGGGGCGCAAGGGCCGCGGCGTGGAAGTCCGCGGCCGCGTGGGCTTTTTCGTCACTCGTCGTCGCGGCGCGGGCGGCGATTGCAGTCGAGCACCTGCTTGCGCACGCGGACGGCGTCCGGCGTGACCTCGGCGAGCTCGTCGCGATCGATGAACTCGAGCGCGGTGTCGATCGAGAGCAGGTGCGGCGGCGTGAGGATCACGTTCTCGTCGCGGCCCGCGGCGCGAATGTTCGTGAGCTTCTTCTCGCGCGTGACGTTCACGTCGAGGTCGTTCGGACGATTGTGCTCGCCGACGATCATGCCCTCGTACACCTCGACACCGGGGCCGATGAACATGACGCCACGCGGCTGGAGGTGGAAGAGCGCGTAGGGCGTCGTCACGCCGCGCCGGTCGGCCACCATGGCGCCGTTCGGGCGCCGGAGCATCGGGCCTGCGTACGGCTCCCAGCCTTCGAACAGCGAGTTCAGGAGGCCCATGCCGCGCGTTTCCGTGAGGAACGCCGAGCGGAACCCGATCAGGCCGCGCGACGGCACGACGAACTCGAGGCGCGCCCGACCGAAGCCGAGGTTCGCCATCTTCATGAGCTTGGCGCGACGCTCGCCGAGACGCGTGGTCACCGCGCCGACGTACTGCTCCGGCACGTCGATGCTCACGCGCTCGATCGGCTCCGACTGGACGCCGTCGACCTCCTTGATCACGACTTCCGGCATGCCGAGCGCGAACTCGTAGCCTTCGCGCCGCATCGTCTCGGCGAGCACGGCGAGCATCAGCTCTCCGCGGCCGTACACGATGAACGTGTCGGGCTCGGGCGTGTCCTCGAAGCGGAGCGCGAGGTTACGGCGCGCCTCGCGCTGGAGGCGGTCGCGAACGTGGCGCGACGTGACCCATTTGCCCACTTTTCCGGCGAACGGCGAGGTGTTCACGACGAAGCGGATCTTGATCGTCGGCTCTTCGACCTGGATGCGCGGCAGCGGCTCGATGCGCTCGGGCGCCGTCAGCGTATCGCCGATCTGCACCTCTTCGAGGCCGGCCACGCACACGAGATCGCCCGCTTGGGCGGACTCGACCTTCACGCGCCGCGGGCCCTCGTAGCCGTAGAGGGCGCTCACGCGAGCCGGATGGTTGCCGTCGAGCGCCGCGAGCTGCACGGTGCTGCCGACCTCGATGCGGCCGCGCCACACGCGACCGATGCCGAGACGGCCGACGTAGTCGTCGTGCTCGATGTTGTGGACGAGCAGCTGCAGCGGCTCCTTCGGATCGCCCCCCGGCGGCGGCACGCGCTCCAGAATCGTCTTCATCAGCGGCTCGAGGTTTTCCCCCGCGTCGCCGAGCTCCTTCTTCGCGATGCCCTGCTTGCCGATCGCGTAGAGGCAGGGAAAATCCGTCTGTGCGTCGCTCGCCTCGAGCTCGCAGAACAGGTCGAACACCTCGGTGAGCACGTCGTCCGGGCGCGCGTCGGAGCGGTCGATCTTGTTGATGACGACGATCACCGGCAGGCCGAGCTCGATGGCCTTGCCGAGCACGAAGCGCGTCTGCGGCAGCGGCCCCTCGGCGGCATCGACCAGCAGCAGAGCGCCATCGGCCATCTTCAGCGTCCGCTCGACCTCGCCGCCGAAGTCGGCGTGGCCGGGGGTGTCGATGATGTTGATGGTCGTGTCTTTGTAGCGAACGCTGCAGAGCTTCGCGAGGATGGTGATGCCGCGCTCGCGCTCGAGATCGTTCGAGTCCATGACGCGCTCGACGACTTGTTCGTTCGTGCGGAACGTCCCGGTCTGGCGCAGCATGGCGTCGACCAGCGTGGTCTTGCCGTGGTCGACGTGTGCGATGATGGCGACGTTACGAATGCCGTCGGCGTGGCTCATGGGGGCCCCCCTTTAGCACCTCGGCGTGTCGCGCCCAGGCGCAACCAGCGTCTTGCCCGGCCGAT
>DATMCL010000564.1:0-7013 GCA_035558375.1 Polyangiaceae bacterium
TGCCCTGCGTGCCGCCGCTGCCGCCGCTGCCGCCACCGCCTCCACTGCCACCACCGTCGCCCGTATCTATCGGTTTGCTCGCGCAACCAGCGACGAAGAGCACCAGGCCAAGGGGCAGAAGCCGCGATCCGAACGCCACGCGAAGGTCTCGCACGAGTCGCCCCGAGCCTCAACTCGTAGCGGGAAAAAACGATGCTAAATAGGGCCGCCCATGGCTTCGCACGAGCATCCGGACCGCATCGTCCTCCACATCGCCGGCACCGACCGGCCGGGCGTCACCGCGCGCCTGACCGAGATCATCGCGGAGGAGAGCGCCGACCTGGTCGACATCGGTCAGTCGGTGCTGCACGGCTACCTGATGCTCTCTGCGATCGTGGACATTCCCACGACGTCGAACGCGTTCCGCAAGATCCTGTTCGCGGTGGCGGACCTCGGGCTCAGGCTCGAGGTGAGCCCGTATCGCAGCGGGGGCGAAGCCAACGTGACGACGCCCGGCACCCTCGCGGTAACGGTCTTGGGACCGCTCAGTGACGGACGCGCGGCCGCCATGATCACGCGCTTCATGGCCGAGCGCAGCATGAACATCCGCGAGATCCGCTCGCTCAGCGATCGCGAGCTCACGGGCCTCGAGCTCATCGTCGACCTGAAGCCAGGCACGCGTCCCGACGCGGGTGAGCTCGCCGATATCCGCGGCAAGCTGCTCGGGCTCGGCATGGAGCTCGGTGTCGACCTCGCCGTGCAGAAAGACGACATCTTCCGGCGCGACAAGCGGCTCGTCTGCATGGACGTCGATTCCACGTTCGTGAAGGGCGAGCTCATCGACGAGCTCGCGGCGCTCGTGGGCGTCAAAGACCAGGTGGCTGCCATCACGGCCCGCGCCATGCGCGGCGAGATCGACTTCAAACAGGCGCTGACCGAGCGCGTGAAGCTGCTCGAAGGGCTCCCGTTCGAGCAGGCCAAGACGCTCGCCGATCGCTACGAGCTCACACCCGGCGCCGACCGCTTCGTGCGGCTGCTCCAGGGCCTCGGCTACCGCATCGGGCTCGTCAGCGGCGGCTTCACCTTCTTCGTCGACGATCTCAAGGCGCGCTTCGGTCTCGACTTCGCGGTCTCGAACGAGCTCGAGATCGCGGACGGCAAGCTCACCGGCCGCGTGCGCGGCTCGATCGTCGATGGTGAGCGCAAGAGCCAGGTCCTGCGCGACATGGCCCAGGCGTACCGGCTGCGCCTCGGCCAGACGATTGCGATCGGCGACGGCGCCAACGACGTCTTGATGCTGCAGAGCGCCGGGCTCGGCATCGCCTTCCGCGCGAAGCCGAAGCTCCAGGCGGTCGCCGACATGAGCCTCAATCACCACGAGCGGCTCGACACCCTCTTCTACCTGATGGGTTACAACGCCCACGATCTGCGCGAAGCGGAAACCGTCGCGGGCTGGACCGACGCGCCGCCGAGCGTCTTGCCGCGACACTGAAGCCGCGGCAAGACGGCGCTCAGCGCTTACGGACGAGCAACAGCCCGTCCCCAATCGGAACGAGCGAAGCGCTCACACGCGGGTCGGAGCACGCCTTCGCGTTCAGGGCGCGCAGATTCAGCGTCGAGTCCGCTGTTTCGGCGGGATTGGCGACCTTGCCGCCCCAGAGAGCGTTGTCGAACGCGAGCACGCCGCCCTGCCGAACGAGCTCGAGCCCACGCTCGAAGTACTCGAGGCTCGACTCCTTGTCGGCGTCGAAGAAGGCGAGATCGAACGAGCCCTTGGCACCACCTGCAACGAGACCTCGGAGCGACTCGACACCGGGACCGAGCTTGAGCTCGATGCGCTCGGCCACGCCCGCCTCCGCCCAGTAGCGGCGGGCGACGCTCGTCCATTCGTCGCTCATGTCGCACGCGACGATGCGACCGTCGGCAGGGAGCGAAAGCGCGACCGAAAGCGAGCTGTATCCGGTGAAGACGCCGACCTCGAGGTAGCGGCGCACGCCGAGCAGCTCCACGAGGAACGCCATGAAGCGACCCTGCTCCGGCGAGATCTGCATGCCGGAGTCCGCGAGCTTCTGCGTCTCCTCGCGCAGGCGCGCGAGGAGCGGCGCCTCATGCACGGTGACATCGAGGAGGTAGCGCCAGACCTCCTCGCTCATGCCCAGGGTGCGCGTCGACATGCGGCTCGATTCTCCCCTCAGCGTGCGCCGAAGGCTGCGTTCGCTATTCGACCGGCCGGAACTCGGCCGGGGCGGTCGAGCCCTCGCCGAAGAAGAACTTCTCGCACTCCGTCATCCACAAACGCTGGCCGCTCTCGCTCGTGAGATCGAGGCGGTACTCGTTGATGAGCATTTTCGAGTGCTCGAGCCATTGGCGCCAGGCCTCGGCCGAGATTTGATCATAGACGCGTTGGCCGAGATCGCCCTTGAACGGCGGTTTCGGTAGTCCTTCGGCCTTACGTCCGAGCTTGATGCAGTCGACCTCGTGGGCCATCGAGGGAGCGCCTATAGCGCGAACCCGCGCCGTTGTCAGGCGGGGTTCGTCGGCTTCTTCGGCTGCTCCTTCTCTTTCTTGTTCTCGCTGCTCTTGTTCTTGTCCTGCTGGTCGTCCTTTTCGCCGCCGCAGAGGGGCGTGACGACGGACGCGAAGGAGGGCGCCGCGACAGCGAGGCCGGCGGCAACGAGAGCGAGGCGGAGGGCACGGAAATGCGTTGTCTTCATGGCCCACCGAATGTTGGGCTCGGATCCCGGAGAGTCAAGCGTGGACCGACCACGGCCTCCGTGGGGGCTTCCACGGGGGAGGCGGGCGTCTCGACGGCGTGACGCTCGGGAAGGTACGGCTGCTCCACGCGTATGAGCCAGCGCTGGTTGCCGCGCCAGAACTCGCCCTCGAGCACGGGCGCGCGCCGAGCCCGCGCGGAAAGCACCGCCTGGATGACGGCGCCGCTCGAGAGCGCCGGCTGACCCACCGCGCGCGTGAGCACGTCGCCGTCCTGCATGCCGATGCCCAGCGCGGCAACGCCCGCGAGCTTGAGCCCGGCGGGGCGTGCGCCGCTCGCGGGAACGGGCGCGCCGTGCGGGCGAGCGCGCGTCGAGGCGAGCCGCAGCACTTGCTCCTGCGAGACGAACACGACGGGCGTCGAGGCCGGCGCCGTCTTCTTTCCGCGCGGGTGCTTCGACGGCGGAGGCGCGGGGTGGACGCTTCCGCCGAGCGCGTCGCCCATCAACGTGAATTCAGTCGGAATCACCAGGGCAGGCGCTTCCTCCGCCTCGGCAGACGGGCTGTCGCGCGCGAGCGGCGCGAGCAGGAGGAGCACATTCGCGCCCGTGACGGCGACGCGATCCGCAACCCGCGCCGATGCCCACGCTCCGAGGGCGAAGAGCAGCGGCAACGGGGCGAGGGCAAGAAGCCAGCGCTTCACGACGGTCCCCTAGCGTATCACGCCGGCACGGCGCGCCAGCCGCCGCCCGAAAGTGGCGTTTCGGCGGCGGTCCGCAGGCACTCAGAGCCGGTCGGCGTACGCCGTCATCATGTCGTCGTAAAGCGCGAGGTCCGGCTGCGCCGTGTACGTGGTGCCCGTGCGCCGGATCAGATCGTGACCGGTGTTCCAATCCCCCTGGGTGGTCGGCTCCCAGTTGAAGGTGCCGATGCCCTGGTTCTCGGGCAAGGCGTAGAGCACGTCGTTGATCTCGCGTTGCATCGGGCCGTACTCGGCCGCGAAGAACTTGATGTCCGGATACGTGCTGGCAAGTTGCGTGAACGTGGAGGTCCAACCGTTCTTGGTGTTCGTCGTGCTGCTCGGATCGCCCTGATATTTTTGGTAGCAGGACTCGCCGAACGCGGTGAAGGGGACGCCTTGCTTCACGGCGTTGTCGATCCAGCTCTTGGTGGAGCCGAACTCGTCGCCTTTGTCGATGTGGAGCGAGATGACGATGGCCGAGTCGACTTCCAGCACCGCGTTGGCGCCGGCCTTCAAGAGCTTGCCGAGATTGCCCCAGTTCGACGCGCTGCCGTTCACCGAATTCGTGCCCGTGGGCTGGCCGCCGCTGTCGCACTTGTGGATGCACATGCCGGGCGTCGTCTCGTTGCCGATTTGCACCATGTCGGGCCGCGCGCCGCCCGCGATGAGCTTCTCGATCGCGTCCTTCGTGTAGTCGTGGAGCGCGGTCGCCATCTCGTCGATGGTGCCGAGGCTTTGCCACGCCACGGGAACGCATTGCTTACCGGGATCGGCCCAGTTGTCGCTGTAGTGGAAGTCGAGCAAAAACCCCATGCCGGCGTCTTTGATCTGCTTGCCGAACGAGATGGTGTGCGCGAGATCGGCGTAGCCGTTCTGCTTGTCGTAGCCGTCGGAGGCCTTCGGATCGACGAACGTGCGCAGGCGGATGGTGTTGAAGCCGTGCGACTTCATCAGCGTGAGGAGCGACGCGCGCGTGCTCTCGGACTGCGGCTCCTGATCGGTGATGTCGGCGCCGATGTAGAAGGAGAAGGGGAGCGCCGTGCCGCCGCTGCCCGCGGCGCCGCCAGTTCCTTTGCCCGCAGCGCCGCCCATGCCCGCAGCCGCACCGCCGCTGCCCCCACCCGCCATACCCGCGGCGGCGCCCTTACCCGCGCTCGCGCCGCCGTCGCCACCGCCTGCGGCCAGTCCTGCGCTGCCGCCCTGCATGCCGGACCCGCCCGCCCCGCTCGTTCCGGACACGGTGCCCGCGGCGCCACCCGGGGTGGTGCCCGCCGTGCCGCCCGTCATCGCCCCAGCAGCCGCGCTCGCGCCGCCGGAGCCCGCTGACTTTCCGCCCTCTGGAGCGCCCGCGCCGCCGGCCGACCCCGTTCCGCCTTTTCCGGCGGCACCAGCGGTCGCAGACGTGCCCGTCGCGGCGGTGCCGCCAGGCGTGTTCTCGCCGCTCGAGCAATTGACGATGGCGCTAGCGCCGAGAGCCAGGGCAAAGAAGGAGGGGCGCTGCATGCGGGTGCCTCCCCCTAGTTGTCCCGAGGCCCCTGGAGCGGTCGGAACAATCGTCAGCGGATGCGCCAGTTACCCTGAAACGTGCGCCCGAGCTCGTCGAGCGTCTGATCGGTGACGATGAGCTCCGGACGGGCGCCGCGGCAGTAAACGATGGTGTTCTGGCGAAACGAGCGGCCGAAGCCGATCGCCTCGTCGCGGGGGATGCCTTGAACGAGCCAGGCCGGTTCGCGCCAGGGCCCCTCGGGCTCCTCGTCGTAGCCGACGCATTGCTCGACGCGGTAGCAGCCGAGCACCAAGAGATCGCGCAAGACCTGCTGGCGGCCCTCGTTCACGCGCCGCGGGAGCGGCATGCTGCGCGGGTTGTACGCCGTGATGAGCGCGAAATCCTGCCGCAGGACGGGCGGCAGTCCGCTCGCATCCTTCACGACCTCGCCGTCGATGGAGACGCGCACGACGCCCGTCTCGAGCGGCAGCTCGTAGATCGTGCCGAAGTAGGAGCGAAGCAGGTTCTGGTCCACGGGGAAGGACCATTTACCACAACTCCCTGCCGCGTCAGCCGGCGGCAAAGCCGCGAGCTACGGCTTGAAGCGATAGCCCACGCCGCGCACGGTCACGAGGTGGCGGGGCTCGGCGGGATCGGCTTCGAGCTTGGCGCGAAGCTGCAGGACGAAGTTGTCGATGGTGCGGAGCGTCACGGCGTGACCGGGACCCCACACGCGCTCGACCAGCTCCTCACGGGCCAAGGCGCGATCGTTCGCCTCGATGAGCGCCCACAAAACGTCGAACTCCGTCGCCGTGAGCTCGACGAGCGCGCCTTCGCGCCGCACCTCGCGCGAGCGCGGATTGACTTCGAGATCGGCGGCGCGCATGGGCAGCTCACCGCGCCGCCGGACGATGCCGTCGCGCCGCAGCACCGCTTTCACGCGCGCCAGAAGCTCCGCGAGCCCGAAGGGCTTCGTGATGTAGTCCTCGGCGCCGAGCTCGAGCCCCATCACCTTGTCCATCTCCGCGCCGCGCGCGCTCAGCATGATGACGGGCACCATCTCGCCCTTCGCGCGCAACGAGCGAACCACCTCGAAGCCGTTCATGCGCGGGAGCATCACGTCGAGCACGAGCAGATCGAAGCCGCCGTCCTTCGCCTGACCGAGCCCCTCCTCCCCGTCCATGGCGACCGTGACCTTGTACCCTTCCGCCTCCAGGTTCATCTGTAACCCGAGCGTGATCGATTCGTCGTCCTCGATTACGAGGATCCGCGGCTTGGGGTCGTCAGGCATCTGGATGATTTTAGCGAGTGGTTGGCGGACACGCGAGGCCGAGGGCGTTGGGGGGCCGAAAAGGTCTTTGGCCTGATCCGACTCGTGCGCCCCGCGTCCTTTCTGGATATCTATGGCCCTCCACCGGCCTCGCCGGTTTGTCGTGGGGGTTCGGGCGACCGTCGCGGATCGATCTGGCCTGCCAAGACTCCTAGGTCATTTCTGCTGGGCTTCGCCCAGCGCGGCTTCACCGTCCCTCGACGTTCAGGCAATATGACTCGGCGCGATGCTTTCGCGACTGGGCGGGCGTTCCGAGCCGGCGAGCGGGGCGGAGGGCAGGACCAGGGAAAACGCGCTGCCCTTGCCCGGATCGCTCACGAGCTCGACCCGGCCGCGGTGGGCTTTCATCACGTGTTTCACGATCGCAAGGCCGAGGCCCGAGCCTTCGCGCTCGCGTGAAAGGCGGTCGTCCACGCGGTAGAACTTCTGGAAAATCCGCGTGTGCTCGGTCGCGGGGATGCCGTGGCCGTTGTCCTTTACGGTGACGGTCACGTCGCGCGCGCCCTGGACGAAGGTGACGTCGATGCGCGGAGGATCGCCGCCGTACTTGTACGCGTTCGTGAGAAGGTTCAGGAGCGCGTCGCTCATCGCGCCGCGGTCGGCTCGAACGAGCAGCGTCTCGGGCGGCAAGACGACGTTGAGCTCGACGTGACGCCGCTCGCGCACGGGCTCGAATGCTTCGAGCGCCGTCACGACGATCGAGCGAAGGTCGGTGTCCTTGAGCACGAACTCGCGGCCGCCGCTCTCCATGGCGCCCCAATCGA
>DATMCL010000565.1:0-8040 GCA_035558375.1 Polyangiaceae bacterium
GACGACGCTGATCACGACCCGTGGCCTCCGGGTCGAACCGCGTACACGACGACGACGAGAAACATGCAGAGCACCGCCGCGAGCGTGCCGTAGGCAGCGCGCCGCCCCCGCACGCCGGCCACGCGCCTGAGCACGAGCACCCCCGTGAGCACCACCCAGGTGAGGAACCCGAACAGCGTGCGGGCGAACGCGGCCCCCGACAGATCCTCGAGGTGGCGCGAAAAGAGCGCGCCCGTCACGACGCCGAACGTGAGCAGCGGGAAACCGCCCAAGAGCAGGCGATGCATGGAGCGATCGAGCGTATCGAGCGACGGCAGCCGCCCGCCGAGCCCCGCGGCGCGGTGGGTCTGCAGACGCCGCTCCAAAACCAGGAACAAGAGGCCCGCGGCGCCCGCGACGACGAACAGGCCGACGCCGAGCACGTTGGCCGCGATGTGCATCACGAGCAGGGGGCGCGAGATCAGCGGATCGGTCGTGACCTCCACGCCGACGAACTGCGCTCCGACCAGGAACGTGAGCGCACAGGGCGCCACGATCACGCCCACGGCGTCGAGGCTCGCGTAGCGCCGCAGCACGAGAAACGCCGCGACGGCGACGAGCGCGCTGAAGCTCAACCCGAAATGCAGCGAATCGACCGGGCAGCGATTCAAGACGAGGCTCGCCGTGATCACGTGCACGGCGTGGAGCAGCGCAGCGACCACGAGCACGCGCGGCCCCCAGGTGGAGCGCGACGCCGGGGCGGCTTGGCGCGCCAGATCGAGGAAGAACAGGGTGCTCGCCGCCGAGTAGGCGATCACGCCGAGGTAAAAGGCGATCGTCGCGAGCGCGTCCATCAGCGGTCCCCGATGAAGCGGCGGCGGTAGCTCTCGTCGCTCCCGTCGGCCGCGGGGTCCGACACGGCGAGCGGTGTGCCGAGCCAGCCGATCACGGTTTCGTACGCGTTCTCTCCGACGATCATGGAGTCTCCGAGCAGCTCCGCGCCGAGCTCGCTCACGAACCCGAGCGTCTTCACGCAGCCCGACACGTCGAACGCGTCGGGCGCACCCGAAACCTCGCGCACGATGCGCACCGCCTCCACCACGCGGTAGCGCCGCCGCTCCGAGCGCAGCCAGAGCTCCGCCCCGGTGAGCTCCGCCTCGCCCAGGGCGAGCCAGCGGTCGATCACCTCTTGCGGAAAGAAGACGCGGCTCTTACCCATCGCCTGCCATTGTACCCGGCCGGCTCCGGCGCGCGAACGAGGCCAGGGGAGGCCCAGAGCCGCGCGATCAGCGGCCGGGACGCGTCGTCGCGACGTCGCCGGGCAAAAGCTCGCGGCGGGATTGCGTGACGATCGCCAAGCTCGAATAGCGCTCCGTGCTGAGCACGCGGAGCTCGGCCACGGCCTCCTCCGGGAACTGGTCATCGTCGCCCGGCAGCGGCGTGCGCTCCACCTGAACGTCATCGGTGTCGAGGCGCATCCGATCGCGGGACATCTTGGCGCCGAGCGAGTTGCGCCAGGTATCGCCCTTGCGCAGCACGACCAGGCGGTTGCCGGCGCGCAAGCCGTCCTCGCTGCCGTGATCGAGGAACGCGAGTTGATCCTGCGCGAGGTAGACGTGCGGATAGAAGCTCGCGAGCACGCGCGCCGTCACGGCCTTGTCCGTCTTGAGCGGGGGCACCACGGCGAACTTGCGGCGCACGGGGCCGACCTTCGCGCCGCGCTCGATGATGTCGAGCGACTCGACGATCGTCCCGCGAGCCATGTGCGTCTTCGGGTCGACGCTCTGGATCTTCACGGTGCCGAGCACCTGCACGATCTCGCCGGGCGGCTTGCGCGCTCCCTCGACGTCGTCGGCGGGGCGCACGCTGCGGAACACCGTGAGCACTTCGCCCGGGCGCGGCGTCTTGTCGTTCTTCATCAGCAGGAACACGTGGTTCCCCTCGGAGAGGAGCATCTGCTCCTCGACCGAGCCGGCCACCTCACCCCAGGTGTCGTTGTTCGGATCGCCGAGGAAGCCTTGGTCGCGGAGGACGATCGTGTCCTTCACGAGCCCGCCCTTGCGCGTCACGAGGCGGCCGTCGGTGCCGTCGCCCTTGCCGCCGCCGCCCGACCCGGCGAAGCGATCCGAGCCCGTGCCGTCGCCCGGCAGCATGCGCAGCTGATCGCCCGGGTAGATCCAGTGCGGGTTCTTGACCTGCGGGTTATTGGCCCAGATCTTCGGCCACTGCCAGGGATTGCCGTAGTAGCCGTCCGACAGATCCCAGAGCGTGTCGCCGTGGCGCACGAGGTGGATGGGTGGCACCGGGCGGCCGCGAAGCTCGCCGCTCCCATCGGACAAGACGGCCGTCCCGTTCGGATTGCCGACCACGATCGGGCCGCCCTTCGACACGTTCATGTCGAACGTGTCGCTCTGGTTGCCCGTCTTCGGGCGCGAGCTCGACGGCAGGCTCTGATTCGGATCCGGCTCGGCGGGCTGAACGACGAAGCTTCCCGCCGGGCCGCGCGTGATGACGGTCGACTGCGTCGCCCCGCTCGTCGCACCCGGTGCCGGGGCAGGCGCGGCCGGCGCGCCGGGATCGGAGGGACCCGGCGCCTGGGCGAACGCCGGCAGCGCCCCCAAAAGGAGCGTCGTGAGGACGGACGGCACGAGAGCCCGCATGGTCACTTCGACGCGTCGGACTTCGGCGATTTGTCCGCCTTCGGCGCCTTGGTCGAGGTCGCGGGCGCCGACTTGGCGGCGGCCGGAGCCGGGAGGGTACGCGTCTCGAGGCTCTTCCCCTCACCCTGAATCAGCACGCGAGGCGCGTTATCGGCTTCGGCAGCCTGGTCGGCGTCACCGCTCTCGGTACCGAGCTCGACGCCGGGCTCGACCCTGACGATCTTGAGCTTGGGCCGTGACAGCGTGGTGGCTGGGCCGGCCGCGGCGACCCGATCATCCGACGCGCGGGGCGAGCTCGCCGCTCGCACCTCCACCGCGTCGAGCCGCTCGCCCATGCGGTCGGTCTCGCTTTGCAGCTGCGTGAGCTGGTCCTGCATCTTCTTCAGCTGCTTTTCCATCGGATCGTGCTCGGTCGAGCACGCCGCCAGCGAAAGAGCGAGCGGAACTGCCCAGCGGGCAAGGGACAGGTGACACGCGGAGCGCATGGCCGAAGGGTAGGCCTCGGCGGCCCCGTCGGCCAAATTGCCGACAAACAGCCGGTCCGTTGGGACCTCGAGGAACCTGGCCTTGGAGAAGAGCCCGTCGTACGCTGGTCTTTGGGGCGAAGCCCCGGACTCGAGGATTCGTTGTCGCTTCGCCGCCCACGCCGCCCGGGTCGCCCCCGACCCAAACTGGACCTTCGGAAGACGCTGTTCGTCCTTCCGAACCTCATCACGCTCGGCAGCGTGTTCTGCGGCTTCAACGCGATTCGCCTCGTGGCACGCGACAAGCCCGGCGACGACGACGTGTACCGCGCCGCCGTCCTGCTCATCTTCGCGATGCTGTTCGACCTGATGGACGGCCGCGTCGCACGCATGACCAAGACGCAGAGCGCGTTCGGCCTCCAGATCGACTCGCTCGCCGACGTGATCTCCTTCGGGGTCGCGCCGGCGATGCTCGTCTACAAGTGGGTGCTTTATCGCCTGCCGGTGCCGGGGCTGCTCGTCTCCTTCATGTACGTGGCGGCGGCGGCGGTGCGGCTCGCGCGCTTCAACGTGCTCGCCTCGAACCCGTCCGGGGTGCCCAGCAAGCCTGGGCGTCACATCCTCGGCCTGCCCACGCCCCCCGCGTCGGGCATCCTGATCTCCCTCGTCGTCGCGAACCACGCCGCGGACGGACTGATCGGGCGCGAGGAGTACACCGTCGTGCTCCTCTGCGTCACCATCGGACTGAGCCTCCTCATGGTGTCGAACGTGCGCTTCCGCTCGTTCAAGGATCTCCGCTTCGACACCGGCACGGTCTTGCTCGTCCTCTTCGTGCTCGCGTCGAGCGCGTTCGTCTGGCAGCGCTTCCGGCCCGAGTTCGTGCTGATCTGGCTGCTCAGCGTGTACCTCATCATCGGCGTCGTGGAGACGTTCCGCACGATCGCCGAGCGCCTCGCCCGGCGCGAGCGCGGCTCCTTCCCGCCGCCGCCCGCGCCGTAGCGGTCCGCTCGCGGCGCCTTCCCTCGCGCAAGGCGTGCTAGACCGCCGCCGTGCCCGTTCTCGAAGTCGCCAATCTCAAGTTCGGCTACACGAACCAAGCGCTGTTCGAGAACGTCACGTTCCGGCTGGAGGCAGGCGAACGCGCCGCGCTGGTGGCCCCGAACGGCGCCGGTAAAAGCACGCTCCTGCGCGCCATCGGCGGCGAAGTGACTCCCGATTTCGGCTCCGTCGTCGTGAAGAAGGGCGCGAAGGTCGGCTACTACCGCCAGAGCCACGAGAGCCGGCTCGAAGGCACGGTGCGCGACGCGCTGCTCGCCGGCTTCGGCGACATCATGTCGCTCCGGCGCGAGCTCACGCGCGCCCAAGCCGATGCGGCGAGCGGCGAGCGCGCGGCCCTCGAGCAGCTGGCCGAGCTCACCGAGCGCTACCACCACGCCGGCGCCGACGCGCTCGAGCACCAGGTCGAATCGATCGCCACCGAGCTCGGCTTCCGCGAGAGCGACATGGAGCGCGACGTGAAGACCCTGTCCGGCGGCGAGCGCGGGCGGCTCGAGCTCGGAATCGTGCTCGCGACGGACGCCGAGCTCTACTTGCTCGACGAGCC
Source organism: Polyangiaceae bacterium (assembly GCA_035558375.1). GTDB lineage: Bacteria > Myxococcota_A > Polyangia > Polyangiales > Polyangiaceae > PMG-095. The sequence goes on from DATMCL010000565.1 coordinate 4,707, forward strand.
GACCAACCACCTCGATCTCGACACGATCCGCTGGCTCGAAGGCTACCTCTCGGGCCTGCGCGCCGCGGTGCTCGTCGTCTCGCACGATCGCGCGTTCCTCGACGCCGCATGCCCGTTCACGTTCGAGCTCGGCCAGCGCGCCTTTCGCACTTACCCCGTCCCGTACTCGCGCTACCACGAGGAGCGCGCCGTCGATCTCGAACGCGAGCGCAAGGCGGCCGAGGAGCAGGCCTCGATGGTCGCGAAAACCGAAGCGTTCATCCAAAAGAACCTCGCGGGCACCAAAACCAAGCAGGCGCAATCGCGGCGCCGCATGCTCGAGAAGCTCGAGCGCGTCGAGCGCCCCGAAGACGTGTGGGCGCGCGCCGGCCGCGTTCGCTTCCGCTTCGCGGAGGCCCCCCGCAGCGGCGACATCGTGCTCGAAACCCGCGCCCTCTCCGCCGAGCGCGGCGGCACCGCGCTCTTCTCGAACGTCGAGCTCCTCATCCGCCGCGGCGATCGCGTCGCCATCGTCGGCCCGAACGGCTGCGGCAAGAGCACGCTCATGAAGCTCCTCTCCGGGCGCGGCGCCGAGTCCGACCGCGGCGACGTGAAGCGCGGCACGAACCTCAAGGACGGCTACTTCGACCAGCAGCTCGGCTCGCTCGACCCGAAGAAAACGGGCGTCGAGGAGATCCGCAGCGTGCGCGGCGACCTGAACGTCGATGGCGCGCGCGAGTACCTCGCGCGCTTCCGCTTCTACGGCGACGACCCGCTCCGGCGCGTCGACAGCTTCTCGGGCGGCGAGAGCACGCGTCTCGCCCTCGCCAAGCTCCTGCTCGAGCCGCGCAACCTCCTCTTCCTCGACGAGCCGACGAACCACCTCGACATCCCCGCCGCGGAGATCCTCGAGGAAGCGCTCGTCGGCTTCGAGGGCACGGTCGTCTTCGTCTCCCACGACCGCCGCTTCCTCGAAAACGTCAGCACGCGCACGGTGAGCTTTCACGAGGGGAAGGTCGACATCTACGAGGGCGGATACAAGGACTACTGCGAGGCACTGGAACGCAAGCGCAACGCGAACCAACGCAACGAACGCGAGCGCAACGAGCGGACCTCGGCACGTTCCGAACGCCGTGCCCAACCTCAAAAAGCCGCACCCGCGCCCACGCCCGCGCCGGCGACTCTGGGTGCCGACGCGCACCGGGCTCGTCGGGAGCAGACGCGCGACATCGAGCGCAAGACCAAGCAGGTTGGGCTGCTCGAAGGACGCATTGCCGAGCTCGAGGCCGAAGTCGCCCGCTACAAGAAGCTCCTCGTCGAGGCTTCCGGCTCGAACTGGGAGGAGCTGCACGGATGGGCTAAAAAGGAGCGAGAGCTCTCGAGCGAGCTCCAGAAGGTCATGCACGCATGGGTCTCCTTGTCCGAAGAGCTCAGCGCCGCGGCGCCCAAGGGTGCCTCGTGAAGCCGCTCTGGAAGAGCCTCTTCGTGCTCGTGCTCTGCCTGCTCGCCTTCTCTTGCAAGCGCTCGACGGATCCGAACGATCCGAAGCCGGTTTCGGCGGAGCCGAAAGCGGCTTCGCTTCCCCCGCTCAGCGTCAAAGCCGATTCCCCGAACCTCCTTCTCACGTGGATCGACGACAAGGGCGACTTCCACGTCGTCCAAAAGCCGGCCGACGTCCCCGTCGAAGGCCGGAAGAGCGTCCGCGTCGTCCAAGCCGACAAGGAAGCGGGAACCGGCGAGCTCGTGTACGTCGCGAACCTCGAAGAGACCGCTCCCGACGGCTCCTACCGCCTCAAGACCCTCACCCGCGCTCAATGGGACGAGCTCGGCGCCTCACGCCGCAAAGCGCGTCTCGAAGCGCTCGCCCCGAGCGCCGCCCCGCCGCCCACGGCAAGCGTCGCCGGCAATCCTGCCGGCAAGCAAGCCGGTCCCAGTCCCGGCGCCTCCAAGATCGTCGCCATCATCTACGGCGCCGACTGGTGCAAGCCGTGCCACGCCGCCGAGAGCTACCTCAAGGGTCACGGCGTCACCGTGATCCACAAAGACATCGAAGCGAGCGAAGCCGCGCAAGCCGAGATGCACCAGAAGCTCGCGCGCGCAGGCCGCGGCGGCGCGTCCATCCCCGTCATCGACATCATGGGACAAATCCTCGTCGGGTACAGCCCAGCGGCGCTCGATCAGGCGATCAAGACGGCCGAGGGCGCGAAGGCACTGTAGGCGCAGAGGCCCCGTAGGCGCAGAGGCCCCGTAGGCGCGAAGGCGCGTCGACCGCGCCAACGAATTCGAGAGGTGGGTTGGGGTCACCGTGCGGCGCCGTGCGGCGTAGGCTGAAAAGCATTTCCCGTGCGGCGGCAAGAGGATGCGCGGCGCCGTGCGGCGAGCAGCTCGATTGCGACGGAGACGACTCGAGCGACGTCGATTTCGAGGTGGATGGGTTGCCGCTGACATGAAATAGGCTATACTTAGCTTGATGGCCCGCTCGGGACAGTTGCCGCTGCGATTTCCCGGGAAATGGGGCGGTGCGCGGGTTGGAGCGGGGCGGAAGCGGGCGGAGCGCGGGAATGTGCCGCATCGGGCTCGGCCGCCGCAGAAGGCGGCCGAGCCCGTGCACGTGACGTTGCGCGCGAGGGTCGCTCCATTGCGCAGTCAGCATGTGTATCCGACGGTTCGGCTCGCGCTGGCTCGCGCCGCTCGGCGCGACCCGGCGCGCTTTCGTCTTTTACACTTTTCCGTGCAGCACGATCACGTGCACCTGATCGTCGAGGCTGCCGACAAGCGCGCGCTTTCGAGCGGCGTACGCAGTGTGGCCATCCGCGTCGCCCGCTACGTGAACGACCTTTTGTCGCGGCGCGGGCCGCTGTGGGCGGATCGGTGGCACGGGCGGGCGCTGCGAACGCCGCGCGAGGTGCGGAACGCGCTCGTCTACGTCCTCACGAACTTTCGGAAGCACGCGCGTGGGCGGCGAGCGCCGGGAATCGATCCGTTTTCGTCCGGGCTCTGGTTCGACGGGTGGCGAACCTGGAGGCCCGCGTCGGGCGTCGCGCCCCCCTTCGCCGAGCGCGCGGCTTGGCTGAGGCACCATCAGGCAGCCGATCCAGGCGACCGCCAAGTCGTCGGTCGCGCTCGTACCTGGCTGGCACAGGTCGGTTGGCGGCGGCTTGGCTTGGTATCGCTCGACGCTGCTCCGCGTGCGAAGCCGAGCCGCAGCGGCGCCAACGCGCCCGTCAACTAGCCGGGCGCCACGCGAAACCCATGGCCGTTTCGCGGACGCGCGTCGCCGCTAGCGCCGGCACGTCGCCGTCCCCTCGCCGACGTACGGCGCCGTTTCGCAGGCGCACGTCGTGTCTCTTCGCGT
>DATMCL010000566.1:0-14152 GCA_035558375.1 Polyangiaceae bacterium
CCCTTCATCTTCGTCGACTGCAGTGATCCGAGCCACCCACCGACCGAAAAGAGTCTGTTCGGGCACGACGGGCACGCCGGCGCGTTCGAGCAAGCCCACGCGGGAGCTCTCTATCTTCACGAGGTAGGCTCACTGCCGAAAGCTCTGCAGCTCGGCGTCGAGCGCGTGCTCGAAACGGGCGAGGTGACGAGAGGCGGCGCGAGCCGAGGAACACGCGTCGACGTTCGCGTTTTGAGCTCCAGCAGCACGAACCTCTCTCACGAGGCAAAGCTCGGCCGCTTCGCGGTCGGCCTCTTCGAGCGGCTCGCCCGCCACGAGGTGAGGATCCCGGCACTCCGCGAGCGCATGGAAGATCTGCCGTTGCTCGTGGAGCACGTCCTCGATCGCACGAGCCGCGCGGACTCCGTCCCCGAAGTTCCCGCGTCGCTGCTTGCGCCGTTCGCCGCGTACGCTTGGCCCGGCAACGTGCGCGAGCTCTTCGCCGTCGTGCTGATGGTGACGCTCGACGGCGCCGCCCCGAGCACGTCGAATCAGGCTCGCCCTTCCCCGACGAGTGCCCCGCAGCCGCTCGAGCCGACGGCGCTCGAGCCGCTGCGCATTGCGCGACGCCTGGCAAGCGACCGCTTCGAGCAGGCTTACGTCGACGCCGTCCTCGCGCGCACGCAGGGGAACGTGACGCGCGCCGCGGCGATCGCCGAAGTTTCACGCCAGATGATGCAGAAGCTCTTGCGCAAGCACCGCCCGGCCTAGCGGAGGACTTCACCCGCCGTCCGGCATTCCGGCGTTCGGCATGGCTGCGTCCGGCATGTCGCCGGCGTCCGGCATGTCGCCGGTGTTCGGCATATCGCCGGCGTCCGGCATCGTGCCGCCGTCGAGGATTTCCGTGACGGTGATGCACGTCTTCGTCAACGGCTCGCAGAGCGGTATCTCGCCCGAGATACAATTGGGGCCTTTGCACGCGACGCAGTCGACCGTCTCCTCGGGCAGCGAAGCGATGCGCCGGTCCGCGTCCTCACGGTAGCGCCGGTTGACCGCCGTATCGCAGGAGAAGATCCCGGTGCAGTCTTTCTGGTTACCGCCCACGATGATGCAGTCGCTGTCCTTTTCGCACGCTTGCCACTCCTGCTTCTTGGCAGTGAGCTCGTCCCTCAAGTTCTCGCAGTGCGCGACATTGCAACTCGTGGTGAACGACGCGGCGGCGGCCCACAGTACCAGGAGCGACAATGCGATGGAGCGGCGACTCGACATAGGGGCTTGCCTTAGTGGGAGATAGCGGGCTTGAGGACGATGTTTTCGCGAACGAGACGGGCGGCGAGCGCAAACACTTTGCCCTCGGACGCGCTCGAAAGGCGTTCGTAGAGCCTGGCGGCTTCGGCGTTCCGGCCTTCGAATGCTGCGGTGAGCGCGTCGCGCTCGGCCGCCGCGTACGGCGGGCGCGGAGCGGCCGAGGAGCTTGCTGCCGCGCTCCCGACTTCGATGGCCGATGCAGCAACCGAGGACGCCGCGGCCGCGTGGGACGGAGCGCTGGCCGACGGCGGCGCCACCGAGAGAACCGCCGACGGCGCAGACGCGCCCGCGTGAAGGGCCAGCGCGGACGACGCAGGGGCCGCGGTGGCTGGCGACGCTGCTGCCGCCAGCGCCGACGACGCTGCGACCGCGGAGGCCGACGGACTCGCGCTCGCCGCCTTCGTGACGCGAGCGGGTTCAGGTTCCGGCTCGTCGAGCATCAACACGAATCCAACGAGGGCAAAGGGAAGCAGCACCAGCGTCAGCTTCTTCGGGAGCGACGCTTCACGCCACGACGCCGCCAGCGAGAGCTTCGAGGCGACGGGCTGCGCCTCGGGCGCGGGGAATTCGGGCGCGGGGACGTGGGCGCCGTGGGCGTTGGGCGGCCACACGTTCGCCGCGCCTGCAGGACGCCCCGCCGCCGGCACGGGCGTCGGACCGGAGGCGCGGCGAACCTCGTCAGCGTACTCTTGACCGGACCTCATGGCGGCGCTCGGCGTCGCCTCCGCGACGCGGCCGGCGTGGGCGCGCAACGCGCCGCCGTCCCCCACCGTGTTCGGTCCCAATGGGTCGCTTGCTTGCGCCGAGGAGCTCGGCTGCGCAGCGCCGGGAGAGCCTTGCGCGGGCGGCGGCGGCTCGGCTGGCGCGAGCATCGGCATGGGGGGAGCGCTCGCCCCGGAGGCCTGCGCGGGTGGCATCGCCACCTGTGCCGGCGGGGGGCCCGCCGCGACGACCTGGACCGCGGGTGGAACCGCCACCTGCGCCGGCGCGGCAGCGGACGCGAAGACCTGTACCGCCGGTGGCACCGCCGCCTGTGCTGGCGCAGTCCGCGAGGCGAGGGTGCGCTCCATGCCCCCGAGCGGCACCATGCCCGTAGGCTGAATTTTGGTGACGTTGGCCGGCGGCGGGGCCTGCTGTTCGCGGTTTGCCGCCGGCGGCGCCGGTGCCGCCGGTGGCGCCGACGCCCCGCGAGACTGCATCGCGACTGCTGCCGGCGTATGCCACTGCGCCGTGGCGGTGAGCCCATGACCGGGAGCAGGGACCGCGCCGCCTCCCGCCGGCTGAACCGCTTGGGTGCCGCGGAGCTGAACGTGAGGAGCAGGCTGAACGGGCGCGAACCCCGCCATCGGCGGGCGCGATCCCTCAGCCTGGGGCGGCGGCTCGGAACGACCCGCGGCCGTGGGGGCAGCCTTCACCGCCACCGTGCGCGACAGAATCTGGGTGTGAGCTTGGCCGCCGGGCTGCGCAGGCACGCTGGGCCTGATCGCAGGATGGAGCGGCTGAGTGCCACGTCGCGCATCCTCGTTCGTGACCAGCAGGGCCACAGTGCCGAAGCGAAGCTCGCAGCCGACCGGGGCGAGCTGCCAGCCCGGACCGAGCTCTCTGCCGTCCAAAAAGACGCTCGCGTTCTGTGCCGCCGGAGCCACGTGGACGTCGCGCCCATCGAAGGCCAAGTAGAGATGAACGGGCGCGACGGCCGCGGCCGCGATGACCCAATCGGCCTGGGCCCCAACGCTGAAACCGGCAACGGGGTTCCCCATCGGGAAGGAACACGAGGGCGTTCGTGCCTCGCACCCAACGACGGTGACGACGGTCGGTGCTGGAGACGCACTCACGCCGCGCCTCCGTGGTAACCGTGCTGGGCGTTCGCGGCGCGAGCCGCCTGAATCACGGGGTCGGGGAGCGTCACACCGTGCTCTTCGAGCTGGTGCATGCAGCTGGGGAGAACGCCGCTCGGCACCAATTCGCTGATGACTTTGCCGTTGGCGTCGAGCCCGTTGTACTTGCGTACGAAGACGTCCTGAAGGCGGTACTTTTGCGTGTCCAGGTCGAAGCCCAGGCACTCCGTGATGTGCGTCACCTTACGGCTGCCGTCCTGCAACCGGGAAACCTGCACGATCATCTGGACGCCGGAGCCGATCTGCTGGCGCATCGCTGCGAGCGGCATTTCGACGTCGCTCATCATCGCCATCGTCTCGAGGCGCGTCAGCGTGTCCTTGGGGTAGGACGCGTGCAGCGTGCCCATGCAACCGCCGTGACCGCTGGTCATCGCCTGGACGATATCGAGCGCTTCGCCGCCGCGGATCTCGCCCACGATGACGCGATCCGGACGCATGCGCAGCGTCGCCCGAAACAGATCGCGGATGCCCACGCCGCCCCGCCCCTTGGGGTCCGCGGCGCGTGCCTCGAGCTGGACGACATGCGGCTTCTGAAATTGAATCTCGCGCGAATCCTCGATCACCACGACGCGCTCGCCGTCGGGAATGAAGCCCGACAGAGCGTTCAACATCGACGTCTTGCCGCTGCCCGTGCCGCCCGCGATGATGATGTTGAGCTTCGAAATCACGAATGCTTGCAGCGAGGCGGCCGCGATGCCCGGCATGGAGCCGAACTCGACCAAACGCTGGACCGTCAGCGTCTCCTTGAAGAAGCGGCGAATCGCGATGTGCGGCCCCTCGGGCGCGACGGGCGGAATCAGCGCCTCCACGCGCGAGCCGTCAGGCAGACGGCCTTCGAGGATCGGGTGCTCCTCGTTCACGAGCTTGCCCACGAACTGCGATAGATTTCGCAGCGCCGCGAGCAACGCTTCTCGGCTCGGGAATTTGGCGTCGGTGAGCTCGAGCTGGCCCTTCCGCTCGATGTAGATCTGATTGGGACCGTTGATCATCACCTCGCTCACCGCCGGGTCGTCCAAGAACGGCACGATCGGTGCGAAGAACTGCAGGAGCGTCTGCTCGAAAATCTCCTTCGGGATCATCGGACGTCCCTCAGCAACCGAGCACGCGCCGTTTCCGCAAAGGGCCCGCTCGGGTTGAGCTTCAGGTAGGCGAGGTCGTGCTGGTCGGCGAGCTCGAGCTCTTCCCCCTCCACGCGCAGCACCGAGGCGAGCGCGTAGTGCGCATCGGCCCTGTCCGGTTGCCCGCGCAGGACTCGCTCGAAAAGCTCCCGTGCTCGCGGGACCTCGCCCACCGCAGCATGCAGCGACGCGGCCGCAAACGCGATGTCCAGATCGTTCGGACGGCGATAGAGGTACTGTTCCGCGTACTCGATTGCTGCAGGAAAGCGTTGATCCGCCACGCAGACCACGAGCAGCTTCGAAATGACGACATGCGGGTCCGCGCCGGCTTTCAGCGCGGAGGCGTAGTACTCCTCGGCGCGCGTCGTATCGCCGACGGAAACGGAGGCCTCCGCCTTCTTGAGCAGCTCGGTGACCGTCGACTCCTTCTGAACGGCTTCCGCTTCCGCCTTGCGTTCGTCCCCCGCGCTGGCGCAGGCCGAGCTCGCCGCACACAAAGCAACCAGGAAAACCAGCGAGCGCGCGGTCATTCCTCGACGTCCTTGCCTTTGAGCTGCTGAGCGGTTTGGTGGAGCCACTCGACGTACGGGCCCTTCTTGCCGTCCGTCAACGCCGACAGCACCTGCACGTCTTTGATGGCGAGCCCGTAGTCTTTCACCTCGAGCACGTGCGACAGCCTGATGCGACGCGCGCGAAAGTCGTCCACCAGCTCGCGCTTGAGGCCTTTTGCAATCTCGTCCGCGTAGCGCGCGTCGTCTTGCGCTCCCGCCACCTTGAAGCAGGCGGCGCCGAGCTCGAACAACGACACCGCCTCGACCCCCTCCTTCACGGCGAACGGCACGCGCTCCCGCTTGGTGTCCCCGAGCTCGCACTGCTCCAGCGCGAAAGCACGCGCCGCTGACGGATCCGACTGCGGACAAGTCGGCGCGGCGGCAGCGAAGAGCTCGGGGGCCTGCGCAGGAGGCGGCGCGATGGGCACCTCGTCGTCCGCCAACAAGACGTAGGCGCCGAGTCCGAACATCACGAGGAGCCCGAGCTGCACCATCGGGTTGCTCTTGCTCTTCTCCTTCGTCCGCGGGCCGCCCCCCTCCGCCAGGTCGGCCACGAAGCTGACGAAGATGCGGATCCTACCGATACCGAGCACCGAGTCGGCCGACAGCGCGCTCTGGGTGAGCGGCATGTTGTTGATCGTCGCGGGCGGATGATCTGCCTTGGCTTCGGCGCGCAGCGTGCCGGAGAACGACTCGATCAGCACGTGCTCGTAGGCGGCTTGATCCATGGGCAGACGAACGTCGCAGTGCGACGCGCTCCCGATCATTGCGCGTTCGCCCTCGATGACGATCGCTTCGCGTCGAGCGTCCGGGTGGCGAATATCGAATTGGATGATGCCCACGGTCTATCCTCGGGTTTCGCGGTGCTTCGTCATCCGCTGGCCTGCAATTTCATCACAATCGGCGCGACAATCAGCATCAGGATGCACACGAAGACCAGCACGAGCGGCCCGATCATCGCGACCCCGGCCTTGGCGGCGGCCTCTTCGGCGCGCACCGTGCGCTTGCGCCGCGACACCTCGGCTTGAATCCTGAGCACCTCGACCACCGGGTTGCCTCGCATCTCGGCCTGGACGACGGCACCCACGAACTCGACGACGGCGTCGGCCGGCACGCGCGCGGCAAACTCCTCGAGCGCGTGACTGCGCGTGCGACCGAGCTGTAGGCTCTGCAGTATCAGCGTGAACTCTTCGACCACCGGATCGTCCGGGGCGCCGGACTTCTCAACCACTTGTCGCACCGAACCGGGGAAGTCGAGCCCTGCTCCCATCGCGAGCGCCAGGAGGTCGATCGCGCTCGGCAGCCGACGGTCGACTCTCTTCATGCGCTCCGCGGCCGCCTCCGAAATGCGCATGGAGGGCATGGCCGCGCCGATCAACAGCCCGGCGATGACGAGGATGTTGCCCATGCCGGTGAGCGAGCCGGCCAGCGCTCCCACCCCGAGCCCGCCGATCGCCGTGAGGACACTGAGGCCGACGACCTCCTCGGGCAGGAGCCCCAGAAAATCGCCCGCTAGGGAGATCTTTTGATTCATCCCCTTGCGGGTTTCCTCCGAAATCAGGCCGGAGGAACGCGCGCCGATCCAGCGCACGATGGGCTCGAGGGTCGTCCAGAAGGGAGCCGTCTGCAGCGCTCGCTGGCGCTTGAGGCCCCGGAGGCCCAGCCGCTTGCCGTCGCCCGCCGGGGCAGATGCCGCGACGTGAACGATGACGAAGAGCGCAACGGCCGTCGTTAGAAGGGCAATGATACGCAAGGTGATGAAGCGCACGCTCATATGTCGACCTTCAGGATCTTGCGGGCAGCCAGGAGTGATGCGAGCCACAACCCAAGGGCGAGCGTGACCACCAGGGTGCCGGCGAACGTGGTTTGCAGCGGATCGAAGTAGGTTGGGTCAAGCGCCGAGAACGCGCCGCAGATGACGAACGGGAACGCCGCGAGAACCCAGAGCTGAGCCCGCGCGTCCGAGGTCTTGGTCTTCACGACGCCTTGCAGGCGGTTCATTTCGCGAATGGTTGCGGCGGTGTTCTCGAGCACGGTGGGCAGGTTGCCGCCGACCTGCAAGCCGATGAGCAGCGCGGAGAGAGCGTTGTCGATGTCGATGCTGTTCAGGCGGGACGACATGTTCAAGATGCCCTGCTCGAGCGTGCTTCCGATGCGCATCTCCTTCAGCAACCGGTCAATCTCGAGCCGCATGGGCGTCGGCAGCACGGGCACGATCGAGCTGAGCGCCGCGGAGGGGCTCGGCACCGTCTTCAGCCCATTGGCGAGCCCCATGATCAGAGCATCGAGCTGAGCTTCGAGCCGGGTGATATGCTCGCTGCGCTTGTTGCGCACCCAGAGCAACGGTCCGAAAAGCACCGGAACAAGCCCCAAATACCAATAATCTAGGTCTATGGTCAGCCCGAGCGCCGTGACGGCAGCGGCCGCTAACGCTTGCCCGAGGAAGATCTTCTCGCCCACGGCGGGCATGAACAGGAGCTTCAACGAGCGGTCGAGGTGCGCCGTATACTTTCGATAGTAGCGGGTGAGCACCGTGTCCCCGGCGAACGCCGCGTAAATGAGCCAGCTCACGCCGAGCACGACCAGGAGCTGCCCGCCAAGCTTGATCAGCAACGGGTGATCGAGAAAGCTCACAGGAAGCGCTCCCCGGGCTTGACCAGGCCCATGACCAGAAACTGATTCAAATAGGTCGGCAAGAAGCCGGTCGCGCGGTACTCCCCGATCACCTTGCCCTTGTCGCTCGTGCCCGTGCGAATGAACTGAAAGATCGGGACGATCTCGATTTCGCCCTCGTCGTTGATACCGGTCACCTCGGTGATGGCGGTCACCCGGCGACTACCGTCGGAGAGCCGCGACTGCTGAACCAGAACGTGGACGGCACCCGCGATTTGCTCGCGGATGGCGCGCACGGGAAGCTCGAGCCCGCTCATCAGCACGAGCGTCTCGAGTCGGGCCAGCGCCTCCCGCGGCGAGTTGGCGTGAGTCGTCGTGAGCGAGCCATCGTGGCCGGTGTTCATCGCTTGCAACATGTCGAGCGCCTCGCCACCTCGACACTCACCGACGACGATCCGGTCGGGACGCATGCGCAGTGCATTCTTGACGAGCTCGCGGATCGTGTATTCGCCCTTGCCCTCCATGTTCGCGGGGCGAGTCTCGAGCGACACGACGTGCGGCTGCCGGAGCTGCAGCTCCGCGGCGTCCTCGATCGTGACGATGCGCTCGTCGCTCGGGATCGCGCCCGACAGCACGTTCAAGAGCGTGGTCTTGCCGCTGCCCGTGCCGCCGGCGATCACCACGTTCTTCTTGGCGACCACGCTGCGCGTGAGAAACCTACCCATCTCTTCAGTCAGAGCACCGAACGAGACCAGCTTCTCGAGCGTGAGCGGGCTCTTCGAGAACTTGCGAATGGTGATGCAGGAGCCGCGTAGCGCCAGCGGGCGGATCACAGCGTTCACGCGCGAGCCGTCGCGCAGACGCGCGTCGACGATGGGGGACGATTCGTCGATACGCCGGCCGAGCGGGGTCACGATACGCTCGATGATCGCTCTCACGCGTTCGTCGTCCGTGAAGCGCGACGTGGATTGGGTGAGCTTTCCGTTCCGCTCGACGTAGATGGTGTCCGGGTCGACCACCATGATTTCGCTCACCGCGGGGTCGGCGAGAAGATTCTCGAGCGGCCCGAGACCGAGCGCTTCGTCGACCATCTCGCCGACCAGCTCGTCGCGGTTCACATTTGCCGGAATGCGCTCCTCGAGCGTGCCCACGATGCGCCGAAGGGCGACCAGGAGCTTGGGCCTGAGGGACGGATCGTCGAGCTTCGCCGCCTCGACCGTCGCCAAGTCCAGGTGCTCCAAGAGCAAGCGATGGATCTCCCTGCGCAGAGAAACCGCCTCGCGCCGCTCGGCCTGCTCCACGAGATCGCGATCGCGCTGCTCGACCTCGTTGACGGGCTTGTCGGACGGCGCTTTTGCGGGCGGCGGCTGGGTCGGCTCTTCGCGAGCAGCACGCGGCGGCCGTCCGGGCAGCGGCTGGGGCCGAGCCGCGCCGTTGGCCGCGGGAAGGCTTCCGGCTTGGTGCACCGAGATCGTAAATTCCCCGATCGTCAGCGGCGTGCCGAAGGGCACCTTGGCCGCTCCGTTGTTGATGAAGAGCGCTCCTGCCAGCGTTCCGTTGCGCGACGAGTCGTGAACGCGGAGGCCCTCGCCCGTGAGCTCTATCGTCACGTGGCGGCGTGATACCAGCGCGCTGTCGAGGGCGATGCTGCACTCTTGCCCGCGGCCAATGCTCAAGAAACCGTCCACCGACTCCAGCACTCGACGCTGGGTCTCCCTTTGGGTGGCAATGACGACTTCCAGTTTCATGGGTGGCCGGGTCCCCGTCCGCGCACCGTTATTTTGGAACACCGGCGCCGCCGCCGGGCGCCTTGTCGTAAGGGTGAACGGCTTCGAGGTCCCCGTCGTACGCCTTGAACTTCTTGAGTGCGACGTCCACGAGCTCGGCCGCGTCGTTCGGTACCGTCTGAACGACGCTCGGCACGACGAAGATGGCGCCCTCGGTTTGCAGGTCCTGGTTCGAGTGCGTCCCGAACAGGACCCCGAGGATGGGGATCTCGCTCAGCCCCGGTAAGCCATTCACGGCATGGGACAAGGATCGGTTCCGCATGCCCGAGAGCACCAATGACTGGCCGAGCTTCAAGGTCACGTTGGTTTGGAGCCTGGACGTGGTCCGACCTGGCAGATTGGTGCCGGAGACTGCAGCCGTGAGATCGCTCACGTCGGCGTCCAGCTTCATGTTGAGCTCGCGCGAGATCGGATTGTAGAGAGGCTGAACGGTCAGGACCGTGCCGAACGCGATGCTCTGGACGCCGATGGTGAGGCCCGTGTTGACGGAGAAGTTCTGCTCGCCGCCGTTCTGAAACATGGCCTGGTTGCCGTTGTTGGTGATGACCGTGGATTGCTTCAGCACTTTGGCCCAGCCGCGAGCGGTCGCGATGTCGAGCCGCGGCAACGGCTGCGCGGTGACGCTGGCCGTCGCGTTCCGCACGCTGCCGAGCAAGAAGTCGTAGTTGAGCTCGGCCGTGGCCCCGGCGCCGATCGCTGCGGGCCACGCCACGCCGATCCCGTAGCTCGAGGCCTTGTCGTACTGAACGAAGTAGAAGTCGATCCGGATCAAATAATTTTCGACGCGACCCGTGGCGGTCGGCACCGCACTGTTGGCCACTTGCACGAGCGAGGTGACCTGGTCGGGATAGAGGCTCGCGATCTTCTGGACTTTCCTGAGCTCCTCTTCGTCCGCGACCTGGCCGTCGAGCACGATTTGAGCCCCAACACGCCGCGATTTCACGTTCAGGCCGACGAGGAGGTCGGCAAGCTCCTTCTCGACGAGCGCCGGCGAACGGGAAAAGACGTTGACGGTAATCGTGGTCTGGGAACCGTCGGTCTTGATCAAGAGCAGAGTGGTGGAACCCGATTTCTTACCAACCAGGACAAACTGGCTCGCGTCCGTGGTGAGCCTCACGTCGATGATTCCGGTAACCCCCTCGGAGTAGTTTTTCACGTCACGGGCGGAGATCGTGCGCGTCTCGCCGACCGAAAGAACGATCTCGTTGCTCGCCTCCGTCGTAACGTCGGACTTTGCGTCTTTAGGCGCCTTGGCCTTCTGCGCCAGCGAGACGCTGGCGAAAGAAAGCGCCAGAAGGAGTGCCCCAGCTGCCGACAATCGGTGCTTCATGGCGCCTCCCCGAGACGAATCGGTCGATGATTGGCTGATTGAACGGCGCTGCGGGCCACCGGATCCCAGAGCTGGTTCCGCGAAACGTCCGGCGGCGACTCCACGACGCGGGGGTCGTTGGAGTTGCGAAGGACGACGACCAAACGGGTGACGGCCTGAGCCAGGGTAAGGAGCTGAGCCTCCTGCAGGCTACAGCTCACCGTGAGCAGGCTGGTACGTGTGGCGCTTTTCTTGTCGGTGCTGCGCTCTATCGTGGTGTCGAGACCGGCCGCCAGCACCAAAACACGCTGTAGAAGCACGCTGGCCGATCGACTCTCCGCGTCGGTGCCGATCACGTCGACGAAATCGCCAGGCCGGATCAGCTCCAACGACTCCTCGAACATCACGCGAATGGGCGTTGCCCGATTGCCGGGCTGAACCAGCGTGCTCAAGTCGCGCTGGTCGTCCGTCGATGCAATGACGTCCGTCCACGCCAGAGTCTGGAGCGCCGGCACTTTGGAGACGGCGCGCAGGTTCAAGATCTTCTCGCGGTCGACGGCACGAACGGCGCGGTCGTCGACGTAGGCTTGCGGCACGGCGCGAACCGCGAGCATGTCGGGCGTGATCGGCTGACGGCGTTCGATGGCCTGCGCGGCCACGAGCAACTCGATCTTCGACCCGCCGGACGCTTCCTGCTCGAAGCGCCGCATGTACAAGATCTGGAGAACGATGCCCAAGAGGGCCGCCAGAACACCTAGAAGGATGGGACGGAGCTTCATAAATGCTCGACTTGCCTGGGGCCCGGTTGGACCGGGGCAGACTCTAAGCAGGTTGGGGCGGCCGTTGGAATGCCAAAGTCCCGGCCGGCCTGCTACGGCTCCGGGAGGCTTACTGAGGCGCGCCCGAGAACAGATGCACGCAGAGCGACAGGACCGAGCCCACGAAGATTGCGGGCCCGAGTCGGAACCAAACCATGGCCTCAGGGGGAGGCGCCTTGCGATTTTCTTCGCGCCTGAACGGGTTCATGAGAAGCGCGAGGGAACCACTGAGCACGCGAAATAGGCGCCCCTCGTAGGCGAGTCGCGCCTGGGCGGCTACCGCAGCCACCACTAAGGAGTACATCTGGATTTCTATGCCGAGAAGCGGATGGCAGAGGGCGCCGATCGCTGCGTAGAGCTTCAGGTCGCCGCCCCCCATGCCGCCTTTCCAGAACAGCAAGGCGGGGGCCATCGAGCAAAACAGCGCTCCACCTAGCGAGAGAGCGCTCTCGTAGGCCCCTGCCTTGAAGTCTATCGCATACCAGCCATACGCCCCGTGCCCCAGGAGCCCCACCGCAAGACCCCCGACCGTCAGCCAGTTCGGAATGGTGCCGGTCCGGTAGTCAATGACGGCCGCGATCGCGGTGAGCGCGATCGCGGCGAGCACAAACCAAAGCACGACCCGAGTGGCCTAGCCTTGGACCTTTTCGACGGATGTAGACTGCTGTTGGATCTTTGAGCTCACCTTGCTACCGAAGATCTTGAACGCGGCGATCGCCAGCAAGGCGATCACGCCGACGAGGATGATGTACTCGGTCATGCCGGCGCCACGCTTGTCGCGAATGACAGCAAGGAGCGTCCCCGGCTTCTTCGAGATCTTGTTCGCGGGAACGAGCGCTTTGGTTTGGGTCGTCATATTTATTTCTTCCTCGTAGTGTTGGATCGGTCAGAGAGTTGTTTTCAGGTCAGGGAATCGGACAGAGCAAAAGGCCTCGGACGAAGTCGAAGCTGCGGACCAGCGCCAAGCCAACGACGACGAGCCCCAGGGACCCGGCGATGGCAACGGCTCCGATCAGCACCGAATACTCGACCATGAGCGCGCCCCGCGTGTCTGTGCGGAGCTCGCTCAAACGGTCCTTCCAATTCGTCGCTCGCGGCGTCACTCCGTAATTTGCTCCGGTCACCACCACGGTGGGTGTCCTCGCCGGGGCGAGTTGTAACCTGGAGGTCCTCGGGCTGCACACGCCGACCTGAATGCAACTGCGGTGCCAGGCCCAGCAGAGGGTTCCGTCGCCCGATTTGAGCCCTAGGGACGGAAGCGCATCCACGCCAAAGGTATCGGATATCACTGACAAATATGACGCCGGCCTCGATGCTCGCGGGCCCTGGCGCCTCCCGCTCAGGGCGCACGCCGCCGCAACCACTGGTTGGCGGCAGGTGGTTGCGCGGCGCGAATCTCTTGGTGGGGGCAAGCCGATTTTCGGCAACGGGGAACTGGCGACGCCCGAAGAGCACCCATGGCGTTCCCCCGCGCATCGCAAAGGTATAGAGGCGAGCTGCGAGCTCGGCCGGCGGTTTGGGCGGTCGGCTCGGTTGATGCGACGCGCGCTGCCGCGCGGATATCGGGGAGCACCTTGGTCAACGAAGCGTATTGGGGAGCACCACCTTGATAGAAGAAGCGTTCGGTCGAGGGGTTCGAGCTGGCGGAGTCATCGCGCTGCTCGTGGCGTCGGTCGCAATCGTTGCCTGCGGTGACGATGATAAGCCCTCCCATCCGGCCCGTAAGAGCGGAGCCGGAAGCGGCGGAGGCGCGGGGCGTGCACAAGGCGGCCGAGCGAGCGGGGGTACGAGCGGCGACTCGGGCGAAGCCGGTGCGAGCGAGGGCGGCGCCAGTGAGCGAGGAGTGGGTGGAGACGCAGTGACTCCCGGTGCTGGGCGAGGCCAAGGCGCCACCGGGAACCGAGGCGCGGTGGGCGACGGCGGCGAGAGCGGCGAGAGCGGCGGGAGCGGCGGGCAAACCCCGACGCTCCCTCAATGTGCGGCGCCGCTCGATCGCACCGTGCCGTCGTCGATGTTCGACATGGCGCGCTGCTTGTTCGAAGGTGACGATGCGCCCCAGCGCGACGTCGAGGCGGGGGTTATCGATCCGAAGCGCGTGGTCGTGCTCCGGGGCCGCGTTCTCGACGAAGACGGCGATCCCCTCCCCGGCGCGAGCGTCAGCGTCTGGAAACATCCCGAGCTCGGGCACACGCTGTCGCGAGCCGACGGCTACTTCGATCTCGCTGCCAATGGCGGCGGGCAGCTCACGCTGACGTACGAGCTCGACGGGTATCTCTCGGCGCGCCGTCACCTCGGCACGAGCTGGCGTCAGTTCTCCGTTTTCCCCGACGTCGTGCTGCTCGAAAACGCCGCCGTCTCGACCCGAGTCAATCTTGGTACGAGCGAGGCGAAGCTCGTCGAAGGCGCGCTCGTCTCGGACGCGCGTGGCACTCGCCAGGAGCTACTCCTCTTCCAACCCGACACCCAAGCCGAGCTCGTGCTCCCGAACGGAAAGAAGCAGGCGCTCGAGAGCCTGCACGTGCGCGTCCGGGAGTTCACCGCGGGCGAGCAGGGGCGGCTCGCAATGCCCGCCGACCTCCCGGCGAGCAGCGGCTTCACCTACGCCGTTGCCTACACCGCGGACGAGGCGACCGATGCGGGAGCCGACCGCATCGAGTTCTCGAAGCCCGTCATCAGCTACACCGACAACTTCCTCGAGTTCCCCGCGGGCACCGTGGTGCCGAACGGTGTCTACGACCCCGACTCCGACAGCTGGAAGCCCGACGCGAGCG
>DATMCL010000567.1:0-13072 GCA_035558375.1 Polyangiaceae bacterium
CCCGGCTTCCTCCCCAAGCCCCCCGATCCCATCCCCCAAAACTCCCGCCGCTTCCGCGACGCCCACCACGATCGCGTCCTCCTCCTCCCGACGGCCGAGACGCACCCCAAGGGCACCTTCTACGCCACGAGCCTCGAGATCGTTCTGCTCCAAGTCGGCTACGCCGTCAGCGACACGACGCAGATCACGTTCACCGGCGCGCCCCCGCTCGGCGCCGATCTCGTCGTTCCGCTCGATCTCTCGCTCAAGTCCGTCGTCCTCCGCGAGCCCACGGTCAGCGTTGCGCTGATGGGCTCGGCAACGGGCGTCGTCGGCAGCGGGGACGTGAACGGCTTCGTCGGTCGCGCGGGCGGCGCGGTCACGCTCTGCCAGCCCGCGTGGCTCTGCAAGCTGAGCCTCACTTTCGCGACGAACGTCGCGCTCATCGGTCCCGGCACGCTCGCGCTCGGCGGCGTCGGCCTCGTGTACCACTTCGACTCGCTGTTCGCGTTCCTCGCCGAGGCGGATACCGCCGTGCCGCTCGGCCCTCAGTCGGGGGAAGCGAACGGCGTCGGTGTGGGCGCCGGCATCCGCTTCTCCGGCCGCGACGCCGGCCTCGATCTCGGCGTGTTTCGCTTCGGCAAAGCGGGCGAGCCGCTACCGCCGCTTTTGCCGTTCATTGCGGCGACGTGGCGCACGCATTGACGTAACGCTCAACGCCGTTCAGAAGCCGCCGCAGAGGGGCATGTCAGCGCACTCGAAATGGTCGTGCACGTACGTGCACGACTGGTTCTGCGCGCATCCGCTGTTCGGGGGCCCACAAGTATCCGCGCTCGTCTGACAGAAGAACCCACCCGAGCCCGTGTACAGGCACGAGTATTGGTACGACGTGAGGCACGCGAAACCCGGCTGGCACTCCGAGTCGAGCCGGCAGCTCGAAGGCAGGCAGATCGGAATGCGCTCGCTAATTCCCGAGTCCTCGATCACGAGCTGTGTGTCGCAGGAGCAGGCTTCGGACTCTGCGCAATCGGCATCGGTGCTGCACGCGTAGTGGCAGCGGAACGTGTAGCTCCCGAGCTTGCCGGTAGCGACGCAGTAGCCGTTGGGCTGCTCGTCGCAGTCGCTGTCGAACCAACATTCGTTGTTGGTGTTGGCGGTCGGGTCGCTCGCCTCACCGCCGGCTCCCCCTTCTGCGATGCGCCGCGGGGGCAAGATACACGTCACCGGCTCCGGTCGATGCCAGAAGCCGTTCGTGCATTCGCCCACCGTGCCCGAGCCGGA
This sequence comes from Polyangiaceae bacterium, assembly GCA_035558375.1. Classification (GTDB taxonomy): domain Bacteria; phylum Myxococcota_A; class Polyangia; order Polyangiales; family Polyangiaceae; genus PMG-095. The sequence continues at coordinate 1,261 of DATMCL010000567.1, forward strand.
TGCCGACGGAGCGCACGGGTACTTCGTCCCCATGCCCGCGACACCGCCGCCGGAGAAGCCTCCCATCGGCTCGCTTCCCGCTGAGCCACCGCGCGTAGGCCCCGAGCCACCGTCGGTGCTCACCGAGCCGGCGGAGCCGCCGCGTGCCCCGGAGCCCCCGTCGGTGATGATCGAACCGCCCGAGCCTCCGACCGCGCCCACGCCGCCCGTATCACCGTTGCCGCCCGTACCACCGGCGATCGTTCCTTCGCCGCCGTTATCCGTAGAACCCTCGCTCGCGCCGTGGTGCGCCGATCTCCCGCACGCGGCGAAGGCTAAAAGAAAACTGCATCCCGCGGCCGCGCGCCTCGCGTTCCACACCATGAGCAACATGTAGCAGCGCGTCGCGCGCATGCCACACGAGCGCCGAGCTACTACAAGCCGAGATCGGCCCGAATCGCGACCACGATGTAACAATGGTCGATCACGTCGGCTTCCGACTTCACTTCGCTCGTGTAGTTGAGCCCGTACGGCCAGAAATGCTGCGTGTCCGCGTGCAGCTGGTCGTCGGCGATGCCCGTGATTTCCCTGAGCTTCGCCGTCGCCTGCTCACCGGTGAAGATCCCGTTCATGACGTGGCTCGACCACTGCGACACGGTGCCCACTCCGACGGTGTGCGCGATCTCGTGCATCGCGGTGATGTACTCCATGTAGTCCTTTCCGCCGAAGCGGATCGAGCCGTTGGAGCTGCCGTCTGCCGTTTCGACGCTCGGCACGTAGGTCACCGTCGTCGCCTTCGTGATGTTCGTGTAGCAGTTGTAGTAGTCGATGGCCTTGTCCATGGCCTCCGTGATGAGGTCGTAGGCCTTCTGCTCGTCGGCGGTCGGGTTCGCGTTCTTCGTCAGCGTGTAGGTCACGTGACCACTCGCGGGACAGTTGCTGAGCCCGCCGCCCGCGCCGCTCATCCCCATGCCGCCCATGCTCGTGCCGCTCGTGCCCATGCCGGCCATGCCGCCCATGCTGCGTCCACCCGCGCCGCCCATCGCCATGCGCCCGCCCATCGCCATGCGCCCGCCCATGCCCCGACCACCTTCGCCACCCGCGCCGCCCATCGGCTCGCCGCCGCTGACTCCTGCGCTCGCGCCGCCGCTCCCCGCGCCGCCCGCCGGCATCCCGCCTTGGCTGTCACCGCCGCGACCGCCGAGCGCGCTAGTGCCCGCCGTGCCGGCGCCTTCGCCGCTCATGGTTCCGCCGCTATTCGCGTTGCCACCGGTTCCCGGCCCACTCCCACCCGTCCCCATGCCCGCGCGACCACCCTCCGTCACCATCATCGCGCCGGCGGTGCCCGCCATCGCGCTGTCGTCGTCGCCATCGGGCGTCCCGCCACAGCCAAGGAGCCACAGTCCGAGGACGCTCAGGGAAATGCCGCGCAGGGTCGTCATCGGAGCGAAGATCCCGAGCGTACCGCCTTTTTCGCGGACGGTCCTCACGCGGGCCCGCACAAAATGCCGAAAGATAACTGTCCTTTCCGCGTGCCGCGGAAACTTTCCCGGCTACCGGACGCCGCCTGTCTTTGCTAGCGTCACGGCGTCGCTCGGGGCGCGCTCGCTCGGCACCAAAGGCCGACGGTCGCTGAGAAGAACCCGCCGAACCTGATCCGGTTAGCACCGGCGTAGGAAAGCGACCTCCGGCAGATTCGGCGGCTCGTCTCGTTCCCCCCCGGCGACGAACGGAGCAGTGACGATGGCCGAACGAATCCTCCCCTGGCGTGGCGCAGCGAACCCCTCGAGCGAAGGTGCGGGCACGAACCCCGGCTCCTTCGCGAACCCTTCCGACGTGGGCGGGCCGCTCACGTTCTCGTCGCCCGATGCGCCCGGCATGCCGGCGCCGAGCGCGCGCACGGCGTGGGATTTCCTGCCGCCGGGATGGCAGCGCCAGGGCTTGCGCGCCGTGCCGCCGCCCGGCTTCTCACCGATCACGCAGCTCGAGTACGCGCGCGTCGGCGAAATCACTCCCGACATGCGGCGCGTCGCTCAGAACGAGACACACCTCAAAGCCGAGCAGGTCCGCGACGAGATCGCCGCCGGCCGTATGATTCTGCCGGCCAATCGCGTCCACCGCACCTACGCGCTCGAGCCGATGGTCATCGGTCGCGCGAGCCGCACCAAGATCAACGCCAACATGGGCGCATCGCCCGTCTCATCCACGACGGACGAGGAGGTCGAAAAGCTGAAATTCGCCGAGCGTTGGGGCGCGGACACCGTCATGGACCTGTCGACAGGCGGCGATCTCGACGCGTGCCGTGAAGCCATCGTCAAGAGCTCGCGCGTTCCGATCGGCACGGTGCCCGTCTACTCGATGATCATCGGGCGCCGCATCGAGGATCTGAGCGTCAAGCTCATCCTCGAGAGCCTGCTCCACCAAGCCAAGCAAGGCGTCGACTACTTCACGATCCACGCCGGCGTGCTGCGCGAGCACCTGCCGTTCGTCCAGAAGCGGCTGATCGGCATCGTCAGTCGTGGCGGCTCGCTGATTGCCAAGTGGATGCTCCACCACCGGCAGCAGAACCCCTTCTACACGCACTTCGACGAAATCTGCGACATCATGCGCGAGTACGACGTGTCGTTCTCGCTCGGCGACGGTCTGCGTCCGGGCGGGCTCGGCGATGCGACGGACGAGGCGCAGCTCCGCGAGCTCGAGACGCTCGGCGAGCTCACGGAGCGCGCGTGGGCGCGCGGCTGTCAGGTCATGGTCGAGGGTCCCGGCCACGTTCCGTTCGATCAGATCGAGTACAACATGAAGCTCCAGCGGCGCCTGTGTCACGGCGCGCCGTTCTACGTGCTCGGGCCGCTCGTGACCGACGTGTTCCCCGGCTACGACCACCTGACGAGCGCGATCGGCGCGACCGCGGCCGCGTATCACGGCGCCGCGATGCTCTGTTACGTGACGCCCAAGGAGCACGTCGGGCTCCCCAAGAAGGACGACGTGAAGCAGGGCTGCGTCGCCTACAAGATCGCGGCGCATGCGGCCGACGTCGCGCTCGGTATTCCCGGGAGCCGCGACTGGGACGACTCGCTCACGAAGGCGCGCGCGGCGCTCAACTGGGAGAAGCATTTCGAGCTCGCTTTCGACGGCGACACGGCGCGCGCCTTCCACGACGAGGACCTGGACGTCGACACCGATTTCTGCGGCATGTGCGGGCACGACTGGTGCTCCGTGCGCATCTCGCGCGAGATCGTCGAGTTCGCGAGCGGCAAAGCCGAGGGCTACGACGCGGGCGCTCCGAAGAAGTCCGCGGCGCTCACCCCCGAGCAGCAGCGCATCCTCGAGCAGCGCGGCGTCCTCTCGCCCGACGAGATCCACCGGCTCGCCGGCAAGACCAAGCGCGCCGTCGGCGCCACGACCGGCGAGAAGGGCGCGTGCCACAGCGACTACGTCGATCCGGAGACAGCGCGTCACGTGCAGGACGAGCGCCTCGTTCAGATCCGCGTGCCGGAGCGCACGGGCGCCGAAGCGGTGCCGCCCGGCGAGTGAACGGCTCGACGCGGGAAAGCCGGCGCGGCGCCGTCAGAATTGAAAGTAAATGAATGGCGCCGACGTGCCCGGCGTGAGCGAGAGCAGGAATGCGCTCGCCACGCCGAGGGCCGGATAGAAGAGCCAGTCCGCCGCCGCCTCGAGTCGTATCTTCAAGCGCGCCTTGTGCCGGAAGATGACCCAGTGCGCGGCGGCGAGGACCACAATCACGGCGACCCAATCGAGTGACGGTGGCAGCCCGCTCTGCTCTCCGGTCCTGCCCGCCAGAAACTCGCCCGCGACGTGGATGTTCTCGCAGCGGAAGATCGTGAAACACATCACGACCCAGGCGAACGTCCCGAGCCAGCACAGGCCTCGCACCGCGAGTGACGGCGACGGGCTCTGCGGGCGGAAACCCGTCCAGAAGCGGTGCACGACGAGCGCCAAGCCGTGGAGGAAGCCCCACAGAATGAAGGTCCAGTTCGCGCCGTGCCAGAGGCCGCCGAGCAGCATGGTCAGCATCAGGTTGCGCGCCGCGTACCAGCGGCCGCCGCGATTACCGCCGAGCGGGATGTAGAGGTAGTCGCGGAGCCAGGTCGAGAGGCTGATGTGCCAGCGCTGCCAGAACTCGCGCACGCTCGTGCTGAAGTAGGGCGCCTCGAAGTTGACGGCGAGCTCGTAGCCGAGGAGAGCCGCCGTGCCGAGCGCCATGTCCGTGTAGCCGGAGAAGTCGCAGTAGATCTGAATCGAGTAGAGCAGTGCCGACAGCGTGCGAGCGACGCCGTCGAATTGGCTCGGATGCGCGAACACCGGGTCGATCGCCGAGGCGATGTTGTCCGCGACGCACGCCTTCTTGAAGTAACCGACCGCGAACAAGAGGAGCGCACGGCGAACGTTCACGTTCGCGAGGACGCGCGGCACCGTGAGCTGCGGCAGGAACTGGCTCGCCCGCACGATGGGGCCGGAGACGAGCTGAGGGAAGAACCCCACGAACACCGCGAAATCCAGCAAATTGCGCTGCGGCTCGAGCTGCCGCCGGTACACGTCGATCGTGTAGCTCATTGTCTGGAACGTGAAAAACGAGATGCCCGCCGGCAACACCACCTTGAGCACCGGGACGGACGCGTGGAAGCCCAAGCTCGTGAGCAGATCCACTGCCGAGCTCACGAAGAACCCGTAGTACTTGAAGAACCCGAGCAGCCCGAGGTTCATGCACAGGCTCGCGGCGATGAGCGCATGGCGGCGCCGCTTGTCCTCGTTACGAGCCAAGAGCAGGCCGACCGAGTAGTCGAACAGCGTGCAGAGGACGATCAGGCCGACGAAGCGGTAGTCCCAGTAGCCGTAGAAGACGTAGCTCGCTAGAAGCAGCCAGACCTTCCGGGCGCGCTCGCCACGCAGCGCCCAATGGACGCCGAAGGTCAGCGCGAAGAAGGCGAAGAAGACGGGTTGGGTGAAGATCACCGGGAATCGAGCCTGACGAACTCGGCGGCAAGAAGCTTCGAGTAGAGCACGGCGCCCTTTGCGTTCAGGTGGGCCGTGTGCCCCCGGACCGCGTAGTCGTAAAGCGTGGGATAGCTTTCCGGGTCGTCGAAATCGAGGAAGACGAGCGCGGGCTTGCGTGCGCGCTTGAGGCGTGGCGGCGGCAAGTTGTCGTACACGGGCGAGTAGAGGAACACCGGCTCGCGCTTGCGCGTTCGAATCAGCGGCTCGAGCTGACGTGGCCAATCGTCGTCGCCTTGGCGCTTCTGCGCTTTCGCTCGCGCCTTGCGCTCGGCGAGCCGTCGGACCGCGGCATCGTGCTCGGCTTCGGTCGGTCGGACGAGCTTCGTTCTCGCGCCGATGCGCTCGATCTCTTTGGGGGCGTCCTGACCTCGTTCGGAACCGGTGAGGCGTTCGATGAGGCGGGCCTGGGTGAGGAGCCGGCCGATGCGGCCGACGCCGAGATAGTTCATCCCGGCGTGCTGGAGGTGCGCGACAGCGAGCGGCCGGAGCTCCTTCCACCGGAGTCCCTGCTCTCGGTAGAAGCGGTAGATCCACGTGAGCGCGCCCCAGGTGTGCCACTGCACCACGCGCGGGCTGAACCAATTGTCGCGGTCAAAACCCAGGTTACCGGGCGGCAGCGAAACGTCGACGGCGACGTACCGGAGGGCGGGCCAGCGGTGCTCGAGCAGGTGCTTGAGGTCGTACATGACCTCGTAGCCGCGAAGCGCGCTCCGCGCGAGCGAGCAAACGTGCAGGGGGTGTCCGAGCGCCTTCGCTTCGGCGTCGAACACCTCCGGCCGGAGGCCGACCTTGATGTAGCTCGGCCCGACGATCAGCACGTTGCAGCGCGACGCCTGCGCAAAGGCCGCTTTGAAATCGTCGTCGTCCGGTCGCACGCGATAAAGCAGCGCCGCGGTGGCCACCAAGGCCAGCAGGTAACCGAACAAACAGCCGAAGAAGCGCACCGGGCGCGGATCTCTGTCACACCGCCGTCGCGAGCACAATTAGCGGGTGGCGGGCGTGAGCGACGAGGGATTGAGGAGCGGCATGCCAACGGGAAACCGTCCTTCCTTCGGGATTCCGTGCCACTAGGAGTGTCCGGAGCAGTCTTTTGTGAGGGTACTAAACACTACACCGGTGAGGGGCGTTTGGACGCGCTCACGAGGGCCAGATTTATTTTCGGCGGCGGTGATCAGAACGGCCATTTCCGGACACTCAGTTGATGATGGAGTGATCGCGTGGCAAGTTAACGGGGATAGGTGTTGGTGGTGGCCCGGGGATAATACCTCCGGGTGGTTGGTGTACCGGGGAATCCCCCCGGTGTTGGTGTGGCGTGGGTACGGGTTTGTCCAAAAGAACCTTGACGGAGCTCGTGTGCGTTCTCGCTCGCGCGGTGGTCGTCGTCCTTTCCCTAGGGTGTGCCTCCGATCACGGGCCTCCCGAGGAGCGCGCCGTCGCAGAGGTGTCCGTCGACTTCGATCGCGACGTGCGTCCCATCCTCGCGAATCATTGCTTCTCCTGCCATGGACCGGACGCGGCCGGACGTCAGGCGAGCTTGAGGCTCGACCAGTCGAGCGAAGTGTTCGCTCCGCGGAAGAACGGTCAGCCCGTCGTCGTGAAGGGCGATGCTCTCGCGAGCTTGCTTTACCTTCGCATCACGAGCGCGGACAACCCCATGCCGCCTTCGACGGCGCACCAGCCGCTGACGGCGCACGACATCGACGTGATTCGCCGCTGGATCGACGGAGGCGCGGCCTATCCCGATCGGTGGTTCTTGATCGCGCCGTCACGGCCCACGCCGCCGGCAGTCCTGCACCAGAGCTGGGTGAAGAACCCGATCGACGCGTTCGTGGCGCAAAAGCTCGAGGAATTGAAGCTCGAGCCCGCTCCGGAAGCCGACCCCCGCGCGCTCGTCCGTCGGGTGACGCTCGCGCTCACCGGTCTGCCGCCGACGCCCGAAGAGGTAGCTCTCTTCGTCGCCGATCCGAGTGAGGCAGCGTACGGCGCGCTCGTCGATCGACTGCTCGCCGCGCCCGCGTACGGCGAGCAGCGTGCGCACTACTGGCTCGACGCGGCGCGCTACGGCGACACGCACGGTTACCATCTGGACGACTACCGGAACGCGTGGCCGTACCGCGACTACGTGATCGGCGCGTTCAACGCCGGCATGCGCTTCGACCAGTTCACCGTGGAGCAGCTCGCCGGAGACCTCTTGCCGAGCGCGACTCGCGACCAGAAGGTCGCTACCGGTTTCATCCGCGCCGCGATGAGCACGAACGAGGGCGGCTCGTTCGAAGACGAGTACGCCGCGATCTACGCGAAGGATCGCGTCGATACGCTCGGCAAGACGTGGCTCGGGCTCACAGTGGCCTGCGCCGCCTGCCACGACCACAAGTTCGATCCGGTGAGTCAGGCGGAGTTCTATGCGCTCACCGCCTACTTCAGAAACTCCACGCAGCCCGTCTTGGACGGTAACGCGGCCGACGCGGCCCCGACGATCCTCGTGGGCGACACGCCGACCCTCGTCACGGAGGAAGCGGGCACCGAGCCGAGCGCGTACGTGCTCGAGCGTGGCCAATACGATCACCCCGGAAAACGTGTCGTGGCCCGCGTTCCCGCTGCCTTGCCCCCAATGCCCGCGGACGCCCCGAACAACCGGCTCGGGCTCGCGCGTTGGTTGCTCTTGCCCGAGCACCCGCTCACGGCGCGCGTCACCGCCAATCGCTTCTGGTCGGAGATCTTCGGCGTCGGCCTGGTGCGCACCGCCCACGACTTCGGGAGCACGGGCGAGGCGCCAAGCCACCCCCCCTTGCTCGATTGGCTCGCCGTCGAGTTCCGCGAGAGCGGCTGGAACGTGAAAGCCCTCCTGCGCCTGATGGTCACGTCGGCCACGTACCGGCAATCGGCGGTCGTGACGCCGGACAAGCTCCTCGCCGATCCGGAGAATCGGTATTTCTCGCGCGCGCCGCGCTTCCGTATGGACGCCGAGGCGGTTCGCGACACGGCGCTCGCGGCGAGCGGGCTCTTGGTGCGAACGCTGGGTGGTCCGAGCGTCAAGCCGTACCAGCCCCCCGGCATCTGGGAAGCGGTGGCGTCGCTCGACAGCAACACGGCCGTCTACACACCGGACGTCGGCGACGCCCTGCATCGACGCAGCCTCTACACCTTCTGGAAGCGCACGGCTCCTCCGGCGGCGCTCGAGGTCTTCGACGCGCCGACTCGCCAGCAAGCGGTCGTGCGGCGCGAGCGCACCAATACCCCACTGCAGGCGCTCGTGACCATGAACGACGCGGAGTACATCGAGGCGGCGCGCGCCCTCGCTTCGCTCGCGCTCGCTTCCGCGACCACGACCGCCGAACGGCTGGATTTCATGGCCCTTCGCGTCCTCGCGCGCCCGCTCGGCGCAGAAGAGCAAACGCTGCTCGCCGGAACGCTCGGCACGCTCGCGTCGCAGTACGACGAAGCCGCCGGCGAGCTCGCGCCTTGGACGCTGGTCGCGAGCACCATCCTCAATCTCGACGAGGCACTGAACCAATGAGAGAAAAGGCGCTACCGCGCTTCGGACGCCGTGCGCTCATCGGCGGCGGACTCGGGGGGCTCGCGTTGTCGTCGCTCCTCCTGCGCTCCGGTCACGGCGCGACGCGCGCACCGGGGACGGACTTCGCGCCGAAGGCAAAACGCGCCATCTGGCTGTTCATGGCAGGCGGGCCGACCCAGTTCGAGACCTTCGACTACAAGCCCGGCCTCGCGAAGCTCTACGGGCAAGAGCTACCGACCTCGGTGCGGGGGACCCAGCGTCTGACGGGCATGACGTCGGGGCAGGGGTCGTTCCCCATCGCCCCGAGCCTGTTTCCGTTCCAGCAGGGCGGGCAGTCGGGCGCGTGGGTGAGCGACCTTCTGCCGTGGACTCGCAAGATGGTCGACGATCTCACGATCGTGAAATCCCTCTACACGGAGTCGGTGAATCACGACCCGGCCATGTACAACATCCACACCGGCAGCCAGTTCCCGGGCAAGCCGTCGCTCGGTGCTTGGCTCTCTTACGGTCTCGGCACCATGAACGAGAACCTGCCCACGTACGTGGTGATGACGTCCGCTTTCAAAACGCGGAGCTTCGTTCAGGCCCTGATGTCGTCGTTTTGGGGCAGCGCCTTCCTCCCGGCGCAGCATGCCGGCGTCTCGGTCCGCAGCCTGGGCGATCCGATCATCGACATCGACGACCCGCCCGGCGTGACCTCGGCGACGCGCCGCACGATGCTCGATGCCGTGCATCGGATGAACGATCTCGCCGGCGCCGCGCTCGGCGATCCGAGCGTCGCCGAGCGCACCGCGCAGTACGAGCAAGCCTTCCGCATGCAGAGTGCCGTGCCCGGTCTGATGGACATCTCGGGGGAGTCGAGCTCGACGCTCGACCTGTACGGTCCGGACGTGACGACCGCCGGCACGTTCGCGGCGAATTGCCTGCGGGCTCGGCGCATGCTCGAGCAGGGCGTGCGCTTCGTGCAGGTTTACCACCGCGGTTGGGACGCTCACGTCGAGCTTCCGACGTCGACGCCCCAGCAGTGCGCGGACATCGACCAGGCCTGCTACGGCCTCGTGCAGGACTTGAAGCTCCGCGGCTTGCTGGACGACACGCTCGTCATCTGGGGCGGCGAGTTCGGGCGGACCGTCTACTGCCAGGGCACGCTCGAGAAGACGAACTACGGTCGCGACCACCACGGTCGCTGCTTTCCGATGTGGTTCGCGGGGGGCGGAATGAAGCCGGGCATCGTGTACGGCGAGACGGACGACTTCGGCTACAACATCGTCAGCGGCGACGCTCACCTCCGCGACATGCACGCGACGGTGCTGCACCAGCTCGGACTCGACGCCGACGCCTTGACGTTTCCCTATTCGGGGCTGAACCAGCGCTTGGTCGGCGTCGATGCCACGGCGCAAGTGATCAAGGGCATTCTGGCGTAGCTAGCTCGGTGGGGACGGCGCGCGCACCCCGGGCGGACGGTGGCGCGCGATGAGCTCGGTGAGCGCGGTCGCGGTGTACGGCTTCGGCAGGACGTCGTCGAACGGCGTGCCGGCGACGACGAAATCGGTGCCGCTCGACAGCACGAGCACGAGGCTCGGCGCCCGGTGCCGAAGCGCTTCGGCGAGCTCGATACCGCTCATCGTCGGCATCGACATGTCGGTCACGACGAGCCAGAACCGCTCCGGCTGCTCCTCGACGAGCGCGAGCGCGGCCTGGGGCGACGTGACCGATTCGGCAGGCTGGCCCATCATCCCGAGCAGGCGCTTGAGGACGCCGCCGATGGCCGGCTCGTCGTCGACGATCAGGAACGAACGCGTGACAGGGGCGTCGCTCGATACCGCCACTTCGGGCTCGGGCGTCAGCTCGGGCCGCTCGGTTGCGGGCAACAGAATGCGCACCGTTGTCCCGTTGTCCCGCTTCGATTCGAGCTCGATGCCTCCCCCGTGCTCCGTGACGATGCCGTGGACGACGCTCAAGCCGAGCCCCGTGCCATGCTCGCGCGTCTTGGTCGTGAAGAACGGCTCGAACGCGCGTGCGCGCGTCGCGGGATCCATGCCCTCGCCGTCGTCGATCACGCTGAGCTCGACGTAGCTGCCGGCGAGCAGCGTGCCGCGCGGCGCCGTGATCGCGCGGGCGTGCACCGAAAATTCGATGCATCCCGGGCGCGCTCCGATCGCGTGCGACGCATTCGTGCCGAGATTCATCAGCACCTGGTGGATCTGGGCCGGGCTGCCGCGCAGGTAGAGGTGCTCGTCGCCGGCGACCTTGAGCACGTGGCGCGCAGGCAGCGCCGCACGCAGGAGCGCGACGACTTCGTCCACGAGAGCCAGGGCGTCGATGGCTTCCGGGGCCGTCGCTTCGTGCCGCGAAAAGGCGAGGATGCGCCGCGTGACGTCGCGCGCGCGGAGCGCACCTGCGCGCAACCCTTCGACCGATTCGACCACGTCGGGCGACAAGCTCTTCACGTGGCTCAAGTACTCGACGTGCCCGAGGATGCCCGTCAGAACGTTGTTGAAGTCGTGCGCAATCCCGCCCGCCAGCGTGCCGAGCGACTCGAGGCGTTGCGACTGACTCAGGCGCTGCTCGACCTCGCGGAACCGCGCTTCGGCGGCGAGCCGTCGCTCGCGCTCTTCGAGTAACAAGCTCTGACGCAGCACCGCCACCAAGATCACTCCACCCATACAGAGCTCGACGGACCAGCGCACCGGATACGTTGCGCCGGCGCTCAGCATGCCGGCGACCGACGCCGCGATCACCAGACCGAGCGGCAGCAGGCGTGAGGCGAGCGCATAGGCTCGGGCCCACACGCCCTCCACTTCGTGCCGGCTCGGCTCGAACAGGGCGACGGCCACGCCCAAGCACAGCGCTCCGTACGAGAAGAGGTAGTTGATGACCTTGGCGTCGCCGAGCGTGTTGTCGAGCGTCTCGAGATTCCAGCGCATCCAGAGCAGCCCCTGCGTGAGGAGCGCGAACAAAAGCAGCCCGAGCGTGCGGCTCGGCGGCTCGCGCCGCTCGAGCGCGACGACGACGAGTAGCGCGGTCACGGTAAGCAGGAAGGTCGGATAGGCTGCGAGCACGGCGAGCGTGAAGCTCGTCATGCCGCCGCGCCGGGGGAGGTACGTGGCGAGTGTCAGCGCCAGCAGCGCGAGCGCGAAGCCGAGTCCGTCCAAGAGGACCGCGGCGCGCCGCGTCCGAGGCTGACCCCAGACGAGCGACACGACGCCCGCCCCGAGGCAGGGACCGAGCAGGACGTAGAAGGCGTCGGACGGCCCCGGAAAGGGATTCCACCCGACGGCCACCTGCGCGTCCCACACG
>DATMCL010000568.1:0-11176 GCA_035558375.1 Polyangiaceae bacterium
GTGAGCTTCTTGAGCGCGCGATCGAGCGCTTCGGCGAGCTTCCGCTGGGCTTCGGGGTTGGGCGAGCGTTCCGCATCGCCGAGGGCTCGCTTGCCGTCGTCGTCGAGGCCGTTGCCGAGGCCGCGCGCGAGCTCCTTCAGCGCCTCGAGCTTCGACTCGGCTCGCTCGAGCGCCTTCTGCTGCCGCTCGAGCGCTTCGGCGAGCGCTTTCGAGCCCTTCTCGCGCGCCGCTTTCGCCGCCTCGCCGAGCGCGCGCTTGGCGGTCTCGCGATCCTGCTTCTCGGCGAGCGACGCGAGCCGTTGCATCTCCTGGTCGAACGCCGTGAGATCGCCTTCGCTCAAAGCGCGCGCCGCCCTCGAGGTGAGCTCGTTCTTGAGTAGCTCGTTCACGGCCGCGTCGAGGCCGGCGCGATTGTCGGCGTCGCCGAAGCGGAGCTTTTCGGCCGCGATGTCGTCGCGCAGCTTGGCGATGCGCGCGAGCGCCTCGCGCTTTTCGAGCCCGCGCGCGAGATCCTCGCGCAGCTTCTTGGCCTCGGCCGCGAGCCGCTTGAGTCGCTCGTCCTGGGCGGGGTTCGCGCCGCCGAGCTCGGCGAGTGCCTGGATGCGCTCGAGCCCCTTGAGCTCGTGGAGCTTCACCCGCTCGGCCCCGGGCGGCGCGGGCGGTAGCGCGGGCGGGGGAGGCAGAGGGATCACGGAGAGCCACACCGCCGCCGCACTGCCGAGCGGCAGGAGGCCGTGCCAGCGCGAGAGCATCCGCGGCGCAAGCCCGCGCGCCGGCGCCGCGTCGAGCGCCTTCTGCGCTTGGTCACGCACGCGGCCAAGCAATGGCGAAGCGCCGCCCTCGACCGCGGTCGCGATCGCTTCACCCGTTCCGAGCTTCGCATCGAGGTACAGAGCAACGTCCGCGTTCGACCAGCGGCGGCGGCGCGCGCCGATGGCGCCCGCGGTGACGCCGAGCGCGACGGCGGCACCGAACGCGAGCGCGCGCTCGGGCCCGAGCCGTTGCCAGTAGCAGAGCGCCGCGAGCGCTACGCCCGCCGTTGCGCCGAGCGCAGCACCGAGTGCCGCGTGCCGCAGCCAGAGCGCGCGCCGCACCCTTCCGGCGCGCCGCGAAAAGTCGCGCTCGAAGCCGGTGCTCGGGAGCGGTTCTTGCGCGGACACCAGCCAAATCCTAGCGCCACTGCGCGAGAGAACAACCGCCAGACGGATCTGGGCATAGGCGAGTGAATTTTTTGGTCCTCGAGCGAAGCGGGCCCGAAAAATTCACGATCAATCAGCGCGGTCTGCACGCGGTGCTAGGCTCGTTTCCTCGCGTGGCCCCGTCGAAGAAGCTCACCGTTCCGGCGCTCAAGGCGCGCAAGCGCACGGGCCCGAAGCTCGCCGTCGTGACGGCGTACGACGCGACCTTCGCGCGCCTGTTCGATCAGGCGGGCGTCGACGTGCTGCTCGTCGGCGACTCCCTCGGCATGGTCGTGCAAGGTCAGCCGACGACCCTCGGGGTCACGCTCGACGACATCATCTACCACGGTCGCGCTGTCGCGCGCGGCACGGAGCGCGCGCACCTCGTCGGCGACATGCCGTTCATGAGCTACCAGACCGGCGTCGTGCCGGCGCTCGAGGCCGCGGGTCGCATGGTCAAAGAGGCCGGCTACGAGGCGGTGAAGCTCGAGGGCGGCGTGATCTACGCCGAGCACGTGCGGCGCATCGTCGAAGCAGGCATTCCCGTCATGGGACACGTGGGCCTCTTGCCGCAGTCGATCCACGCCATGGGCGGCTTCAAGGTGCAGGGGCGCGACGCGGAGGCTGCCGATCGCATCGTTGCCGACGCTCGTGCGCTCGAGCAGGCCGGGGCTTACGCGATCGTCGTCGAAGCTGTCCCGGCCGAGCTCGCGCAGCGCATCACCGAGTCCGTGTCGATTCCGACCATCGGCATCGGCGCCGGTCCGCATTGCGACGGGCAAGTGCTGGTCGGCTACGACCTCCTTGGCATGTACTCCGAGCTCAAGCCGAAATTCGTCAAGCGCTTCGCGGAGGCGGGCAAGGTCGTGGTCGACGCCGCCCGCTCCTACGTGGCCGAGGTGCAGAGCGGGGAGTTCCCGACCGCGGCCCACACGTTCGGCGCTCCGCGCGAGCTGGCGGCGCCCGCCGAGCACACCGGCGCGAAGCCCGTCGTCCCGGGCACGCCGCCGAGCTACGGGCCCGCGAGCGACGACTCGTGAGCTTGGCCTCTCGCCTCGCATCACCATGAAGGTAGCGACCACGATTGCCGAGTACCGCGCGCTTTGCGACGAGCTCCGCGGTGAAGGAGGAGGTCTCGGCCTCGTGCCTACGATGGGAGCGCTCCACCGCGGAGCTCGTCGCGGAAGCACGCCGCCGCACGCGCCACGTCGCGCTCTCGATCTTCGTGAACCCGACGCAATTCGGCCCGAACGAGGATTTTCAGAAATACCCGCGCCCGCTCGAGCAGGACCTCGAGCTCTGTCGCGAGGCGGGCGTTGCGCTCGTGCTCGCGCCGGACGCGTCCGAGATGTATCCCGCGGGCGAGCAGACGCGCGTCCACGTGAGCGGCCTCACAGACGCCCTCTGCGGCCCATTCCGTCCCGGCCACTTCGACGGCGTCGCCACGATCGTGACCAAGCTCTTCGCGGCGACGGGCCCCGCCGTCGCCGTGTTCGGACGCAAGGACTACCAGCAGCTCCAGGTGGTGAAGCGCCTCGCGCGCGACCTCCTCTTGCCGATCGAGGTCGTCGGTCTCGCGACGGTGCGCGACCCCGACGGCCTCGCGCTCTCGTCGCGCAACGCCTACCTCGCGGTCGCCGAGCGCGAGCGCGCCCTCGCGATCCCCCGCGGCATCGCAGCAGCCCTCACGCTCCACGCCGCAGGCGAGCGCAATGCGGGCAAGCTCCGGCGCGCAGCCGTTGAGCCCATCGCCGCTGCGGCCACGCGCATCGACTACGTGACCGTCGCGGGGGCCGACGATCTCCGTCCGTTCGCCGACACGGAAGCGGTCGGCGAGCGAGCGGTCGTCGCCGTGGCGGCTTTCGTGGGCGGAACGCGCCTCATCGACAACGCGGTCTTCGGCGAGGACAATATCCGCTAGAGTCCTCGATGAGTCAGCCCGCCCCCCGCAAGTACCCCGGTGTGTTCGTCGTCGTCGAAGGCGTCGACGGCTGCGGCAGCACCACCCACTCGCGGTTGCTCGCCAAGGCGTTGAAGTCGGCCGGGCGCGAGACCGTGCTCACCTGCGAGCCTTCGAACGGTCCCGTCGGCGGCCTCATCCGCCAGATCCTACAGCGCCGACTGTTCGTCGCCGACGCGACGGGTCCCCGCGGCTTCGCCTGGACCACGATGGCGCTCCTGTTCGCGGCCGATCGACTGGATCATCTCGATTCCCTCGTGATCCCCGCGCTCGAGGACGGCTCCGTCGTCGTGAGCGATCGCTACGATCTGTCGAGCCTCGCGTATCAATCGGCGACGTCCTCCGACGCACCCGCCGCCATCCCCTGGATCCGCGAGCTCAACTCCCGCGCCGTGCGTCCCGACGTGACGGTCGTCATCGACGTTCCCGCCGAGGTCGCCGAAGAGCGACGTCGCGGGCGCGGCGGCGTGGAGGAGATGTTCGAGCACCGCGCGCTCCAGGAACGCCTCGTCTCGATCTACGCCAAGGCCGAGACGCTCGTCCCGGGCGATCGCGTCGTTCACGTCTCCGGTGTCGGCGAGCAAGAGGTCGTGAGCGCGCGCCTGCTCGAAGCGGTGCGCGAAGCCGTTCCCGCGCTGCGCTGAGGGCCTCGCGCCAAAGGCCTACCCGATACTACGGGCGGCGCTCCCACGATCTCCCCGGCAAAACGCCGCCGAACGGAGCCGCATTCCAGCTTTTCCGAGCTTGCCGACGAACCAAATCTTTTGGACCCGGTGCTCGTCTGATGGGGAGTGATTCGCTCAATCGCTCCGCTTCCACGCTGGCTGTTCTTGGCTCTCATGCTCGCTGGAGCGGCCCTCATCACGTGGCAGAGCCTCGGCTACTTCGATTCGGAGGAGCTTCCGCCCTTCGTGATCGAGAAGCTCCAGCAGTCGCTCCGATTCGAGGCGTTGTGGATGGCGGCGCTCCGGGTCCACGTTGCGAGCGCCATCGTCACCTTTCCGCTGTGCCTGCTCTTGATGACGCGCCCTCTGCAGCGCCGCCCCCTATGGCACCGCTGGATCGGTAGGGCCACGGGCACGCTCGTGCTGTTCGCGCTCGTCCCGTCGGGCGTCGTGCTCGCGTTCGAGGCCAAGGGCGGCCCCGCCGTATCGGCCGGGTTCCTCCTCTCCGCGGTCATCGTGGGGTGGGGCATCGTCCACGGTGTCGTCACGGCGCGGCGGCGAGACCTCGTCGCACACCAGCGCGCGATGCGCCACGTGGTCGCGCAGATGAGCGTCGCCGTCACCTCGCGCACGATGATACTCGCGCTCGATGCGCGCGGTGTCGATCCCGCGGTCGCCTACGTCATCGCACTTTGGGTACCGGTCCTCGGCAGCGCCCTGGTCGCCGAGCTCGTCTCGTCCCGTTTCATTTGGAACCGCGCTCGGTCTTTGGTTGTCGATCGGACAGTGCGCGCCGAAAGGAGTCGTCGTGAGGTTTTTCCCTAAGCTCGGCTGGTTCGTCATGATTCTCAGTCTCGTTCCCTCGCTCGCGTGGGCGGACGAGGGGTCCCTCTCGGCGTGGACCCAAAAAACGGTGCGCGAAGCCCTGATCAAGCCGCTCACCCAGCGCGAAAGCCGAAGCTTCGGGCGCGAGCGCCCGCCCCCGCGCGAGCGCCGCGTGCGCGTTCTCGCTACGACCGCGCTCACGGACAAGACCGGCAAGGAGTTCGTTCCGTTCGCGATCGACGACCGCTTCGGCGGCGACGAATGGAACCAAAACGTGATCGAGGGATGCTTGTACCGGGGGACGGGGTACCTATTCGTGAAGATTGGCGAGGACTACCGGCCTTCGTCGTTCCTCTTGGGGAAGAACGTAGGCGCTGTGAAAGGCGTGTGCGTCGCGGCGCCTCCACCGGCGAAGTCGTAAAGCGTGTTTGGGGGGGCCGGGTGGGGGCGCGGGGTCCGGTGCTCTCGCACTGCGAGATGGGGCGCGACGCCAGGCGCCGCCCGCGCTAGGTACGCCGCATGCCCTGCTTCGTGGGTTGCATCGCCATCGCGTTTCCGCGGCTCGCCTGCTTCCTGGTTTGGTTCTTCGGGGGCAGCTACTTCTCGCGCGCGTTCGGGTCGTGGCTCATTCCGCTGCTCGGCTTCTTGTTCTTGCCTCTCACGACGCTCGCGTTCGCTTTCGGCATGAACACGCTCGGCGAGCCCGGCGAGATGGAGCCGTTCGGCTGGCTGCTCGTCCTGATCGCCCTCGCGGGAGATCTCGGGCTTCTGAGTGGCGGTGCGCGCGGAGCCCGCGCATTTCGGGGCGGTCGCCACCGCGACGGCTGGCGGGCACCGGACTGATTCCCCGCGCGAGCGTCCGGTTTCCGAGACCCCGAAATTTGCCTCACGCCTCCTGGGCGGCCCATAGTCCGGGCGTGCGCGCCTCACTCCTCGCTCTTGCCCTCGGAGCCACCGCTTGTGGGGCTTCTGCGCCTCCGCCCGCTGCTCCTGCCCCCGCTCGCCCGGCGAGCGCCGTAGCGCCCGCCGCGAAGCCGGCAGCCGTCGCCTCGACCACGCTGCGACGCGGCGACGTCGTGAACGTCGTAGACGCCGGCTTCGGGACCTTCCTCGAGCGCGTCCAGGTCGAGCCGAGCCTCGACTCGGGTCGCTTTCGCGGCTGGACGATCGTGGAGCTCACGCCGCCCGGCTTTTGGGAGGCCGTCGATTTGAAGCCCGGCGACATCGTCACGAGCGTGAACGGCATGCCGATCGAGCGTGAGATGGACGCGTGGGCCGCCTTCCAGTCGCTCAAGACCGCGAGCGAGCTCGACGTCGCGTACTACCGCGCGGGCGCCGAACGGAAGCTCGCCTACCGCATCGTCGACTAGCGACCCGGCTCCGCTCTCAGCGTGCCGACCTCAGGGGTACAAGAGGATCACGCCGTTGCACACCTCGGGCACGAGGCCCGAGGTGTCGTTGTTCTCGATGGCGGCGTTGACGACGGCGCAGTCGGGGGTCGCGATCGCCGTCATGCACGCGTCGTAGTTGGACGTGACGGCGGCCGCGCGCGTGCAGTCGAGGCGCTTGGCGGCGCCCACGCAGGCGTCGACGTTCGCGTCGCGCGCGCTCGTGTCGATCGCCTGCGATTCGACCAGACAGTCCACGACTGCCGTGCAGTAGACTTGCTTGAAGTCGTTGCATTGCGCAATCGCTTCGGGATTGCCGGTGCTGTCGTTGCTGCTTCCGCCGCTGGCGGCGTCGTCGTCACCGCTGCTGCCGCCGCAGCCCCCGGCCGCGACGAGAGCAGTCCCAACCACCAACCCCCAAACCAAGTTCTTGAGCATGGGTGGCGATGGTAGCGCCGGCCCCGTCGTTGCGTCCATGGCGCGGGCGGTTTCGGCCCCAATCGTCATTTGCCGAGCTGAAAGCTCACGATCGCGTCGAGCAGCGCGCCGAAGCGCTGCGTCGTGAAGCGCGAGCCGCTCGTGATCCAGTCGGTGTGCTCGCTCTTGTCGTGGTCATCGTGGAAATGACCAATCACGTCGAGATGGTCGGCTTCGCCGGCCCACAAGAGCTCGCCCCAGATCATGCTGAGCGTCGGGACGATGCCGTCGCTCGTGCCGTCGCCGAGCTCGTGGTCGATCCCCGTGCGCAGGAGCTCCATCTGGCGGGACGTCGGCTTCGCGTACGGATAGATGCGGGGGCGCCGTCCGGCG
Organism: Polyangiaceae bacterium; assembly: GCA_035558375.1. Classification (GTDB taxonomy): domain Bacteria; phylum Myxococcota_A; class Polyangia; order Polyangiales; family Polyangiaceae; genus PMG-095. The sequence goes on from DATMCL010000568.1 coordinate 6,827, forward strand.
AGCTGGTACAACGTCGAGAACATGGCCGCCGTGAGGCCCGTGTACGGCGAGCGGATGCGTCGCGCGATGCGCAGCGAGCCGGGCGGGGGAGCTGCGCTCGCGATCGATCCGTAGCGGACACCCGGACGGTTCTCGGTGGCCGCGTTGAAGAGGTCCATCGCCTCCGGCATGATCTGCACGATCGCGCCCTGATCGATGCGCACCTTGCCCAAGAAATCGGAGATCTCCTCGCGGCCGTCCTTGTCGACGAAGCGCAGGACGCCGTCGGTGAGCCGGCTGAAGAGCTTGAGGTCGCCGCCGAAGATGGAATCGATGCCGCCGATACCGCCGAGCAGGCGCGAGAAGATCGCGAGCGACGGCTCGCCGAGCGTGAGCGACAGCACCGTGAAGAGGCTCAGCGCGTAAAGCACGCGCGTGCCCGACACGGTCGCGAAGTAGCCGGCGACGGGCGTCCCGTAGTGCGGCGTGTTCATGCTGATGGCCGTGACGACGCGCGAGCGCCAGCGAAAGAGCGGCTCCTCGATCCCGAGATTGGCCGACGGCGACAGCGCGAGCCGCGCGTCGAGCCCGCCCGTCGAATGACCGACGATGTGGATGGGCCCCGCATCGCCCGCCGTGCGAGCCACCGTTCCCGCGAGGATCCGCGAGCGGTAGCGCAGCGAGGAGGTCGGCGGTGCCGGGACGTCCTCGCACACGACCGGCACGCCCGCGGCCGCGTAGCGCGCCTCGATCCCACGGCGCAGGTGGTTGAAATAGTCGTAACCCGCGAGCTTCGCGAATCCGAAGAGGCCCGGGACGAAATAGATGCGGTGAGTTGGCGTCACTCGAACGTGACGGATGCCGAGAGCTCGAAATCGAAACGAACCGAGCCGCGCGTCACCGCCTGATCGGTGAACAAGGCCTCGCGCACGCGGTGCACCGTGATGGCGGCGCTGCCGGGGCCGGGCACGAGCGCGGCCGGAATCACGCCGTGGCCGGCCTCGTCCAAGAAGGTGCAGAGGTGGCTCTCGCCGCCCGACTCGAGCTCGACGTAGACATGGTCACCGGCGCTGCCGGCCGCCCAGCTCACGTCGAGGTCCTTGTGCGCCGTCAACGGCTCCGCCGTCGCCAGCGGCTCGCCAGCGAGATCGACGCTTTTGAGAAGCGCCGGCGCCTGCACCTCGCCCGAGAGCGCGGCGAGCGAGCTGCCGCCCGTCGTGGCAACCGTGTAGATGCTGGCTGCGGGCAGCGGCGCAGCGGCGCGATCGCGCGTCGTGTAGACGACGCCCGCGATCGAGTCCGTGATGGTCGGGAAGGCCCGCGGGGCGAGCGTGGTCACGCTGCCACCCGCGGCGAGCGTCACCTCTCCCGCGTCGAGCAGCTCGAGCCGGGTGAGGGCAGGGGTGCTGGTCGAGGTCTCGCCCCGGGCCCCCTTGCGGCATTCGCCCGCGTTCGGCAGGTCGAGGCCGAGGCCCGCGACGGCGAGCGTGGTCTTTGGGTCGGCGTTGGCCGGGGTGCGCAGGAAGCCCGCAAAGGCATCGGCGCGTGCCTCGTCGGGCGTGGCCGCCTGGGCACTGCGGGTCACGGTGATGACCGCGCGCGTACTACCCGCGTCCGTTGCCGCGTGCTCCTCGTCGACCTGCGCGGAGCACGCGAGCGCAGCAGCGCCCAGCGTGAGCGCCAGAGAGCGTCCGAGGGAGCCCAGCACCGGCATCGAGATCAAGATCGTAGACGACCGGCGCCCCCCCGGCAAGACGGCCCTGGCCGGCCGGAAACGCGCGCTCGCCGTAGCACTCACGCTCGGCTCGTGACATAGAGGGGCGCCGTTTCCATGATTTGCCCGCCGAGCCCCCCCGCACAGCGCGCGTTCCAGGAGCGCCGCACTGCGTTGGCGGCGCGTCGCGGTCACGCGTTGCGGGTCGCGCTCGTCCTCGGGCTCGCGCTCGTCGGTTGCCGTCCTAAGATTGGTGACAAATGCCAAACATCGGTCGACTGCTCGCAGCTCGCCGATCGCATCTGTGACACCTCGCAGCCCGACGGTTACTGCACCATCTATAACTGCGAGCCGAAGGAGAGCAACGGCGCGACCAAGTGTCCGGACGAGGCCGTGTGCATCGTCTACGCCGCCGAGCCGTCGGCCGTGCCCGGCTGCGAGAACCGCCTCGGCGATACGCCCTACAGCCGAAGCTTTTGCATGAGGACCTGCGACAACACGACTGACTGTCGCAGCGGCTACATCTGCATCGACCTGGGCGCCCCGGGCAACCGCTGGGCGGCGGTCGATGCCGATGGTCAGGCCAAGGTCTGCACGCAGCCGTACTCGGCCGTCCCCGCGCTCCCCCACCGCGATCCGGGCGTCTGCAACGCCGAGAACCCCGACGGCGGCGCGGAGCTTCCCACGGGCGCGGGCGGCGCGGGCTCGGAGCCCGACACGGGCGCAGGCGGTGCCGGCGCGGCGAGTGGCTCGGGCGGCATGGGCGGCATGGGCGGCGCCTAGCAGCGCGAGCTACCCTCGAGGCACGATGCTCGGCTTTTCGCCCTTGCCCCGCACGGCAGAGGCGGCGCTCCGGGACGCGGAGCATCCGCAGCCGACCGTGCGCCTCTCCGCGCTCGCCGATCTCGGCCGTCACGCCCGCGCCGGCGAGCGCGAGCGAGCCATCCTGGCAATCATCGCGCTCCTGCGCTCGGATCCGAGCCCGGACATCCGCGCGGAAGCTGCGGTCGTGCTCGCGGACTCCGAGGCGAAGGGCGCCCGCGCGGCGCTGCTCGCCGCGCTCGATGATCCCGCTGAACGCGTGCGACAGATGGCGCTGCTCGCGCTCGGCGAGCTCGGCGAGCCGGGGGATCACGAGCTCGGCGAGCGGCTGGTCGGGGCCTTCGACGCGATCGAGCCGGCGCTCAGGTTTCAGGCGCTCATCGCGTGCGAGCGCCTCATGCCGGAGCGTGCGGCGGAGCTCCTTGCGCGGGCCCTCGGCGATCAGGACGAAGAGGTGCGCGCCATGGCGCTCCGGCTCGCGCGCCAGCGCTGGCCCAACGCCGACGGTCCCGAGCCGCTGCTCGAGCTCGGGCGGCGCGCCCTCGGCGACGCGGCGTCGCGCGTGCGAGCGGCCGCGGCGCTCTGGCTCGCTCCGCGACGCGAGACCGAAGCCGAGCGCGTGCTCCTCGGCGTGGTCACGGGCTCGGTGCGGCTCGACGCCGGCCCCGATCTCGGGGAGGCGCTGGAGCTCGTGGGGACGCTCGGGCTCACGGAAGCGCGCCCCGCGCTCGAGCGGCGCGCCTTCGGCTTGCTCGGCCGAACGAGCGCGCTCGGCTGGCACGCACGCATCGCGCTCGCGCGGCTCGGCGATGCCCGAGCGCGCCGTGCCATCGTGAAGGGCCTTTCGGCCTGGACGCGCGACCGGCGAACGCTTGCGGTCGTGGCGGCGGGTCGTGCGGGGCTCACCGAAGCGCGGGACGGAATCGCCCGGCTGCGTGGCGATGCGCGCCGCGCCGAGCCCGAAGCGGTCGAAGAGGCGCTTGCCGCGCTTGCCGCGGTACCGGGCCGAGTCGATTGACGCGCGGCTTCGGTCCGGTAGCCTCGCGGCCATGAAGACCGGGGATGCGCCGGCCGACGCGAAGTTCGCCTTCGAGCTCGTGAAGCTCTTGTTGCAGGCGGTGTGGGCGGACGGCGAGGTGGCGGCGGAGGAGGCGGAAGCGATCCACGACTTTGCGGTGCGCTCCGGCGTCGGACAGACCGAGATGGAGTCGCTCGACGGCTGCCTCGCCGGCCTCGCGCCGCTGCCCGTGCCGAACCTCGGCTTGCTCAAGGGCCGCCGCACGGACGTCATGCGCGCCGTGAAAACGCTCCTTCAGGCCGACCAGCGCGTGCACGAGGACGAAGAGGCGTTACTCGCCGAAATCTCCACGCTGCTCGGGTGAGGCGCCCACGGACCGCGCGAGCGACTTGTTCCGCGTCCTCGACGACGCCGGCCGGGCAGGCGCCGTCGAGGACGTTCCGGATCTCCGAGAGCGCGTCGAGCTCTACCGCCAGATGCTGCGGGTGCGTCGCCTCGACGAGCGGATGACGGCGCTCCAGCGTCAGGGCGAGCTCGGCTTTCACGGCTCCACGCTCGGACAGGAGGCGATCCCCGTTGCCGTCGGGCGCGCGCTCGAACCTGCGGATTGGGTGTTTCCCGCGCTGCGCGAGGGTGCCGTCATGCTCGTGCGCGGCTACCCGCTCGCCGACTACCTCGCGCAGTCGTTCGGCAGCGCGCGCGACCCGCAAAAGGGGCGTCAGATGCCGAGCCACCCTGCGAGCCGACGCGTCCACCAGGTGTCGTGGTCGAGCTGCATCGCGACGCAGCTGTCGCACGCCGTGGGCATGGCGTGGGC
>DATMCL010000569.1:0-9097 GCA_035558375.1 Polyangiaceae bacterium
CGTGCGAGCGCAAGGCGGCACGCGACGTCGGCGCTCGGCTTCGCGGAGCCCGCGTGCTTGGCGCCGAGCAGGCGCTCGAGCGAGTCGGCCCGCTCGAGCGCCTCGTCGTTGTCGCGCGCGTCGACGAGCGCCTCAATCGCAAGCAGGAGCTGGGCGGGCTCGGGCTCCGCGCCCTGCGCGCGATCAGCGGCGGGAAGCTCGGCGAGCGCCTGCTTTTCGAGCTCGGCGGCACGCTTCTCGAGCTCCGGGCTCGCCGCGGCTTCCGCCTCCACCCGCCGCGCCAACCCGAGCGCCTCGGAAATGCTCGCTGCATCGACCGGCGGGGGCATGCCGGCATCCCCCGCGGCGTGGGGCGTGAGCAGCTCCGAAGCAAGCTTTAGCGCCGCCGCCCAGCGCTCGCGCGCGGCCCCCCCCGACTTCGCCTGGGCGCGCAGCGTTTCGAGTGCCAGGTCACGCTCGCCAGCCGCAAGAGCCGCCTGCGCGACGAGCTCGCTCCGGCCCGCCGCAACACACGGCACGTCGGCCAGCGCGCGTGCTTCGGCGAGCGCCTCCGCCCCGCGTCCGAGCGCAACGAGGACGCGCGCTCGCCCCGCCGCCGCGTACGGAGCCAGCACGAAATCCGGCGTTTTTGCGCGCTCGTACGCGGCGAGCGCGGGCGCCGGCTCGCCCGCACGCTCGTGCCAGAGACCGGTGAGAAGGTCCAAGCTCGGCGCATCACGCACGTCGGGTGGGGACGCCAGAAGCCGCCGCTCGAGCTCGCTCGCGGCACGCCGCGCATCACCCGCCTCCACGGCGTCGGCGACGCGTTCGAACCCAGGTCGCGTGAGCCACGGTGCAAAGCGTTCCTCACCGACGGGCGTCCCCGCCGCGCCGGCCTGGGCGAGCGGGCGCGCCACGCTCGGAGCCGTCGCTGCGAGCGGGACGCGTGGTGACGGAGTCGGCTCGGGGCCTTGAGCGCTCGTGCACGCCGCAACGAAGAGTCCGAGGGCGCCGAGACGGCTCACCCGCGCCGCGCTCCGCGCCGAGACGCCGACCAATGGTCCAGAGCCGTCTCTTCCTCGACGCGCTCGTCCGCGCGCTCCTCGGCTTGCCGAAAGCGACGCGCGTGCTCCTCGGTGGCTTTCGCCTCCGCGCGCGCCCGCACGAGCGCGGCTAGGACCTCGCGCTCCGCGCGTTGCGCGACGCTCGCGCGCTCGGCTGCTTCTCGCTCACGAGCCTTGAGCGTACCCACGCGTTGCTCTGCTCCGACGCGGTACCGCTCGGTCTGCTGCAAATCCTGGACGCGCGCCGAGCCCTCCTCGAGCCGTTTTCGCTCGCTGGTCCGCGCGGCAGAGGCGGTCCGTTCCGCGCCCTCGCGCTGGTCCCTTGCGGCGCGCTCGGCCGCCGCGCGCTCGTCGCGTACCGCGATCGCCGCCCGCTGCTCCACCGCCTTCTTCTCGACGCGCTCGCGCCGAACCTCGAGGAGTGGGGCGAGCGGATACCGGCGGGCCACGCCCGCAGGGTACCGCAAACCGCTACGGCGAGCGAACCGAGGCGCTCGTGCGCGCGTCCGGATGCCGGCGATCGAGCATCAGACGGAGCTCGTCCACGGCATTCCGAACCTGCTCCGCCCAAATCGGTCCGTCGTACGAGAAGTGGCGCGCCGTCCAGTTGATGGCCGCAACGGTCGAGGCGAACACGATGTGCGGGTACACGGGTCGACCGAGCAGCGCGATACCCGCGACGACCGCCCGCAGCGTCGCGGCACGGAAGCCGTCGCCTTCGTACACGACAGCCGAGCAGCGAATCGCCCCCCCGTGCTGGCGGAGCATCGTCGAAAGCGCACGGCGAGCGTCCGAGTCGGGCGCCGTCGCCCCCTCTTCGATGACTTGCAGCAGCGCCACGTCGGGATGCCTGCGGGTGAGCTCGGTGAGGACAGCCGAAACGCCTTCCACCGCGTCTGCGCGCGTGTCCTTGCGCCAGACGGCGATGAGGACGTTTCGCCAGACGCCGACGCCGTGCTGGTCGTCGTGCTCGTAGAGCGTCAGCTCCTGCACGCCGGGCGCCACCCCCTCTGGTGCGATGCTGGCAATGGCGAGGGCCACGGGTGCGTAACGGCCACCCCCTCGTTCGACTTTAGTGCGGTGCGTCGTAACGCCGCGCAGCGACGCGCCCGAAGCGGTCGCAAGATCCGGCGACGGAATGACGTTTCGGCGGGGTTCCCGTGCTACGCGTCGCGCTCGATGAGCAACACGGTGGCCTTCGACGTGTTGGTGGTTGGCGCCGGTGTCGCAGGTCTCACTACTCGGCGATCGCTCGCCCCCCGGGGCGTACTGCTGGTCGAGGCGAGCACACGCCTCGGCGGGCGCGTGCTCACGCTCGAGCGCCCGTGGGGCGCGCTCGACCTCGGCGCGTGCTTCGCGTTCAGGTCCACGCTGCTGCCTCCGGGCGCGCGACAGCCGGCCGAGCGCGTGGACGAGCGCGGCCCCGTGGGCGCGCTCGTGGGGAGCAAGCTCCTCTTCGACGCCACGTCACGCGGGCTGCTCGCCAAGGTGGAGTCGACCGAGCGAGCGAGCGTCGAGACCGCGCTCTTCCACCAAATCCATCCCGGCAGCCGCGACGCGTACACGACCGAGCGACAACGCGACGCCCTCGTCGATTGGCATCCCGATCACTGGCGAAGCGGAAACGGAGCGCTCGTACACGGCTGGTCCGACGGACCCGACACCGAGCTCCGCCTCGGCACGAGCGTCATGGCGCTCCGCGAGGACGAGCACCGCGTTTCCGTAACGCTCGAGCACGGCGCCCAGACGAGCGACGTGACGGCGCGCGCAGTCGTGGTGGCGACGCCGGCCGACGTCACGAGGACGCTCGTTCGCCCGCGCGACGCGAGCTGCCGCGAGTTCCTGGAAAGCGTGCGCTACGCCCGCTACACGGTCGTGGCCTTCGAGCTCGAGGGTGCGACGCTCGAGCCGGATTTCCGCTTCATCGTCACGCCCGGCCTCACGGTGACGCTCGTGATGCAGCAGGCGAGCGCGGACCGGCGGCATCGCGCGCTTCTCGCCTATTACGACGACGCCGCCTCGGACCGCGTGACAGCCCTGTCGGATGCCGCGCTCGTCGCCCTCACACGCCGCGAGCTCGCAGCCCTCCTGCCGCTGGGCCTCGATCTCTCGCGCGCGACCGTCACGGTGCAACGCTGGCAACGCTCCGGCACCGTGCTCGACGACCGGCGCGTCGCGCTCTACCGGGCCGAGCACGCTCGCGCGAGCCGTCGCATTTTCCTCGCGGGCGACTACCTCGCGAGCACGGCCGGCTGGGGCTACGGCCTCGACGACGCCGTCGCTTCGGGCCAGAGCACGGCGGCGCTCGTGAGCTCGCTCTGGGACTCCGAGCTCGCCTGACGACAAGCGCGCCGCAGATCGCCCGGCGAAGCTCAGGCCGGCGCGCGTCCGCCGCGCGTGTGCCACTCCTGAATGCTCCGCACCTGTGCACCCGTGAGCAGGTGGCTCACCTCGAGCGCGTCCACCGCCGCGAGACCCGCAGCGATGGTCGTGAAGTACGGAATGTTCGAGAGCAGCGCGTTGCGCCGAATCGAGTAGCTGTCGGCGATCGCCTTCGCGCCCAGCGTGGTGTTGATCACCATCTGGATGCTACCGGCGCGAATCGCGTCGACGACGTGCGGCGAGCCTTCGAGCACCTTGTTCACGCGCTCGGCCGGGATGCGCGCGCGGGCGAACGTCGCGGCGGTACCTCCCGTGGCGACGATACTGAAGCCCAAGTTTCGTAGGCGCCGGGCGACGTGGCAGGCCTGCTCCTTGTCGTCGTCCTTCACGCTGATGAAGCAGCGGCCGTGCTCCGGGAGCGAATTGCCCGCGGCGTCGAGCGACTTGTCGAACGCGAGCGCAAAGCTCTGGCCGATGCCCATCACCTCGCCCGTCGAGCGCATCTCCGGGCCGAGGATCGTGTCCACGCCCGGGAACTTCGCGAACGGGAAGACGCTCTCCTTCACCGCGACGTGCGTCGGCAGGAAGCCGTCCTCGACGCCGAGCTCGTCGAGCGTGAGCCCGACCATGCACTTCGCGGCGATCTTCGCGAGCGGGCGACCGGTCGCCTTCGCGACGAACGGCACCGTGCGCGACGCGCGCGGGTTCACCTCGAGCACGTACACCTCCCGATCCTTGACGGCGAGCTGCACGTTCATCAGACCCACGACACCGAGCTCGAGAGCGAGGGAGCGCGCGCAGGCCTCGATCTCGGCGACGATGCCGGCGTCGAGCGAATGGGGCGGGAGCACGCTGGTCGAGTCGCCGGAGTGAACGCCCGCTTCCTCGATGTGCTGCATCACGCCGCCCACCGCCGCGCGCCGCCCGTCGCACACCATATCGACGTCGACTTCGATCGCGTTCTTGAGGAACTGATCGATGAGCAGCGTCTGCGAGCCGCCTTCGTCCTTGGCGGCGTCGATCGCGACGCCGACGTACGCCTCGAGTTCCGCGTCGGTGGCGCAGGTCATCATCGCCCGCCCACCGAGGACGTACGACGGCCGCACGAGCACCGGGTAGCCGATGCTCTGGGCGATCTTCTTCGCTTCCTCGACGCTTTTGGCGATGCCCGCGCGCGGCCGCTTCAAGCCGAGCTTCGTGAGCAGCGCGTCGAAGCGCTCGCGATCCTCCGCGCGGTCGATGGCGTCGGCCGGCGTTCCGAGCAACCGGATACCCGCCTTCTCGAGCGGCACGCTGAGCTTCAGCGGCGTCTGCCCGCCGAACTGCACGATCACGCCGAGCAGCTCGCCGCGGCTCGCCTCCTCATGGCAGATGGCCAGCACGTCTTCGAGCGTGAGCGGCTCGAAGTACAGGCGATCCGAGGTGTCGTAGTCGGTCGACACCGTCTCCGGATTGCAGTTGACCATGATGGTCTCGATCCCGAGCTCGCGCAGCGCGAAGACGGCGTGGCAGCAGCAGTAGTCGAACTCGATGCCCTGGCCGATGCGGTTCGGACCGCCGCCGAGGATGATGACCTTGCGCTTGGCCGAGACGTCGGCTTCCGATTCGGTCTCGTAGGTCGAGTAGAGGTACGGCGTCTTCGCGGGGAACTCGGCGGCGCAGGTGTCGACGCGACCGAACACGGCGCGCACCCCGAGCGCGTCGCGCGTCGCGCGCACCGCGTCCTGCGTCGTGTTGCGAAGCTCGGCGATCTGCGGGTCGCTGAAGCCGAGCCGCTTGCTCTCGAGCAAGAGCTCGCGCGTGAGCTCCGGCGCACGCCGGATCACGCCCTCCTGCTCGATCAAGCGCGCGAACTGCGAAATGAACCAGGGATCGATGGCGGTGCGCGCGAACACCTCTTCCTGCGTGAACCCCTGGCGGAGTGCGTCGCCGACGTAGAACAGCCGCTCGGCGGTCGCGATCCCGATCAGCCGCTCGAGCGCGACGCGGAGCTCGTCGCCGGCCGGAGGCGGCAGCGTCGGACGCGGCTTGGCGGCCGGTGGTGCGTCGTGGGCGAGATCGCGCTTCCGTCCTTCGGGCTCGCGCGCGAGCACGCGATAATCGACGCGATCCATCAGGCTCATGAAGCCGGTCTTGCCGGTCTCGAGCGAGCGCGCGGCCTTCTGCAGCGCCTCCGCGAAGGTGCGGCCGATGCTCATCACCTCGCCCACGCTCTTCATCTGCGTGCCGAGCCGCGCGTCGGCGCCCGGGAACTTCTCGAAGGCGAAGCGCGGCCACTTCACGATCACGTAGTCGATGACGGGCTCGAACGCGGCGCTCGTGCCCGTGATGTCGTTCGTTAGCTCGTCGAGCGTGAAGCCGACGGCGAGCTTGGCCGCGACCTTGGCGATCGGGTAGCCCGTGGCCTTCGACGCCAGGGCGCTCGAGCGCGAGACGCGCGGGTTCATCTCGATCACGAGCATGCGCCCGGTCTTCGGGTCGACGGCGAACTGCACGTTCGAGCCGCCGGTCTCGACGCCGATCTCGTGCATGACGGCGCGCGCGGCGTCGCGCAGGCGCTGGTATTCACGATCGGTCAGCGTCATTGCCGGCGCGACGGTGATCGAATCACCGGTATGCACGCCCATCGGGTCGATGTTCTCGATCGAGCAGACGACGATGAAGTTGTCCTTCGTGTCGCGAATGACCTCGAGCTCGTATTCCTTCCAACCGATCACGCTCTCCTCGACCAGGACCTGGCGCGTCGGCGACTGCTGCAGCGCCCAGTCGAGCTTCGCGTCCAAATCTTCCGGCCGGTCGACGATGGCGCTACCGCCGCCGCCCATCGTGAAGCTCGGGCGCAGGATCAGCGGGTAGCCGGTCATCTCCGCGACCTTGTGGCCCTCCTCGAGCGTGGTCGCGTAGCCGGAGCGGGGGCACTCGAGCCCGCAGTTCCGCATCGCGTCCTTGAAGAGCTGCCGATCCTCCGCCTTGCGGATGGCATCGACCTGCGCGCCGATGAGCTTCACGCCGAAGCGCGAGAGCACGCCCGACTCATGCAGATCGAGCGCGAGGTTCAACGCCGTCTGGCCGCCGAGCGTCGGCAAGAGCGCGTCGGGGCGCTCGCGCTCGATGATGGCGGAGAGCGCGCTGCGCGTGAGCGGCTCGATGTAGGTCCGCCGCACGAGCTCCGGGTCCGTCATGATGGTCGCCGGATTCGAGTTCACGAGCACCACGTCGTAGCCGAGGCTCGTGAGCGCCTTGGCGCCCTGCGTTCCCGAGTAGTCGAACTCACAAGCCTGTCCGATCACGATCGGACCGGAGCCAATGAGGAGGATCTTGGAGAGGTCGTCGCGGCGAGGCATCGTGAGGCTGCCGCTTAGCACGGGGCGGCTGTGGCCTCGCGCGTGTTTTTCGGAAAAACCGGGATCGTGCTAATAGTATTGGGGATGAGGACTCGCGCTTTCGGGGCCCGGCGTGGGGCCTTGTCGGCTCTAGGGTTCGTGGCCGTCCTCGCGTGGTCCGGCGCCGCTCTGGCCGACGACGCTTCCGACGAGCTCGCACGACGCCATTTCGACTCCGGCGCCGCGTATCTCGAAGAAAGCGACTACGACAACGCGCTCAAAGCGTTCCAAAAGTCGTACGACCTCTCGCAGCGCCCCGAGATCCTGCTCAACATCGCGACGGTGCAAGAGCGCCGGGGCGATCTCGCCGCAGCAATCACCGCGCTCCAGGCCTACCTCGCCGCCGCGCCCGCGAGCGACCGCGCCGAAACGACGCGTCTCCGCATTCAGAACCTCCAAAAACGGCTCGACGAGGCGGCTCTAGCCCAAGCGCCGCCCGCGCCCACGCCGCCGCCTCCGCCACCTCCTCAAACGGCGCCGCCGCCGCCCCCTCCACCGCCACCACCCAAGTCCGAGCCGAACCGGCTGCCCGCGTACATCTCGTTCGGAGTCGGTGGCGCCGGCCTCGTGACGGCCGTCATCACGGGCATCGTCGCGAACAGCAAATATCAGCACGCGAAGGATCGCTGCAGCCCGAATTGCACCGACGACCAGGTTTCGTCAGGCAAGACGATGGCGCTCGTCAGCACCATCGCCACCGGCGTCGCTATCGTCGGAGCCGGCGTCGGTGTGACCTTGCTGCTCACGAGCTCGTCCAGTGCCAGCGCAACCGCCGCCCCCCGCGTCCACGTCGCCATGGGCCCCCAAGGTCCGCTTGCAAGCGTGGGCATCGGATTCTGAGCATGACTCGACAGCGGATCCAGAACCTCGCGTTCCTCGCGGCCCCGGTGCTCGCCTCGTGCTCGCTCTTGCTCGACTTCGACTCGTTGCAGGAAGGCACCGGAGGCACGGGCGGTACCGCCGCCGGTACGGGAGGGAGCAGTGGCTCGGCCGGCAGCGGTGGCAGCGCCGGGCTCGCTGGCACGTCGACGGGCGGTAGCGGCGGCAGCGACGCGGGCTTCACGGGTGAGGGCGCGACAGCGGGCGACCTCGGGAGTGGCGGCGCGGCGTGTCCCGACGAGTGCTTCCACGATGACCCCTGCCTCGTGAGCGGCTGCACGCCGAGCGGCGAATGCAAGAACGGCCACCGCACGGGGCTCGTCCTCGACGGCATCGACACTACCGTCGCGGCCGATACGCACTACCGCGTGACGCTCGCGAGCGCCGACGACGCGTTCTTCCTGTCGAGCTTCGCCGAGAACGGCGGCAAGAAGGAGCTCACCTTCTACCGGCTCGGCGCAACGGGCGACGCGTTCGATGCGATCGGCTCGCTCGGCGGCTTGAACCTCGGCCCGGTGGGCGATCCGCTGAGCGCGGCGGGACTCGTCGTCGAGCCGGGCCTCGGGCTCATCCACGCGTTCGTGGGGCTCGACGACCGCATGGGCATGGGCGGACGCGTCTGGCACCTCGTGATGGACATGAGCTACCAGGCGAAGACGCCGACGCCCGCCGGCAGCCTGATGGATGGCTACTGGTCGGACTCCCCGTACAGCCACCCCGTGGGGCTCTACGCCGACGGTCAGGTCTACGGCGCGTGGATCAACGCCGACGGCAGTATCAGCTTGAGCGACAGCTCGCTGCTCCCGCCGGCGCGCCTCGCCGACGGCGTGCACGCAACGACGCTCTCCCTGTTCACGTCGATCGACGACCAACCTCACGTTCTCTATGGCGTGTACGGCGGCGGCGTCTTCATCGAACGCCCGGGGCTCGGTCCGCTTCCCGTGACCGAGTGCCAGGACGCGCCCGGCGCGTACGTGAGCTCGTCGATCACGGCGACGGGCCTCAACGGGCTCTGGCTCGGGGCATGGACCAAGGTGTCGCTCGGCGACGCTCCCGAGGGGGAGGGCTTCCTCACGACCAACGGCCGCCTGCTCGGCTGCGGCAAGGACGCCTGCAGCACCGATCAAGAGGCGTGTAAGCCGGCCGACACCAACAACCTCGTTCGGAATCCGGCGACGGTCGTCGTCCATCGTCCCGGGGACCCGACCGGGCTCGTCGAGCTGGTCGAAGCGATGCCTTTCATCGGGGCGGAAGGCGGCGGCAACCAGGGCAACCTCATGCTCCTCCAACAGAGCATCAACTACGGGCAGAACCCGCTGATGAGCCCTCCCGTGGTCGAGGAGATCGCCCCGCCCATTCCCCTCGCCACCGAGGACATCGGCCCCCCCGACTACCGCGGGCCGGATTTTC
>DATMCL010000570.1:0-2455 GCA_035558375.1 Polyangiaceae bacterium
CCGCGCATCGTTCGGCTCAGCCATCGCGCGTTCCTCGCCGCGGGGCGCCTCACGGCGGACCGTTTCGGGATCGAGAGCGATCGATGGCTGCTCGCGCTTCCGCTCGCCCACATCGGTGGGCTCGGCATGCTGTTCCGTTCCCTGATGCACCGAACGACGCTCGTGCTCTTCGAGCCTCGGCGCTCGCTGCTCGCGGAGCTCGACCGCCTGGCGGCGACGGTGGTGGAGCAAGGCGTGACGATCGTTTCACTCGTTCCCACGCTCCTCGCGCGACTTGTCGATCCGCCGCTCGCCTGGCGGCCACCGCCGTCGCTGCGTTTCGTGCTGCTCGGCGGCTCGCCCATTCCGCGCGACCTCATCGAGCGCGCGCGTGCCAGCGGCATCCCCGTCGTGCCGACCTACGGCATGACCGAGACGTGCGCGAGCGCCGTCCTCGGCCTTTATGCCGAGCGTCTCGCGCCACCACCGCGCGGCGGCGAGATCCTCGCGTCCGGATCGCCGGGGCTCGGCGTCGAACAGCGGCTCGTGGACGGCTTGCTCGAGATCCGCGGCGAGACGCTCTTCAGCGGCTACCTCGGAGGCCCGGAGCATCCGCGTGGAGCCTGGCTCGCGACGAACGATCGCGCTTTTCTCGACACGCACGGCGAGCTCGTCGTGACCGGACGCGCTTCGGACGTGATCATCACGGGCGGCGAAAACGTCGACCCGGCGGAGGTCGAGGCGGCACTCACGGCGCTCCCCGACGTGGCGCTCGCGTGCGTTTTCGGGCTGCCGGATCCGACGTTCGGAGAGGTCGTGACGGCGCTCGTCGTCCTGAATGACGGCGCCGCTCGCAAAGCGAGCGCGCTCGCCCTCACGGGAAGCCTCGAGGGGCGCCTGGCCTCGTACAAGCGGCCGCGACGCATCGAGCTCGTCACGAGCCTCCCGCTCACCCCGGCGGGAAAACTCGACCGGCGCGCTGCTCGATCGTCCGTTCTCGCACCTTGACAATAATGACCCGACAGGTCATTGTTGCTAATCGTGCGATTTCAAAGAGATATCTCTGAACAAATCGCCTCCCTCGCGCGTCAGTTCCCCGCCCTGGTCCTGACGGGTGCACGGCAGACCGGCAAGACGACGCTGCTGCGAGAGCTCTTTCCGCAACACAGCTACGTCTCGCTCGATCTGCCGAGCGCCGCAGAGCTCGCCGAACGAGCGCCCGAGCAGTTCCTCGCCGAGCACCCCGCACCCGCGTTGATCGACGAGGTCCAGTACGCGCCGAAGCTCTTCCGACATCTCAAGCTCGCGATCGATCGCAACCGCCACCAGAACGGCGCCTTCATCCTGACGGGCTCCCAGAAGTTCGTGCTGATGAAGGAGATCTCGGACAGCCTGGCCGGCCGCGCCGCGATCGTCGAGCTCGAGACGCTCTCGCTCGCAGAGATCGCACAGCACGGTTCGTTTCCCACGGACGTGCGGGAGCTCGTCGCCGCGATCGTGCGCGGCGGTTTCCCCGATCTCTGGCGCGATCGGAGCATCGACTCGAGCGCGTTCTATCGCGCCTACCTCTCGAGCTACCTCGAGCGCGACGTGCGCCAGATCCTCAACGTCTCGAGCTTGCGGGACTTCGAACGCTTTCTCCGGGCGTGCGCCGCGCGCTCGGCGCAAATTCTCGACAAAGCGGGCCTCGCTCGCGACATCGGCGTGAGCAGCACCGCGGTGAACGACTGGCTCAGCGTGCTCGAAGCCTCGAACCAGGTGCAGCTCCTCGAGCCGTACTTCGAGAACGTGGGCAAGCGACTCGTGAAGCGCCCGAAGCTCTATTTCTCCGACACGGGCCTGCTCTGCTACTTGCTCGGCCAGGACGAGAGCTCCGTACCCCAAAGCCCGTACCTCGGATCCCTCTGGGAGACCGCCATCTACGCGGAGCTTCGCAAGAAGCGCGACCGCGAAGGCGCCCGCTCGACGCTCTGGTTCTATCGCGACGCCCAGCAGCGCGAGGTCGACTTCGTCATCGCGCAGGGGAACGCCCTCCATCTCGTCGAAGCCAAATGGTCGGAGAATCCCGACGCGCGTGATGCGCACGGGCTCGAAACGGTGGCGACCATGCTGCGCGAGCGGAGCAAGCGCTCCGACGTCGACACGGCGATCGTATGTCGCACGCCGCATCCATCGGCGCTCGGTAGTGGGACGCGCGTGCTCGACTTGAAGGCCCTCGCGCTCACTTGAAATAGTTTTCCTAACCGCGGGCCGACCGAGCGACGTCCTGCGCTGAGACACTCGGTCGCATCCCGCGGGTGGAAAATAGCAGCCGTCGCGTTACGAAAATTCGCCGGCGCCGTCGCGACGGACTCGCGCGCAGCCGTTCCGCGGGGATAATAGTAGCCTATGCCCATGCACCCGCGTCCCGATGCTTCCCGCGCCGGACTGTTGTTCGGCGGTCTCGCTCTTGCTCTCGTGCTGTCCGGTTGTCCTC
>DATMCL010000571.1:0-3611 GCA_035558375.1 Polyangiaceae bacterium
TCGACGATCTTCTTGACGATCGCGAGACCGAGACCGGTTCCGTCGGTCTTGGTGGTCACGTACGGGTCGAAGATCGCTTGGCGTAGCTCCGGCGCGACCCCGGGCCCGTCGTCCTCGACGTCGAGGTTCCAGAAATCGCCGTCGCGCGCGAGCTGGACGCGCACGTGACCGGGCCGCTTGGTGGCGGCGACGGCCTGGACGGCGTTGCGCACGAGATTGATGAGCACGCGCCGGAGCATCTGCCGATCGATGCGCGCCGGGGCCGGCTGCTTCGGGACGTCGAAGGCGACGGCCACCGCGTCCCCCGCGGGGAGCGCGCTGTCGCTCTTGCGCTCGTCATCGGCCAGCAACGGCCGGTCGGCGAGGTCGTGCAAGAACTCGCCCAGATCGGCGACCTCGAGCTCTGCGCGCGGGAGGCGGGCAAACTCGGAGAATTCGCTCACGAGCCGCCGTAACGTCCCGACCTCGTCCTCGACGACCTCGAGCGTGGTGTCGAGCAAGCGGCGGTAGTCCCCGTTGTCGCCGTCGTAGCGGCGGTGGATGTCCTGCACGGCGAGCTGGATCGGCGTGAGAGGGTTCTTGATCTCGTGAGCCAGGCGGCGCGCCATCTCTTGCCACGCGCTGATGCGCTGCAGGTACTCGATGCGCGAGCGGCTCGCTTCGACCTCCGCGAGCATGCGATTGAAGGCGCGCGCGAGCGCGCCGAGCTCGTCGTCGCCGGCCTCCGGCACGCGCACGTTCAGATCGCCCTCGGCCACGTGCTGCGTCGCGCGCTCGAGCGCGACGACGCGCCGCGCCACGTCGCGCGCCACGAACGTGCCGACGCCCACGGCGAGGAGAATCGTGATGGCGAGCAGCGCGGCGAACGCGAGCACGTAGCTGCGCTCGTCCGCGGCGCGCCGCCGCTCGATGCTCCGGTAGCTCTCGACGAATTGGCTCGCCTCCCCGAGCTCGTCGAACTCCGCCTTGTCGGCCGCGAAAACGGCGACGAGCTCGGCACCGGCTGCGACGTCGTCGTCCGTCACGGCGGGAGCCTCCGGGCGGTCGTCGGGCGCCACCGGATGTGAGTCACGAGGTCGCGCGGGCTCGCCCTCGTCCGAGCGCACGAGCGATCGCACGACTTCGAAACGATTCTCCGTGCGCGGATCGAGCGGACGCCCGCGATCCACCGAGCCGAGCACGTTGTCGCCGTCGCGAACGGAGAGCGAGACGAGGCTCGGGTGCCCCGCGAACAGCCGCTTGAGCTCGCGCGCCACGGCGTCGTGCTCGTGGCTCTTCGCTGCATGCCGGAGCGCCTCGTCGGCGCCGAGGGCCGCCGCTTCGTTCCGCATCGAGGCCTTCACCGCGTGAGCGAGCTCCTGATAGAGCGCGAGCGAGCGGTCCAGCCGCGCTCCGACCTCGGGCACGAAGAAGCGCGCGGACGTCTGACGCACGGTCGTCTCGGCCAACCACACGGCGACGAGCACCGGGATCAGCGCCGTCACGAGGATGGCCAGCGTCAACCGGCGGCGGATGCCGAGGCGCCGAGCCAAAGCGCCTAGGCGGCTTTCCCCGCGCCGCGGGCG
Organism: Polyangiaceae bacterium; assembly: GCA_035558375.1. Lineage (GTDB taxonomy): Bacteria > Myxococcota_A > Polyangia > Polyangiales > Polyangiaceae > PMG-095. The sequence continues at coordinate 1,566 of DATMCL010000571.1, forward strand.
AAGAGCTTCACGAGCAGGTCCCAGGGATCGAAGCCGAGGAACTCGCGCACGTCGTCGCCGAGCCAGGGCGGGCGCTCGAGCGACGCGAGCGCGAGGCCGAGTGGCCCCTCGCGCGACAGGAAATGGCCGACGCCGAACTGCGTCGCCACGTCACGGAGGCCGCGAAACGCCGCGCGCCCGGCGTCGAATCCGAGCGGCAGCGCGACGGCCGGCATCCACGGCGCGACCACGATTTCCTGCGCCGCGACGGCGCGCGCCCAGGCGCCCGACTCGCGCGTGCCGGCCAGGCGCCGGAAGGTCATGAGCTCGCCGTAGCAGCCCACGGCGATCTTCGCGACGCGGCGCTCCACCGCGGCGGCGAGGTGGCGGTGGTCGCGCCGGAAGTCACCGGACAGAAGCCCCAATTCGCGCTTGAGCTCGTCGGGGCCGACCAACCGATCGAACCCGGTGCCGCGGCGCCGCGCAACGAGGCATGTCGAAAGCTCGCCCGCCTCGAACACGCCGAGCACGAGCGCCTTGTCGCTCGGGCAGAGCAGATCGAGCGCGCGAGCCACGGCACGCTCGCTCGGCACTGGCCAGTCGGCGGTGCGCCACGGCCAAAGCGTGATGGCTCGCTCCGCTTCGAGCTCGCGCACGATCGCGAGCCATTCGAGCGCTTGCGCCAGGTAGTCCTGGCCCGGCGTGAGCCGCTCGCCGAAGCGATCCATGAGCTCGTCGAGAGCGCCGGCCGTGATCTCGGCCGCCCAGCGCGCGCCGTGACGCGCCGCGAGGGATTCGAGCGACTCGGGCCAGGGTTGCTCGCTCACCTCGATGCGCCCGACCGCCGTGCTCACGAGCTTGCGGAGCCGGCCACCGGTCGTGACGGCCACGATGCCGCCCTCCGCACGCGAGCCGCCGGGAGCCGCCGGCGGAGGCTCGAGCGGGCGAAAGACCTGGCCGAGCTTCGACCATTGCTCGTGCGTGAAGCCTTCGAGGGAGACGTCGCGGGTGAACACGGGCCGGGAGTATAGTCGGGCATATGCCCGCCGTTCGCGCCGAGACTGCCGATTTCCTCGCCTTCCTGGATGCGTGCCCCACGCCGTATCACGCCGCCCGCGAGGTCGCGGCCCGGCTCGCCGGCGCGGGCTTCAGCGAGGTGGCCGAGGGCTCGTCCTTCACGGCAGAGCCCGGAAAGCGCGCCTTCATGCTGCGCGGGGGGTCGCTCTTCGCGTTCGTCTCCGGCACGGAGGCGCCCTGGGAGTCGGGGTTCGTCGCGCTCGGCGCCCACACCGATTCGCCGAACCTGAGGCTCAAGCCGAACCCGGATCTGTCACAGGCCGGCTACCGCCAGGCGGGCATCGAGGTCTACGGCGGCGTGCTGCTCACGACCTGGCTCGATCGCGACCTCGCGCTCGCCGGCCGCGTGGCGCTCACCGGCGGCAAGAGCGAGCTCGTGCGCATCACGGGCGCGCCGTGCCGCATTCCGAACCTCGCGATCCACCTGAACCGCGACGTGAACAAAGACGGCCTCGTCGTGAATCCGCAAACGCAGCTCACGCCGCTCTGGGCACTCGAGAAGAGCGGCGGCAAAGAGCACGTGCTCGAGCTCGTGCTCGAGGCGCTCGCGGGAACGGCGTCGGCCGGCGCGACCCTCGCCGACATCGTGGGTTTCGATCTTTGCTTGTTCGATGCGCAAGGCGCGACACTCGGCGGCGCGAACGGTGAGCTCGTCTGCTCGGCCCGGCTCGACAATCTCGGCTCCTGCTACCCGATCGCGCGGGCGCTCGTCACCGCCGGCGATGCGGGCCGTGCCACCCGCGTGATCGCCCTCCACGATCACGAAGAGGTCGGCAGCCAGAGCGCTTCCGGCGCGCGCTCGCGCCTGCTCGAGGGACTGCTCGAGCGGCTCACGCTCGCGTACCCCGGCGCCCCCTCCGACGCGCTACCGCGCGCCCTCGCCCGCTCGCTGTTCGTCTCGGCCGACATGGCGCACGCCGTCCACCCGAACTACGCGGACAAGCACGACAAGCTCCACCGCCCAATCCTCGGCGGCGGCCCCGTCGTGAA
>DATMCL010000572.1:0-29205 GCA_035558375.1 Polyangiaceae bacterium
GCACTCACCGCCGCAGGTCGGCAGCTCGCCACCGTCGTAAATCGCCCCGCCCGAGCAGACTTCACCCGCGCTCAAGCAGCCTCCGGCCCCGCTTGCCGGTGCGATCGTGCAGAGGCCGAGTGCGCTGTCGCCCTGCTTGGCGCAGAGCCCAGCGCAGCACTCCGCGTCCGTTGCACACACGTCGCCCGACTGGGTACAGAACGACGGTTGCGCACAAACGTCGTCGAGGCAGAAGCTCGAGCAGCAGTCGGCGTGAGAAGAGCAGCTGTTCCCCAGCGTGCTGCAAGCGGTGCTGAGCGGGGCGCACGTACCGTCCGTGCACACGCCGCCACAACACTCGTCGTCGGTCTCGCAGTCTTCGCCGTCACCCGTACACCGGTCGTTCGAGCAGGCGCCGTCGAGGCACGATAGCGAGCAGCAGTCCGTGCTCGCACGGCAGGTTTCGCCCGCTGCGACACAGCTTCCCGATGGCTTTTCGCAGGCGCCTTCCACGGGATCGCAGAAGCCGGTACAGCACTCGGCGCTGGCGCTGCAGGATACGCCGAGCGCAGAGCAGGTGTTCCCGCTGCCGCCCGACGGCGCACCCGCGTCCCCGCTCGACCCGCCGGAGCCACCCGAGCCGCCCCGTGAGCCGCCTGTGCCTCCAGTGCTCGACCCGCCGCGACCGGCGCTCGCCGCCGAGCTGCCGGCTTCAGCGCCGGCGCCGCTCTTGCCCGCAGCCGGTCCGCCACCCGAGCCCTCGGTTTCGCCCCCGCTTCCGCAGCCGAGAAAAATGCCGTTTGCGAGCAGTCCGAAAACCACGAAACCGAGCGTCGTTCGAGTAGCAGTCATGTTCGACTCCTGTGTTCTCGCGCGCGATGAGCGACGACGTAGAAATTGCCCCGGCCCTCATTGGCTCCGCTAGTGAGAGCGACGCGCGCAGCGTATCCTTCAGCGGTTCCCGCCGCTAGCCTGAGATCTTCGGGGGCGCTCATTCTGTGCGGACTTGAATCAGTGGGGATCGATGGGCCCGGTTATGAATCGGCGCGTTCGGAAGTGGGCACCGGTCGTAGCGGTACCCACCTGTTCTCACCGCCGCTCACCCTTCTTCGCAGATGAAGCCGCGCTCGACGCTGTCGCAGGCGCGATCGTCCCAGTGAAGGGAGAGCCCCGTGTCGAAGGCCCCGCAATCCTGGTCTTCGCCGTTCAGACTGCGCGGGCTCCCGGAGGCCCAGTCGTTGAACCGATTCATGTACGGGGTTCCACCGCCATCCGCGTCACCCACGAAGAACTGGACAGCGTTCGTGCCCGTGCCCCATACCCACACGTTCTCTTCGTACCGGTCGCTGGCGCCGGTCCAGACGACGGCGCTGCCGGACAAGTTGTCCTGGAGCCACGCCCTCAAAAACTCGTTCTCTGCCTTCGACTCGATCCAGGCAAGCTCGAAGCTCACGCCGAGGTCGAGCTCCTGCGCGAGCTCGCTGCAGCGCGCGGCTGCACCGTCGGTATCCCAGCCCTCCGCTTTGGTCGCAGCGACGCAGATCAGGTACCGGTGGCTGTCGTTGATCTCGACGCTGCAGCCGTCCGGGCAAGCTGCGCCTTCGTCGATCTCGTCGTTGCAGTTGTTGTCGATGCCGTCGCAGCGCTCGGGCTCGTCGGAGCAATCCGTGCTGCCGGCGCCACCGCCGGTTCCGCCCTTCGCATCGGCGCCGCCTTCCGCCGCCGCGCCGCTCGTCCCGCCCGAGCCGCCGCCTCCGTTCGCGCCACCGGTGCCTCCGGTCGTTGCGCTGCCTCCGGTCGCTGCGTCGCCGCCGTTCGCCGCGTCGCCGCCGCTACCCCCGGCTTTGGTGCCGCCTGCACCGCCCGCTGCTCCGGCGCCGAGCCCGCCACCGCCCAGCGCCGCATTTCCTCCACTGGGTCCGAAACCAGCGCCTCCCCGCATCGTCGTCTCTCCGCCGCTCGCAGCCGTATGTCCTCCCGTTGCGGTCGCGTCGACGTAGTACTTGTCGGACAGCGGGCAGCCTGGCAGCAGGGCGGCCATCAGCGCGGCGCTCGCCAGCGCTCGGAGGTCGACGACTCTGGTGCCGCGGTTGTTCGCTTCCTTCGCAACGAACCGTGGCATCGGATGCATCGTAGCACGCGCGGTCATTCGCCGAATATGCGTGAAGCGCACGAACGGTGTGGATGTAAGTCATGGTCGCTTGCCTCAGATCATCGCGTGAGCTGCAAGAACGCGCGCGTTCGAATCAAGCTCAGGCGCGGTGATCGCCGAAGCCTCCCGCCGTCTCAGACCATCTACTCGCGAGCCGGGGGCGGTCGCTACGGCCCCGGTGCGTAGCCCTTGCATCCCCACTCGTCAGTGGCCCACATCGGATCCGCACATTTCCCGTCGTTGTCGCATTGCAGCTCGCTGAGGCACGCGCGTCCGCACGGCTCGCCGAGCTCGCTGAGCGGCTGACACGTGGTTTCGCAATAGGCCTTCGAACCACACTCTTGCTCGGTGCCGGGGCATTCACCGCCGAGCGGCACGAGCGGTTGGCAGACCGCGTCGAGACCTGCGTGCGAGCAGTAAAGCCCATCGTCCTCGAAGCAGAGTGAGTAGGTGTCGCCGACGCCGTAGGTCGTCGAGGGGCACTTCTCGCCGTAGTAGCAGGTGCTGACGCACAGCTCGCCGAGCTTGGCGCGGGGCGCCGGCGTGCACACGCCGAGCGCGTCCGGATCGCTGCCGTCGAGGATGAGACACGTCACCTCGCCGTCGGAGCGCTCGCAGTCGATGCCCTGACGGCACGTTTCGCCGAGCGCGCGGGTGCCGACCAAGACGTCGCGACACGCGGACCAGACGACGTTCTGGTTGCACTGGCTCGCGCCGCCATAGGCGGCCTGGCAGCGCGCCAGCGCCTCCGGATCCACGGCCACGAAACCTGCCATGAGAGACGGCAGGTTCATCGCGTGCTCCGCGTAACTGGCCTCACACGCCGCGAGCGACGACGGATCAGTCGTGCAGCAGCTCACCGCAGCCGCGCAATAGGCATCGACACCCGGGGTGAGGGCGCCAAACGGCCCCGTGCCACCTTGAGCGGTCCCACTGTGTCCGCCGCTTCCTGCGCTCATCCCCGCGCCGCCCGCCGCTCGTCCTGCCGAGCCGCCTGCACCGCTATCAGAATCGGCCCCCGCTTGACCGGCCGAATCGCTGTCGGGCTCTGCACCTTGTCCCGTACCGGCGCGTGACCCGGCGCTCCCCCCGGCGCTGTGGGCGCCACTCGTGCCGCGTCCGGCGCTCCCGCCCGTGCCTCCTCCGGTTGCGCCGCCCGCGTGCCCACCGGCGGTCGTCATCTCACCAGCGCGCCCGGCGGATGGTGGCGACGCACCGGACTCGTGGTTCGATTCTCCGCCGCAAGCGGCCGCGCCGAGCGTTGCCCCTAGAAAAACCCCAAGCCACGCGCGAACAGTCGAGTGCCTCTCGCTCCACCAAAGCATACGTCGAGCGTAGCACCGTCGGAATGCGTAGCTCGGTTCCGCCCCCGGGTGCCCGATCGGCTCGGGCTCGCAGCCGTTCTGGGTCACTGGCTCCCGGATCGAACGGAAATGGCCTGCCCGAGCCACTGCTACTCATGTCTTCCAGGCGCGCGACGTGGCAGCCGACGCTAATTCTCGGACTGTCGTTCGGGTTCATCGGTTGCGGAAATCCGAGCTCGGGTAAAATCGACGACCCTGCGGGCGGCACGGGAGGCAGCACCAGCGGTGGCTCGAGCGGCGGCGCCTCGAAGGGTGGCTCGACGACGATGGGCGGCTCGGGCGGCGCAACTCCGACCGGCGGGAAGGCTGGTGGTGGGGCGCCGAGTGGCGGCACGGCAGCTGGCGGAGCGCCGAGCGGTGGAACGGCGGCTGCGGGAGCCCCGAGCGGCGGTACGGGAACCAGCGGCGCTCCCGGTGGCGGCAGGGCAGGTGGCGGAGCGCCAAGTGGCGGCACGGGGGCTGGCGGGGTGCCAAGCGGCGGAACTTTCGCCGGTGGAAACGCCGGTGCTGCCGGCGGCCCCACGGCAGGCGGCGCGGGCACCGGGAACATGGCGGGCGCGGGAGGTGCCGGAGGCAATGGCGGGGCAACGCCGAGCAAAGGCTGTGGCGTCATGGACGGCGCGAAGAAGCTGACGACCGGCGGCATGTCGGTGATGAGCGGCCTGCCCACGTCGACCAAGCTCACGATCATGAGCGGCGGAATGAGTCGTGAATACATCATCGACATTCCCGCGGACTACGATCCGACGCGCCCGTATCGCCTGATCTTTTCCTGGCATCAGGCGTACGGGTCCGATACGGGCAATGCCAATGGCCTCCATCCGGCCGGGGACGGCCCGAACTTCGACGCAAAGAACTACGCCTATTTCGGGCTGCACCGCGAGGCGACGGCGGCGAACGAGCCCGTCATCTTCATCGCGCCCGGGGGCATCGGCAACCTGCCGTGGGATTTCACGCGAGACAGTGTCCTCTTCGACGACCTGCTTGCCCTCGCCGACGCGAACCTGTGCATCGACGACAGCCGCGTCTTTTCCACGGGCTTCAGCTTCGGCGCGATGATGAGCTACGCGCTGTCGATCACGCGTCAGTCGAAGCTGCGCGCCGTGGTCGCCATGGCCCCGGCCAACTACAACCTTCCGGGCGAGCCCACCGATACCAAGGCGCCCATCGCTTACATGGGGACAACCGGCATGAGCGACGGCACGTGCCCTTGGGTCGGCAACGACGCCGCCAAGCAGGGCGGGAAATACTGCGCCCTCGCCCACGCCGAGGACAATGGCTGCACGATTCCCGGCACTCTCCAGACCACGACGGTCGGCAGCAAGAAGTTCCTCTGCTACGACTTCGAAGGGTGCAAGGCAGGCTATCCGGTCAAAGTGTGCACGTTCGACGGGCCGCACACGCCGTCGAGCGTGGATGACGGCAACTCGACCGGAGACGACGGCCTCAAAGCCTTCATTCCGCCGCTCGCCTGGAAGTTCATGGCGCAGTTCTGAGCAAGCCGTCGGGCATACCGCGGCGGAGCATCGAGGAGTCCTTTCGCGCAGTTCGTGCGCCTGATGCGCCTGTCGCGACGCATACCGTCAATTCTTGCGCCCCTCGATGGGGGGCGCGACAGGCGCGCGGAACACCGGTGGTGAGGACTGCAGGCTGATCTCGCGCAAAACGAGCGCCAATCCGGCGCGCCTGAACCCGCCCCGCGCGCCGCGGCACCCCGTTGCCCGGCGTGGAACGCGCCTTGCTTTGGCGGCAGTAGGAGGTTTCGATGGCCACGATATTCCGCCGATCAACCCTCTTCCTGCTGAGCGCGCTCGGCGTTGGATGTGGAGACGCGGGGACGATGGGTGCGTTCGATGGCGCGTCCACCGTGCTCGACGACGCGACTTCGGAGAACGGTCGGCACGCAGAAGCATGCAGTCACGCGGGCTCACTCGCGGCGATGCTCGCCGACGTTGCGCGGCACGAGTCCGCCATGAACGACCTGATGGGTCGCATGGCTGCAGCCAACGACGAGATGCGCACCGACAGGATGGAGAGCCACCCCTGCGCTCAACAAGGCATGGCTCACATGTCGCAGGAGGTCACCGATACGAGCGCCGAGGTGGCTGTGCACACCAAGCAGATGCGCGGGGCGGATACGGTCGGTGCCGGGCACTACGAGTGCGCTGACCACGCGCACGAGCTCGGCAAAATGCTCGCACGCATGAGGGACGACTTGGGCTCGATGGCGTGCACGCCCCAGTGACGGTGCGTCCTGCCGCACGGAGCGGCGTCTGCGGGGGCGTGCGGCGGGTTGCGGCGCGGAGGGGACCGCCGTAAAACCTTCGGCATGAGGACGATGGAAGAAGCGGAAGCGTGGGCGCGGGAACACTCCGCGACGCTGACGGTGAACTACGCCGAGGGGATCGCTTCGCTGCAGGTCAGCGGGTTCTCGGCGCACTCGAACACCCCCTCGCCGCTCGCGGAGGTGCTTCCCGATCTCATCGAACGCGTGGAGCTGCAGATGACGGAGCGACTCACGCAGCCGGAGCCGATTTCGGCCGACCTGGCGCGACGGGCACGGTAGCGGAGAGGGCGTGGATATCCAGAAGTCGGCTCGATCCCGGGAGGGCGACTGGCGCGCGCCCGGCGACGCACGCTCAACCGAGGTTCCGGCGTGGCTGCGGCAGCTCGTCTGGTGGATGGACAGCGCCTTCGGCGTCCCCGGCACGAAGCTGCGCATCGGGCTCGACCCGATCTTGGGGCTCATCTTGCCGGGTATCGGCGATGTGCTCGGAGCGATTCCGTCGCTCTTGCTGCTCTCCGTGGCTTCGCGTCAACGTGTTCCGCTCGTCGTGCTGGCGCGCATGGTCTTGAACATCGCCATGGATTCGGCGATCGGCGCCATCCCCATCCTCGGCGATGTCTTCGATGGCACCTTCCACGCGAACGAGAAGAACCTCGAGCTCATCGACCGCTACGCCGGTGCCGCTCGGCCGGCGCGAGTGCGCGACTACGTCGTGGTCGCCCTGGCGATTCTGGCGGCCGCGGCGTGCATCGTGTTGCCCGTCGTGCTGCTCGTGATGCTGGTCAAAGCGCTCGCTGACGGCTGAGCTGGGGTCGTAGGGCGGGCAAAAGAGCGGGCCCTGGCGCTTCCGTATATATCGCTTGACAGATATATAGCAAACTAGTTATGTGTGGCTCGTGACCGCGCAGCCCTCGCTAGACGCCACCTTTTCGGCCCTGTCGGATGCGACCCGGCGCGCCATCCTCGCGCGCCTTGCGCAAGGGGAGGCCACGGTGAGCGAGCTCGCGGAGCCGTTCGCCATCTCGCAGCCGGCGTTCTCGCGCCACATCAAGGTGCTCGTCGACGCCGGACTCATCCTAAAGCGCGTGGAGGGAACGAAGCGCCCGTGTCGATTGGCGGCGGGCGGCCTGTCGGCGCTCGACGAGTACCTCGAACGGCTGCGCCAAGCCTTCGATCAAAACTATCGCCGACTCGATCGGCTTCTGAAGAACCCGCCCGCAAGAAAGGACCGCTCGCCATGAATCAACTGAAATTGGAGACCGAAGGAGACACGCACATCGTCGTGAAGAGGCGCTTCGACGCGCCGCCCGAGGCGGTCTATCGCGCACACCTCGATCCCGAGCTTCTGCGCGAATGGCTGCTCGGCCCGGACGGCTGGACGATGCCGGTGTGCATCAACGAAGCGAAGCCGGGCGGGAAGTTCCGCTACGAATGGTCGAACGGCAAAGGCGGCGGCTTCTACATCACGGGCGAGATCGTGTCGCTCGAGCCACCGCGGCGCATCGTTCACGTCGAGCGCATGCATCTCCCCGACCCCACGCCCGACAATCACGTGGAGACGACGTTCACGGCCGACGGCTCCGGCACGCTGATGGTCATGCGCATGACGCTCCCGGACGAGAAGACGCGCGCGGCGATGCTGGCATCGGGCATGGACCGCGGCATGGAAGCTTCCTACGCGCGCTTCGAGCGTGTCTGGGCCGCGAAGGGCGCGCGATGAGTCGCCGCACCCCGGCCGACGCGCGGGCCCGCGTGAACCTCAGCATCGACGTGCCCGATCTCGAGACCGGGCTCCGCTTCTATGCGGCGGTGTTCGGGTTCGTGGAGAAGGCGCGACCGTTCCCGACGATGGCCGTCCTCGACGCGAACAACGTCACGGTGTGCATGCACGCCAAGCCGGCGGGCACGAAGAGCTCGGCGAAGGGCGCCGAGCTCCGCCACTACGAGCGACATTGGACGCCGGTGCACCTCGACTTCGACGTTCCCGAGCTCGACGCCGTGCTCGCGAAGGTGCGCGCCGAAGGCGGAACGATCGAGAACGAGTTCCGGAATCATGGGCCGAAACCGGTCGCGTTCTGCAGCGACCCGTTTGGCAACGGATTCTGCGTCATCGGGGCGGGCAACGATCCGTTCTGAGCTCGCGTTCATTCCGCCCTCGTCACATTTGGGGCGCTCGAAAAACAGCTGCCGGGCGTCCGGCCTCGGCCTTCTGGCGTGCGCCCGGTGCTCCGAGTCTGATAGTCATGAGGACCATGTTGCCAGCTCTTCGCAACGTGGTTCCGGGCGTCGCTCTCGCTGCGTGCGCGCTCAGCGGCTGCGGGGGAGGCGGGGCACCACTCCGTGCGAGCGCGCCGAAGCTCTCGGACGACAAGGAGCTCTGTCGGGCCGCCGCGCTGCGGGAGACGCCCCTCGTCACGGAGTGGAGCGCCGCGGAGAAGGCGAGCCTGCAGGCGCGCTTGCGTTCGGGCGGGCTGGCCGTCGAGTACACGGGGTGCAGCATGCGGCCGATCCTTTCGTGCAACGTACGCGGGAGCTACCGTTGGCAGCGCACGACGCTGTCCTCGGAGACGATCGACATCCAGAACAAGGACGAGCTCTTCACGAAGCTTCCGCTCGGCGCCTTCGCGCTCGAAGCGGAGCTCGCCCGAGCCGGAATGCTCCAGGTGCGCACGATGGTCGGCGGCCAATACGTGCTCGACGGCGCGACGGCGGCCGAGGTTCCCGACTACGGCGACTGCGCCCAGGCGACGCATCTTCTCTCCGGCCTCTCGATCGGTAGCTTCAAGCTGAACTCGGGGGGAAGCTTGCAGGCGGGTGCCGCGGTCGGGGTGGGGGAGGTGGGCGGCGGCACCAAGACCGCGAGCTCCGAAACGATGTTGCGCGAGGCGGGCGACTTCGACAGCTGCCGGCTTTCCACGGACGAGACACCGGACATCGGCTGCAGCTCGCCGATCCAGGCATTCCTGGTGCCGCTCCCGCGCTTCGCGAAGGAGCGTGGCAGCGGCACGTTGCGCGTCACCTTCGCGTCCGGCAGCGCCGAACGCGTTTGGGAGCTCCGCTCGAACCAGCAGTTCGTTTGTCGGACACCCTGCACGCGTTGGACCAACCCGGCCGAGAGCTATCAACTTCGCACCGAGTCCGGTCCGGAGCTCGAGACGGTTCAGGTGCCCGATCTCCGTCCGTATGAAGGCGCGAGCGGGCTCGAGGTGCGCGCTCATCCGCGCAAGACGGGCGCGATGGTGGGCGGCATCGTCATGGCGGGCCTGGGTGGAGGTCTCGCGTTCATCGGCGGCATGCTCGCGCTCGCGGGCAGCGCCGGCGACCGCAGCGGGCTCGTTACTGCCGGCGCAATCACGGCGGGAGTCGGTCTCCTGGCGGTCGGCCCGGGTGTTTGGCTGATCGTGTCGAGCGGCTCGAGCGCCGAGGTGTTGAACGACGGAGTCTCCGTCGCGACTGCTCCGCGTTCGCTGGGCGTACGCTCGACGTTCTGAGTCTCAGGCCGATGACGGCGAAACCGCTCGCTCCTCGCGGGGCGAAGAGCCCGTAGACCGACATGGCGGGTCTCTAGGCCTCGGAGCCAGAAACGCCAGTACCAGTCTTCCGGGCCCTCCGGAGCTCGAGGTTCAGCTCTGCTTACGGCGCCGGCGCCACGCGAGCGACGCCACGGCGCCGAGCGCTAGCAAAGAGCCGAACGATCCCGACGAATGGCCGCTCGCCAGCGTGCAGCCCGAGCTCTCGTCGGTGTCGCTATCGGAGCTACTCGAGCTACTGCTCGAGCTACCGCCCGCGCCTCGCGGCTTGCAGAAGTCCACGACATCCTCGGCGGCGGCGTAGCAGTCGAAGCCGCTGCAGGGGAATCTGGAGCCGTCCGCGGTGTACCAGCAGCCCGTCGTATCGCAGCAGGAGCGCACCGAGTCGCAAGCGTCAGCGCCGATGTCGGCCGTCGCACATTGGGCTTGGCCCGACGAGCCCGCGGTGCTCGCGCCGCCAGTCGCGGAGGTTCCGCCGCTGCCACCCCTCGCGGAGGAGCCGCCATTCGCGGCCGAGCCGCTCGAGCCGCCGCTTCCGGAGAAGCCGCCGCTTCCGCTCGAGCCGCCCGCGCCGGAGCAATCGGCGGCCGAGTCACCGCAGGTTCCGTTCGCACAGCACACGGCCGAGTCGCAGTAATGCTGGCCGTCGTGGCAACAGGTGGAGCCCGAGGGCATGCAGCCGTTGTCGCAGGGCACTTCGCCCGGGTCGCAGCTGCCGCCCCCGACGCCGCCCGTTCCTCCGCTCCCGCTCGAGCCGCCGGCGCCGGAGCAGTCGGCGGACGAATCGCCGCAGGTTCCGTTCGCGCAGCAGACGGCCGAGTCGCAGTAGTGCTGGTTGTCGTGGCAGCAGGTCGCGCCCGAGGGCATGCAGCCGTTGTCGCAGGGCACTTCGCCCGGATCGCAGCTGCCGCCCCCGACGCCGCCCGAGCCACCGCTCCCGCCCGAGCCGCCTGCGCCGGAGCAATCGGCGGCCGAGTCACCACAGGTTCCGTTCGCACAGCACACGGCCGAGTCGCAGTAATGCTGGCCGTCGTGGCAACAGGTGGAGCCTGAGGGCATGCACCCATCGTCGCAAAGCGTGTAACCCGGGTCGCAGTACGCCTGCGCGGAGGCGGGCGCACTCGACAAGAACAAACCGGCGGCAAGTAGCGAGAAGGGAATCAGACGCATGAACACCTACCTTGTTGCTGCTACGAGCGCTTCGCAGCAGGGCCCGAGTGGGGGCCAACGGACATAGACGTCACGGTGCGCGGCGAGCTAAAGTGACCCTGCGCAGTTAGCGAGGTGCCGTCCCGACACTTGACTACAATGACTACGCGTCTCGTTGCGACCGCAAGCTTGGGTGGTCTCGACGCAAGATTGGCGCGCAGAGCGTGAAAGATCGCACCTGCCGCGGCCGCTCATCTCCCGAAAGGATTCGAGGGCAATGGTGATTGGGCGTTGGCTGGTCGTGGGCGCGGCGGTCGCCGTAGCCTCCGCCGCTAGCTGCAGCGGCTCGAAGCTCGGCCAGAAGCGAGCCGGCACGGGCGGGACCGCGGCAGTCGGCTCGGACGGCTCGGCGGGCAGGAGTGCCGGCGCCGGCGGCGACGAGGGCGGGGAAGTCGGGCTGGTGGGCGGTACCGGCGGCTCGGCCGGAGCGCCGGCAGCGGGCGGAGGTGCTGGGGACGCGGCTGCAGGGCGAGCAGGGGCTCTCGGAATGAGCGGAATGGGTGTCAGCGGAAGCACCGTCGTCGCGGGAAGCGCAGGCCAAGCCGGCATGACGCAGTCTCCACCCACGGGCTGGAAGTGCGAGGCGGCGCGCTTCGCGGACGGACACACGTGCGACTGCGGCTGCGGGGTGCGCGACGCCGATTGCCAAGACGCGACCGTCGGGAGCTGCGACACCTGCGACGACGAGGGCGCGTGTGCGCCGGGGGCTTGCCCGGGCAAGCTCGATCCCTTGAACAACGCGGCTTGTGTCATCCCCGCGAAATGGAGCTGCGCGCCCGAGCTCTATTACGACGGCGTCTGCAATTGCGGGTGCGGCGTGCTCGACGTCGACTGCGAGGGGCCGAACTGGGATCAGTGCGACAACTGTCCGTCGTCGAGCTGCACGCCGTTCGACTGCGCCAGCGTGATTGGGGACAACAACGCGATCTGTGCGACCACGCCTTTGTTCTGGCGGTGCGATCCCACGAGCTACAACGACGGCAAGGTGTGCGATTGCGGGTGCGGCTACTACGACCCCGACTGCCTCGCGAACCACATCGATGCTTGCGAGCGCTGCAACCTCGACGGGGCGTGCTCGGGTCAGGTTTGTCCCGGGACGATTGACCCCACCAAGGTTGCCTACTGTGAGCACCCCGACGCGCCGCCGGGCTGGATCTGCGAAAAGGCTCGCTACGCGGACGGGATCGACTGCGACTGCGGCTGCGGCATCGCCGACCCCGATTGCAAGACGGCCAAAGTAGAGGAGTGTGACAGCTGTTTGAATTGCTCGGAGTACGGGTGCAACCGCATCGATCCCGAAGACTCCACGCATTGCTTGCCGCCGGCCGACGGCTGGACCTGCAGCCCCTTCATCTACGCCGACACCGTCTGCGACTGCGGCTGCGGCGTGCGCGATCCGGATTGCACGATCGAGGTGCCGGGCTACTGCACGCGCTGTCCCGACGACAGCTGCGCCCAGGGCGACTGCTCCCGGTTGAACCCCGCGGATGAGGCGCACTGTCGGGAGAACTAGAGCGAGGTTCTGGCCCGGGCCAACGGGGAACGGTTTGGCCAGGCCTCCGCGCGGGCTAGTGAATGCTGACGTACATGCAGGAGCAGATGCGCGTGCCGCCAACGCATTCGGCGGGAACGTCGTCTCCGCTCGAGCGGCTCGTACAGGTCCCGCAGCGCGCCCCTTCGCCGGCGCTGGGCCGGCACTCGCAGTTCACGAGCACCTGCGCGCCCTTGGTATCTATGGCGAGGTCGCAGTTCAACTGCTGACCGGAGCCGCAGTCTGCTTGGCTGCTCGGTCGCTCGGGCTCGACCTTGCAGTCGCGCTTCAGGACGAGCCCCGCACCGTTCTGCGAGTAGGGGCCCATGGCGGTGCCCTTGCAGCCGTCGAATGCTCCGTCGCAGTTCCATTGCGCGGTCGACCCCGGCTCGAGCTTGCCTCCCGAGCCGAGCGAGATGAACCCGCTCGACCCGCCCGCGGCCTGTTGACCGCCGCGCCCTGCGCCGTCAGTGCCTCCCGAGCCGCCCGAGGCTTCCGATCCGCCTGACGCACCCGATCCATTCGGAACTCCCGAGCCGCCTGCTTGGTTCGATGCGGCGTCTTGCCCTTCGGGGGCGCGGGCGTCGGTGTGCGACCTGCCGCAGCCTGCTGCGATCAAACCGGCGCCGACCGCGAGCGCGGCGCCGGTGATGATTAGAGCGGGGACGAGCCGCGGCATGGCCGTTTCAGTAGGATCCTGTGCCCGAGAGCACGAACGGCAAGCTCCCACTGCTCGGCACGCTGCGATTGGCGCAGAAGCCCGTGCTCCCATCGGTTTCGGCAGCGTCGAGCACGGGCTCTTCCGGGAGAGTGACCGTGATTGCGCCCGACGTTGCCGAGAACGTTCCGCCCCAGCTCGAGTAGATCGTCGATTGGTTGGTGTTGAATGAGGCCGTCCAATCCGTGGTCGGATCGTCAGCCGCGTTCGTCACGGAGAGGTGCACGCAGTAGCCGCTGCCGAAATCGCTGTCGACGATCAGCTTGACCGCAATCCCACCCGGCAAGCTCTGGCAAAGACCGCCCGAGCAAACATTGCCGAGACAGTCCCCGCCGGACGCGCACGCGAGACCCACATCGCATCCGAGCTGACATCCGCCGCCGCAATCGACCGCGCTCTCGCTGCCGTTCTTGGCTGCGTCGGCGCACGAGTTTGGAGCGCCGGCGTCGCACTGCTCGAAGACGTTGGTCCCGCTACCGCCGTCGCAAATGGCTCCGCCAGCGTCGCCACCGAGGGTGTCGTCCCCGTTGCCGCCCTGGAGATTGTCGTGACCGGTATCGCCGAAGAGTTGGTCGTTGCCGTCCTGCCCTTGGAGGGTGTCTTGGCCCTGGCCGCCGCGCAGGAGGTCGTCTCCGATGCCGCCGACGAGCAGGTCGTCCCCGTCGCCACCGTACATGCTGTCGCTCCCGTTGTTGCCGTTCAGCGTGTCTTGTCCGGAACCGCCGAAGAGCTTGTCGTTGCCGTCACCGCCGTTCAGCGTGTCGTTGCCGTCGCCGCCGGACAGGTAGTCGTCGCCGCCGTTGCCATTCAGCGTGTCCTGTCCGCCGAGGCCGAGGATGCAATCGGAGCCGCTCGTCCCCGTGAGGACGTTGTTGTTGGAGGTCCCGACGATGACGTTGGTGCCGGCAGGGCAGCACGCCGAATCGTTGGCGAGCAGCGTCGTCACCTTCTGCGTTGCAGTCCGCTTGTTTCCACGCGCGTCGGTCGCCGTCCAAGTCACGGTGGTCGGTCCCAGCCCGAATTTGGAAGGCGCATTGGTGCTGAAGGTCACGCTCCCGCCGCAGCTGTCCGTCGCGGAGGCTTGGCCGAGGCTGACCCCGGTGCACTTCGAGCTCGTGAAATCGGGGGGCACGACGTCGAAGACCGGGCCCGTGTGGTCGCTACGCAGTTGGAAGGTCTGCGTCACGGAGCTCGTGTGCCCATTGCCGTCGGTCGCCGTCCATTCGACGACGATGCTTCCCGAGGGATAGGTGCTCGGGAATGTGCCGCTATAGCCGTCGAGGAAGATCGGCGGCGATTGAACCACGCCGTTGATCGCAGTCACCGAGCCCTCGATCGTGACCTCGTCCGGCGTGCATACGTCTGTCGCAGCCGGCACCGGGAAGTGCAGGACGGAGCTCGGCGTGCACTGCTCGATCTCCGTTTCGCTCACGCTCGCAATGACGGGTGGGTCGTCCACCTGAGTCGGATTTGGCACATCCGGGCAGTTGTCGAGCGGATCGACGACACCGTCGCCATCCGAGTCGACCGGGGCAGCCGACAGGTGCCCGCTGAAGGTTGCGGTCATGTCGTCGCCGCCGCTGCCGACCGTAAGGCTCAACGTCAGCGTGCTCGTCGCAATATCGAGGGTGCCCGTAATGGGTGAGCCGTTGAACGACGCCCGGCGCTCCGTCGTCGAATCGCCGGTCAGCCAGCTCGGGCCGTCGGGATCGATCGTGAACTGGGTCAGGAGATCCGCGGCATTCGCCGGAACGGTGAAGTGCGTGGCGTCCAAGAACACGCCGCGCAAGCGCTTGATGTGCGTGACGGTGAGATCGCGCACGCGCGCGCCCAAGAAGCCGCCCACGTCGAACGAGTGGGGCGAGAGCTGAAGCCGCGAGATCTCGATCGGTCCGCCCGCGGCGGGCGCGCCGTCCGGCACGTTGACGGAGATGGAGCCCGTGAGCTTGGTGCTCGCGCTGTCGCCGCTGAAGTGGAAGGTGGCGTGGGAGCTGCCATCGTCCGAGGCGAAGAAGTCGGCAAACAACGAGGGATTCGAGCCAATCGAGGGTCCCGATTCGAGCGCGCAGCCATCGGTGAATTTGCGGCGGCCGACGCCCGTGGACACGCACTCGCGCAGCGTGGGGCAGCTCGCGGCCTCGCCGCAATCCGACTCCACGCAGACTTGCTCGCACGCCCCGGCCACGTCGAGCGGACCTGCGGCGCAGCCGACGACGTTGCTCGTGACGCCGCCGCAATCGCAATCGCACTCCCACACGTTGTCGGGGAGGAACGCGCCGGCGCCGAGGCTCAGCGTGCGCATGGCGGCGCACAGCGTTTGGACGCCGCCCACGTTGAAGTCGATGTTGTTGGTCGCACCAATTCCGGTCGTGGGCGGCGTAGCGCTCGTGAACGGGAAGCCGACGATCGAGGTATCGCCGTTCGACGCGAGCGCGACGTACTCACCCGGAAAAACACGACCCGAGCCGGCACCGCGGGCAGGCAGATCGGAGACGAGCGGGCCGTTGCCGGTCGTCACCTCCGTCGCGCTCAGCAAGACGCTCGTGATGTCGTTGGCGCGCCGCCGCTCGAGGTACGTGTTGAGGCGGCTGCCCGGTCCGGGCGGCAGGCCCGGGGCGTCGTCCAGCGTGTTGTAGAGGAGATCGAGAACGTTGGCGGCGGGATCGACGTCGAGCGCCTGGGCCCACGCCGCGATGGGCGGTGCGCGCGAGATGGTCACGGGCGGTAGCCACTTCGTCGTATCCGCGAGGCCGTTGGCGTTCACGGCCGAGAGCCGGACCGACGGCGCGAAGGGCGCCCCCGCGGCGAAGTCGTTGTCGACCGTGTAGGCGACGTACACGATGGGGTCCGCATTTTGCGGGAAATTGACGACTTTGATGGCGGCGGTGGGATCGATCGGAATCGACACGCCGGCGCCGGTGAAGTTCGTGGTGGAGGTGTTCACGACCGCGGCGTCGGGGGTCGGGCCGCCGATTGCGATACTCGTCCAATCGTTGGTCATCGTGTCGAGCCGGAAATGATGCACGATGGGATTCACGACGCCGCCCGGGGGCGTGTGAGCGATGAAGAGATCGCCATCCGGAGCGAAGGTCGGGTTCGCGAACGAGAAGGTCCCGAACGGCAAGTTCGTGAGGGCCGATGGGCTCACACTCCAAACACCCATCGCGTCCTTACGCAGTGTTCGCACGTGGTCCGCCGAGGTGACACCGAGCCAAGTCACGACCACCAGGTTGGGATCGGTCGGGCTGACGGCCATGCGAGGATGGTCGAGCGAAGCGCCGCCGCTGGCCGAGCTGTTCGTTCCTACCGAGATGGCGGAGCACGTACCGGTCGGCCCGCAGTTGGCGCCGGTCGTCGTGGCAACCTGGGTCAACGTGGTGCCGTTGCGTGGCATCGTGAAGAGCTCGACTTCCGACAGCCGATCGTTGGCCTCGACCGGGGCGCCCGTCGTGCAATCGGCCGTGCCTTGATCGGCAAACACCGACAGGAACAACGTCCCGTCCGGCCCCACGTTGAGCCATGGGTCGGTGACCCAGATCCCGGTCGGATTCGCGGGATTCGTGCCCCCGAGCGCGGTCGGAGTGGGTAGCCCCGCGAGGAGCTCCCAGTTACCGCCGTTGCGGGAGCGATAGACCTTCACCGTCTTTTCGATGATGCACGAGCCCGGCGTGCCGCCGGTCGGTCCGAGAACCGTTTCCTGCGTAGCGATGTATGACCATTTCTCGGTGGAAGCGCGATCGACCGCAGCGGACGCTTCCGCCTCGAAGGTGGAGGGTGTGGTGGTGGACGTCGCGGCTGTCGGAAACAGCGTTGGAGTGCTCGACACGGACCCAGGCAGGCAGTCGTCCGTTGGCGTCGGAGGCGTCGCACACGACGTCGTGTTGAACGGATCCCCAGCGAGCCCGGAGCCGTTACAGACGGGTCGCGTTGGCCGCGAGCCGCTACTGCTGCTCTTGCCGCACCCGAACGACAGCGCCGCCATGGCTACGCACGTCGCAACACTCGCCCAGCCCAACCCACGCGTCGATTCTTTGTCCACCGCCCGACCTCCGCCTTTTTGTTGGCGGGATAATGCTGCTTCTATTCCTGCATGTCGAGTGACTATTTTAGAAGCGAAGTGATCGTGCGTTACTCGGAACGTTTTTGCTCATTTCTTGCGCGAGACTCGTCACGGCACGGTGCGTGCCGCGCGTTCGTCACCCGCGAGGAAGGGCCACGGAGCCGCGCCCCACGTCGGGCCGCTCACCGTTCCATGCAGACGCTGATCTTTGGTGCGAGCGACGAACAGATCGCCGAGGAGGAGTGGCGCCGACGCCGGATCGAGGTCGTCGACCCGGGCCGCGACGTCGCCGTTGCCGTCGATCCAACGGCCATCGCTCATAAGGACGGCACCCGCCCCAATCGCCCGCGGTCCGGCCGGCACGGTTACGGAGCCCTCAGCCTCCAACGGGATCCGTTGGTCGCCGATCCGTAGCGCCGGCGCGTCTCCCGGCGGTGTCAGGAACACCGGCCCCTCGTCGGCAACGAGGAACGTGTCGCCCGAGGGTAATGTCCGCGAGGAGGTACCGTCGGCCGCCAGCGCGTAAAGCCAGCCGTTGGCGGTGAAGTAGAGGCGTTGCTCGGTCCCACCGGCGGACATTCCGAACGTCGTAGGTCCAGCATCGAGCGCGACGAGAGCGGTCGGATCGCCCGTCGTGCCGTCGAAACGCGAGAATGACGCGGGATCAGCGTTCGTGGGGCCGCGATCCGCTGGGGGCTCGCACGTATCGCAGAGGGCATAGACGTCGCCCCGAGCGTCGATGAGCGGTGCGGCCAACGACGAGAGGCGCGTGAATAGCGGAAGATCGCGCCCGGTCGTGAACCCCACCACCTTGGTCCAGCGCGTCGTCAGATTGGGTTCGAGGTAGAAGAGCAGAGCGGAGCTGTAGAAGGCGTGTCCCGCCTCGTCCTCCACCGTCTCACGGTAGGGCGCCAGGATTGCCACGCTGCCGTCATTGGCGAGAGCGAGATTGCCCTCGGCGGCCGGCAGTGAAACGGACGAGCGCTCGATGCCGGAGGCAGCCTCGATCCGGTACCCGATGCCCGCGCACGTCACGATCACGTGGCCGTCAAGCGTGACGGCCGGCCCCGAGGGTGGGCGCGGTTGACTGCGGCAAATCTCGTGAAGCCAGAGCTCTCTGCCCGCGAGATCGAGGGCGACGAGCACGACGCGCCGAACGTTGTAAGGCTGGGGCCCGGGCGGCGACGCAAAGTCCTCGGCGATGGAGCTAGGCTTCTGCTGCTCGCGCTCGCCCATGACCACGAAGATTCGTGTGCCGTCGCTCGCAGGTGACGACAGCACCGACCACGTCGGTGTCCCGTAGATCCAGTCGCCTGCGGTCGTGCCGGCGTCCTCGCGGCTCACGCCGTGCTCCGAGCGTCCGCATGCTTGCACCGCACCAGCAAGCAGCAGCCAAGCGCCCACGCCCGCCACACTCCGCACGCTGCCGCTCGTGCGCGTCATCTGGACCCGCAGAGTGTGGCACGAGGTGAGGGCAGCCATGCGTTAGGCCTTGCGCCGTGCTCGAGCATGTACTATACGGGTGTTCAGGTATCGATCATGGCGAATTTGCAGGCAGAACAGGCCGATCCGGCCGTCGACTACGACTTTCCTCCCGTCGCGGAGCTCGCGATTGGCGACGCCAACTATCGCGTGGACGCGGGCTTTCGCGGTGCCGTCGCGATTTCGGAGCGGGTGGCTGGCTCGTGGTCGTGGTTGCTCGTGGCAGAAGGACGGTGGGACGGCGTGAGCCTCAAGGCGAAGGGGCTCGAGCGCGAGATCGTCCTTGCTCTCGAGCGAGCTCTCCGGAGCTCGCAAACCGATTCGTGATTCGCGGGCCTAGTCGCATGGGCGCTATTTCTCGCGCCCTCTGGGACAATTCTACAGCCACGGGTGAGAGCGCCCTCGGTTTGCTGAAGCGAGCGGAGTAAGCAAACATAGCGTCGGGAGTTGGTCTTGGCGCATCGCGGAAAGTGGGTGCTCGCGCTCTTGGCAGTCGCATGCGGCAAGAGCATGTCGCACTCCAGCGTGACCGATTCGGCGGGAACGGGAGGCGGCGCACAGCCGGGTGGAAAAGGTGGCGCCACCACACCCATGGCGAGCGGTGGTGTCGGCGCGGCGAACGCGGGGACGTCTGCCGTCGGAAGCGGTGGCCGCGCGGCGAGCGGCGGCACGTCGACGTCCAGGGCTGGCTCGACGAGCGTTGCGGGCGCTGGCGGTGCAAGCGGCGGAACGGTGGGCAGCGGTGCAACGGCGGGTAGCGGTGTTGCCGGCGCCGGTCTCGCGGGCATGGGCGCAGTGACCAGCGGAGGTGCTGCCGGCGCGAGCATGGGTGGAATGGCGGGATTGGCAGCAGTGGGCGGGACCGCGGACGATGGCGGCGCCGGGGGCTCGATCGAGCTCGATTGCCAAGGTTCGTACGATCGCTGCGGTTGCGGCTGTTGCAGCGCGCCGACGAACCCCGGCTGCTACTACCCCGAGCACGGTGACGATCTCGCGGCGATAAAATCCGAGGATCAGGCAACGGCGACGAGCCCGGACTGCGCGAACGCGGGCTGCGCGCTCGGCACGCACCTCGTGTGCTGCGAGGCGGCGCCCCCGGACGAGAACGCCGTGAACGAGATCACCTATTTCAGTAGCGATACCGTCAACACCTGGTTCATTCGCTCGACACTCGACCAGCGCTGCACCTCGCTGCTCATTCCCACGGCGGCTCTCACCGGACCGATATCCTTCGCGTTCCCCGAGCAGTGGCCGATCGCGGACGCGAGCACTCGAGACGGCGAGTGCGACAATTTCGGGCGCTCCCCCGATCGCTCGGCGATCGGCGCGCTCGGCACCTTGGCGCGCAACGCCGACTGCTACGCGGCGTTCGACGCCGATTTCACGCTGTTCTTTTCGACGGATAGCGGCGCGGTCGACAGCGTTCGGTTCAAGGGCAGCTTCTTGCCGGGCTCCAACGGCGGCCCGTTGTGTCCATGAACGAAGCTTGAAGTGCCCGGCGTCACGGGCGCGGACAGGGTGACACGCTGTTTTTTGCCTCGATGAGGGGCCCGAGCGGTGGGGTAGACTACCCGCGGTGTCGCCGCTGCGGGTTGCTTGGGTCGTCTACGGCTCGCTCGATCAGGTGAGCGGTGGCTACATCTACGATCGACTCGTGGTCGAGCACCTGCGTGCGCTCGGCGATGACGTGACCATCGTTTCGCTCGATCCGAAGGCCGCTTCGCTGCCTGCGCTCGCCAACGGCGACTACGATGTGGTGGTCGGCGACGAGCTCTGCTTTCGCGAGCTCGGGCCGCTGTTTCGGGCGGCGCCCAGCGGTTTGAAGCGGGTGCTCTTGATCCATCACCTGACGGCCTGGGAGCATGCGGCCGGGGCGACTCGCGACGAGCTCCTCGCGCTCGAGAAGTCCGCGATCGATGCGGCGGACGCTTGTATCGTCACGAGCCGCATCACCGCCGATCGCCTGGAGCACGAGCGCCTGACGCGCCGCGTGGTCGTCGCCGAGCCCGGCGCGGATCGCTTCGAACGCCGGCCGAGCGCGGGGCAAGAGCCGAGCAGCGCGCGCTTGCAGCTGCTCTTCGTGGGAAACATCGTGCCGCGCAAGCGGGTCCTCGAGCTGGCGCAGGCCTTCGCGGAGCTCTCGAGCGAGCACGCCGAGCTCGTGCTCGTGGGCGCGGAGATGTCCCCGAGCTATGCGCGGGACGTGCGGGCCGTCATCGCGCGCGCCGACGTCGCGTCGCGCGTGCGCTGGCTCGGCTCGTTGGACTCCGACGGAGTGGCCGAGCAGCTGGCGCTGGCCGAGGCGCTGGTGCTGCCCTCCGCGCTCGAAGGGTACGGCATGGTGCTGAGCGAGGCACTCTGGGCGGCGGTGCCGATCATCGCGGCGCGCGTCGGGGCCGCCGAAGAGCTCGTGAGTCGCACCTCCGCCGGGCTGTTGTACGAGCCGGACGACGTGAACGGCCTCGGCGCGGCGCTCGCGAGCTTCGTGGGCGATCCAGCGCTGCGGGCGCGGCTCCGGCGCGCGGCGTGGCTCTCTGCCGAGCATCTGCCGCGCTGGCGCGACACGGCGCTCGCCGTGCGGTCTACGCTAGCGAAATTGCGCTGATCAGCGCGGCTCGCAGCTCGGGCTCGTCGCGACTGCCCGCAACCGTGTGGAGACGGACGCGGGCCTTCACGTCGCGCAGCCGGCCGACGAGCTGCACGAGCGGCGACAACGTCGAGATCCCGCGCTTTTCCGCGAGGCGGTTGATGAGCAAGCGCTTGGCGCGCGGCGAGTGGACGCCGCGTACGCCCGCGACGAGCACTCGCCCGGTCACGCTCTCGCACGCCTTCACGAGCACCGAGACGCCGGGCTGCCAGCGCTCGAGCAGCGACACGTGGGGCGCGACGAAATCCGCGTCGGGCTCGACCATGCCGGCGGGAAAGTGCAAGAGCGCACCGCCTTGTCGCAGCCACACGAGCGAGCGCTTGAGGGCGCGGGCTCGCTCCGACGGGGCGTCGCCCACGAACACGAGATGCGCCGAGAGCCCGGCGAGCGCGCGCAAGAACTCGCGATCAGCCGCCAGAATCAGGAGGTCGCGGCGTCCGAGCGCGCGCATCAGCGCCAGCGCGTCGTAAGCGCCAGGATGGTTCGCGAGCACCAGACAGGGCCCCGATCGAGGCTCCTCGCCGGTCGCACGCAGCTCCACGCCGAAGCGTCTCAGTGCGTTGCCCGCCGCCTCGGGCAGCCCGTGCGACAGGACGTCGCTCTCGAACGCGTCGAGCGTTTCGCCGAGACCGCGGGAGGCCGCGTAGAAGGGGAGCGCCAGCCCGCGTCGCACCAAACGGGGTCCGCTCCGCACGCCGAGCGCCGCCACCATCTCGCGCGCCGAGAGATTGGCGAGCTCGCGCGCGTGCGGCGTCATCGGGTGAGCTTACCCCGTGACGCCGCTCGAAGCGCGGCTTCGCGCTCAGCTTCGCGCGCGGCGCTGGCGGCGACGAAGCGCCGCAGCCGCGAGTCCCAGGCCGAGCAATGCCGAGTACGCGTGCCGATGCTTGGAGTCGCCGACCGCACAGCCGCAGCCCGCCGGCTCCGGCTCACCCGAATCGCCGCCCGCCGAAGTGCCGGCGGCGCCCATGTTCGTGCCCGCGCCGCCGCCCTTCGAAACGCTGCCCGCGACGCCCGTCATCGAGCCGCCGTTGCCGCTCGGAGCACCACCGGTTCCGGCCGTTCCCATCATCGAAGTGCCGCCGCTGGCGGGCACCCCGGTACCGGCGGTACCTCCGGTGCCAGCGCCACCCGTGGCGACGGTGCCGCCGCTCCCGGCCGTCGTCATCATCATGCCGCCCATGCCGCCAGCAGGGGGCGCGCCGCCGGCGCTCATCCCGCCCGTGCCGCCCATGCCGCCCGCAGGGGGCGCGCCGCCGGTGCTCATCCCGCCCATGCCGCCCATGCCGCCCGTGGCGGGCGCGCCGCCCATGCCGTTGCAGTCGGGTTCCGGATCGGCGCCACCGGCTTTGTCGAGGCCGAAGAACTTGAGCATGTCGTCCTCCTCGTACGGCATCGAGTGCGTGCCGCCGGGCGACGACCAGACCTCCAAGACGTTGTAGCCGCAGGCGTTCGCCCAGAATTGGCGGTCGTACGACGCGCTCGCGGCCTTGTAGCCCTTATCGGTCGTCGTGGGCTCGGTGGTGAGACCGAGGACGTTCGTCCATTCCTTGATGGCTTCGGCCGTGTTCTTGTAGTTGATGGTCGTGTCGGCCGTGCCCTGCATGGTCTGCAGGCGAGGGCGATGGCCCGTGTAGCCCGGGTACATGGCGCGCACGAGATCGCCCCACTGCTGGGCGGTCTTGGTGGTGTTGCCGGCCGCACAGTTATTGCTCCACTGTTGGCTGGCGTCGTAGCCGTCCGCCCAGCACCCCGCGGCAACGCCCGCGCGCGCCATGCCCGCCCGGTAGACGTCGGGGTAAACTGCCAGCAGCGCTTGAACCAGCATCGCGCCCCCCGAGCCGCCCTGCACGTACACGCGCGCCGGGTCGGCGTTGTACTTCATGATGGCGTACTTGACCATTTGGGTGACGCCCTGGGTGTCCCCGCCTCCGTCGTGCTTCAGTGAATTCGCCGCGCCCACATCCCAGCAGTTCTGGTTCGGGGCGTTGTCCGGAAGGATCAAGATGAAGCCGTTCTTGTCGGCGGCCGCCTTGCTCTTCGGAATGTTCGCCATCTGACCCGGAGCGTCCGAGCCGCACGAGTGCGCGGAGATCATGATGGGCGGCTTGGCCGCAACGTTGTCCGGCACGTAGACGTACATGTTCAGGTAGCTCGGCAGGGTCACGCTCCCCGCCCAGTCGCTCCTGGTCACTTTCGTCAGCGAGGCGGCGAAGCCTTGGGCGGGCACGAGCAGCCCAGCAGCGAGGGACGCGAGCGTAAGAACGTAGGAGCTGGATTTCATGTCGTAGAGTACCTCTGGCCGAGTAGCCGGGCCGGCGGGCGAACGGGCGGCATGTGCCTGGCCGGTCGTTTTACATGAATTCCCGCAAAACGCCGGCGGATCACGCCCGTTCTCGGGAAGGATCCACACCCACCTCAAATTGTTCCAGTGAAAGGCTAAATGAGCAGGATTTGCTCACAGCCCGGAGCGGCTCGATCGAAAAGAACTTGCGTTCCGCGAAGAGCGCTCGTCGCGGCGGGCGCGGCCCGGCGTCACCGCGTCACGGCGCGGAGGAACGCCGTGACGCCGCCGGAAGTCGCGCGCTGCGCTGGTCTACAAGGACTTCAAATACTCGACGAGATCCGCTTGCTCTTCGGTGGTGAGCCCGAGCGAGAGCGCCGTGTCGTAATGAGTCACGACCGCGGCGAGCGTCGGCGCACTGCCGTCGTGGAAGTATGGCGCGTTCTTGAGGAGCCCGCGGAGCGGCGTGGTGCGATAGAGCTTCGTCGCGCTACGCGACGCCGTGATCGTGTCCATGCCGGTCTCCGCGGCGGCGTGCAGCTTGACGGCTGCGTCGGTCAGCGTGGGCCCAGTGTGGCAAGTGCTGCATTGAGCGTCGCCCGTGAAGAGCGCGGCGCCACGTGCTGCGGCGTCCGCGTCGAACGCGCTGGCCGGGACGGTCGGCTTCAAAAGCGAGACCTCATAGTCGTAGAGGGACGGGAGCTTCGGGGTCACGAGGTCCTTGTCGTAGATGACGGCGACGTCGATGCGCGGGTCGAAGAAGACGCCCTGTCCGTGCATCTGCGTGACGGCAACGTACGAGTTCCAATACGAGACCGGGCCGTCACCCGTGTATGTCTCGAGCGGCACGTTGGCGAGCCCGTAGATCGAGGGAATCACGACGGGATGGTTGATGCCGTCGATGTTCCAGCGCGGATCGTAGTAGCCAGGACCCCAGCTGTTCAGCACGTCGAGCGCCGCCTGATTGCCGGCGAGTCCGGGCGACAATGCGATGATCGCCCCGGGATCGAGATCGCGATTCGCCTGGCCGTCGATGCGCACGCCGATGCCGGGCATGACGGAATCGTCGACGCTCGAGTGGCAGAGCGCGCAGGTGATGCCGACGCGCGTCAGGTTGCCTTGCGCGTCGACCGTTCCTTTCACACCGACGACGGCGTCGAGACCGATGAGCGCGACCGTCGTTGCAGGCGCCGTCAGATCGGCATTCTCGAGCACATCCGCCGGCACGGCATCGGCGTCGACCTTGAAGCCGAGTCCGAGTGCCGTGGTTGGATCGAGCGCTGCCTGGATGGCCTCGTTGATGCGAAGCGTTTCGGTCCAGAACACGTCGTCACCGAAGGTGTCGTAACGGAACACCTGCTTCCCGTCGTAAACGGTGGGATCGATGATCTGGCCTGGTTCGCCGCCTTCGCCGGCCTGCCCGCCCGTCGCAGCGGTAGCCGAGCCGCCGGTGCCACCGGTCGACCCGCCCGTGCCGCCCGTGGAACCACCCGTTCCTGCTTCGCCTGCGTTCTCGCTGACTCCAGCGTTGCCCGCGTTGCCGGAGCCCGACTTGCCGGAAGTCCCGGCGTTGCCACCTCTTCCGCCTTTGCCACTGCTCGTGCCGCCCTGGGCATTTTCGCCGCCTTCGCCGCCGAGGCTGCTTCCGCCTGTGCCGCCTCGGGCGCCGCCTTTTCCGCTCGAGCCGCCGCGTGCGCCCGTTCCGCCGTGGGCGCCCGTCGACGTCGTGTCGTCGTCGTCGCTACTGCATCCGCTGAATGCACACAGCGAAAGTGCTCCGGACATCGCGAGTGCGACACCGGGCCGTAGCGTTCTGCCCAATCGGGAATGGACGACTGTACTCGTGGAACCTGAGATTGAATGGGACATGGCGCTCCCTCCTTTGGGGTGCGTAAGGCACGGGCCCGTCAGGCCGCGACTCGATGCACGTTGTGAGCCAGCGCTCGCCCGCGGCACCATCGGTTGCTCGGTGAGTGATTCGAGCAACAGATGCAGAAGCGCGAACAAAGGTTCCGCTCGAGTCTTCGAATCTTGCGAATCGAGCCCGTGCGGGGCGGCGTGCCTCGTTTCGAGGGTCTGCGTGCGAGGCGTCGTGCCCCTCGTCACGCGCGCGTCCACGCGGCAGCGCGCCTCGTAGCGGCGCTCTGCCTCTCCCCTTTGGAGGCGCGCTTTACGAGAAGTTGAAGTTGACGATCACGAACACGGGGAGGAACCCGTTCTTTGCGATGTTCACGAGGCCGAGCTGTAGGCCCTTGTTGAGTCGTTCGGCGTAGTTGACGACGCCGAGCTGGAGCCCGGTGACTTCCTTCGCGTAGTTGAACGCCCAGCCGAGCTGCGCCCCCTTGAATTGCCCGCCCGTCAAGCTGACGAGACCGAGCTGCGCTCCCGCTTGCTCGCCACCTTCCGTCCAGTTGACGAGGCCCATCTGCACGCCCTTCATGTCGGACTTGAGCCGATTCACGCCCAGGAAGACGAAGTCGAAGCCCGTGAGCGTCGTGTTGTTGCCGTAGAAGAGGCTCAGCCTCACGCCCTTGATGCCCTCCGAGCTCGGTACGATCTGCACCGGATCGAACACGCCCGCGCTGAACGGGCTCTCGGCGAGCGCGGAGCCCGCGAGCAGCATGATGGGGAGAGCGACCGCGGACGTGAATACGGGCTTCATTATGGACGAAAGAGAACAGCCCGCGCGCCAGCGGTCAACCGCGACCGGTCCGTCGCCGGCCAGGGAGCGTACGCTTCCGTGACGAGGTACGGCACGCCGCGCTCCAAACAACCCGCATCGGAAATCGAAAAATCGCCATGTTCGTGCCGGCGGCGTACGGTACGTCGTCATGAGGCGCGCGTTCATCGTCCGGCCTTTCGAGACGAAAGAGGTTTCGCCCGGGCGCCAGGTGGATTTCGAGCGCATCGACCGGGAGCTCATCTCGGCCGCGCTCGACGAGCTCGGGATCTACGGCCGCACGACCGCAGAAATTCTAAAGCAGGGCGAGATCCAGGGCGACATGTTCGAGCGCCTCGTCACGGCCGAGCTCGTGATCGCCGACATCTCGATGGCCAATGCCAACGTGTTCTACGAGCTCGGCATTCGCCACGCCCTGCAAGATCGTCACACGGTCCTGATCAAGTTCGCGTTCGAGGGCCAGAGGCCGATCTTCGACATCACGACCGATCGCTACCTGCTCTTCGACGCGGACGACCCGGGGAAAGCCAAGGACGCGCTCGTCGAGCGCATCCGCGCCACGCTCGAGGAGAACGAGGCCGATAGCCCCGTGTTTCGCTTCCTGCCGGCGCTCGTGCCTCAGGATCGCGACCTGTTCGTGAACGTGCCGCTCGAATTTCGCGAGGACCTCGAGCTCGCCGTGAAGAAGCGACGCGACGGCGAGCTCGACCTCTACGCGACGGAGCTGCGCGAGCTCGACATCTCCTGGTCGAGCGCGGGGCTACGTCGCGTGGCGGAAGCTCAATTCAAGCGCAAAGCCTGGGAAGCGGCGCGCGAAACGTGGGAATCCATCCGCGAGAGCAACGTGCTCGACCCGCTCGCCAACCGCCGCCTTGCCACGATCTACGCGAAGCAGTCGAAGCCCGATCTCGACAAGTCCGATCAAGCGGTGGCGCGAGCGCTGCCCGGCGCGCATCCGGAGGTTCTGGCCGAGCTCCACGCGCTCCGCGGCAGCAACGCGAAATCTCGCTGGATGGCCGATTGGGCGCTCGAGCCCGAGCCCGCAGCGCGCCGAAAGGCTGCGCTAGAGTCCCCGCATCTCACGCTCGCCTTCGAGGAATACCGCACGGGGTTTTGGGGCTACCTGAACAGCTACTACGCGGGCATCAACGCGCTCGCGCTTCTGAAGATCCGCCTCGAGCTCGCCCAAGCATTTCCGGACGTGTGGAGCGCGAGCTTCGAGTCGGACGAGGCGGCGAGCGCGGCGCTCAAGGCGGCGCTCGGCCTCTACGAGCAGCTCAGTGCCGCGGTGCGCGTGTCGATCGATGCGGCCAAGGCGAAGGGCGACAGCTGGGCCGCGATCGCGCTAGCGGACTACGAATGTCTGGTTTCGGATCGACCGGGTTACGTCCGGACGCTCTACGAGGCCGAGTTTGCCAAGTCGGATTCGCAAGCGCGCGAGTCCGTCGTACGCCAGCTCGAGATCCTCACGCGCCTCGGCATCGCGTCCGAGAACGCCGCGGCCGCGCTCCAGATCGCCAAGAAGTCCAGCGTTCTTCCGCCGGCCTTCGTGCCCGCGCTCGCGCTCGTCTTCTCGGGTCATCGCCTCGACGCCGCGGGCCGCAAGACGCCGCGTTTCCCCGCGCGTGCGGAGGCGCTCGCGCGGCGGCTGATCCGTGAGAAAGTCAGCGCGCTCGTGCAGGAAGCGAGCGGGCCGGCCATCGGCTACGCCGGTTGCGCGAGTGGCGGCGACATCCTCTTCCATGAAGTGTGCGAGGAGCTCGGCGTGCCGACCACGGTGCTGCTCGCGGGGCCGCGGGCGGACTACGTGCGCGAGTCGGTCCAGGACGGCGGTCCCGATTGGGTTCGCCGCTTCGACGCGATCGTGAAGAAGCACGGCGACGCCGTGCGTCAACTGACGGACGACCTCACGCTCCCACGCTGGCTCAGAGGTGTGCGCAATTTCGATATCTGGGCCCACAATAACCTCTGGACGCTCCACACGGCGTTCGTCCACGGTGCCGACAAGGTCGTGCTCATCGCGCTGTGGAACGGTGCAGAGGGCGACGGTCCGGGCGGCACGGAGCACATGGTGAGCGAGGTGCAGAAGCGCGGCGGTCGCGCGGAGATCCTCGACGCCAAGCGTCTGCTCACCGAGACGTGAAGCGTGCTACATTTGCTCGGTGGTGCGGCCCTTGTTGCGTGGTCACGGCGGACGGCTCGGTGCTCTGCACTCCAGCGCGGCTCCGCGCTTCGTCGCTGCGATCCTGTTCGGCGGCTTGCTTCCGGGCTGTCCGCTTTCCGACGAATACTTCGTGGATCCCAATGCGGCGCAGGGGACCGGCGGCTCGGGAGACCCTGGCGGCAGCGGCGGATTCGGCGGGGCCTTGGCGAGCGGTGGCAAAGGTGGGGAGGAGCCGGCCGGCAAGGGGGGCCGCGCAGGCCCAGGCGGGAAAGGCGACGGCGGGACCTCGGCTGCCGGCACGGGCGGCACGGAAGCGAGCGGCACGGGTGGCACGGAAGCGAGCGGCACGGGCGGTACCGGTGGCACGGAGGCGAGCGGCACCGGTGGCATGGCGGGCTCGAGTATGAAATGCGAGCCGATGGAGCGCTGCGACGACCTCGACAACGATTGCAACGATGTCATCGACGACGGCGCCGCGTGTCCGGCATCGTGCAGCGCTCGGCAATACGACGGGCATGCCTACGTGCTGTGCGTCTCGAGCGACGACGCTGTCGACGCGGACGATGCGGCGATGCGCTGCGCCGAGATGAGCAAGGGCCCCCCCTTCACGCTGGAGCTCGCGTGGATCGAATCATCGGACGAGAACGAATTTCTCGAGCAGTGGATCGCCGACACGGCGCCGAGCGGCGGCGTCGTCTGGATGGGGGCGAACGACCAGCTGAACGAAGGGGTCTGGGTTTGGGGCCACCGCCCCGACGCCGAGCAGTTCTATGATGATACGGCCACCGGCAACGGCGCCTACATGGACCGCTTCAACTACTTCGCCGAAGGACAGCCCGGTAGCAATCGAGATCTCGACGAAGACTGCGGGGCCTTCGACGACCGCGTCGGGTGGCACTGGAGCGATCGCGAGTGCTCCGAGGCGATGGTCGGGTACGTCTGCGAGCAGATGGCGCCGTAGCGAGCGGGCCGCGGCTACTGGATCTCGGCGAAGCGCGAGAAGTCGGCAATCGAGGCACGGCTCACGGAAAGAAGACGAACCGTGCGCCGAGCGTGAGCCACTCGTGCATGGCCTGGCGCTCTATGTCCGCGGAGAGAGCGCCGGCCGAGATGCTGCT
>DATMCL010000573.1:0-3924 GCA_035558375.1 Polyangiaceae bacterium
CGGCCCCCGCGAAAACGGAGGTCGCGGCGCCGAAAACCGACGCCCCGGCCTCGGCGGCCCCCAAAAAGGCGCCCGCGCCGGTCCCGACGCCGGCCAAGACGCCGGTTCCGGCCAAGCCCGCGACAACACCGGCGAAGGCACCGGCGCCAGCGGCCGCAGCGCCCAAGCCGCCGAAGGATCCGCCTGGGTCGCTCCCGCCCCTCGACGCCCCCGATCCGCACCACAGCCAGGGGACGCGCAAGGTGGAGACGCCCAAGGCCCCGATGCCCGCGACCCCGCCACGCGAGGCCCCAGAGAAGACGGCGGCGGCGCGCAAGGGTGCGCCTCCGAAGAAGCCGGCAGCGACGTTGCCCCCCGGGACGCCTCAGCGGCCGATCGATTTCGCGACGCGCCGGCAGATCGCGGGCGGCGCGACCGATGACGAGCTGAAGGCGAAGAAGGACGATCCCGAGCTGTTGAAGCTGCGGGAGGCGGAGCGCGTTTTGTTTCCGCGGCCGCTGCCGGGGATGGCGCCCGGTTGGGCCTGGGAGCTGCCTGCCGCGCAACCGAATGGTCCTGCGGCGCTCGACACGGGACTGCCGCCGGGCCCGGCGAGCGCGCTTCTGTCGCCGCCGCCGACGGCGAAGGAAGCGGATTGGCTGCGCGGGCTCGCCGTTCCGAATCTTCCGCTGCGCTACGACGAGCGACTCCTCAAGTACCTGAAGTTTTTCCGCGACAGCCCGAGCGGCTCGGCCGTGGCGCGCGTGTGGGCGAAGAAGTGCGGGCGCTACGAGACGGCGGTGCGCGGTGCGCTCGCGCAAGCGGGGCTGCCGACGGATCTCGTGTGGCTGTCGCTCATCGAGAGCGGACACAATCCGAGCATCGTATCGCCGGCGGGCGCGGTCGGACTCTGGCAGTTCATGCCGGAGACGGCGCGTACGTATGGGCTCACCGTCGATCGCTGGGTCGACGAGCGGCAGGATCCGGAGCGCGCGACGGAGGCGGCGGTGCGCTTCCTTGCGGACCTCTATCGCCGGTTCGGGAGCTGGGACCTCGCGATGGCGGCGTACAACATGGGCCACGGTGGTCTCACTCGCGCCATCAAGAAGTTCAACACCAACGACTTCTGGGAGCTGGCGCGGCACGAAGCCGGCATCCCGTGGGAAACGACGCTGTACGTGCCGAAGATCCTGGCGACGGCGGTCGTCATGAACAACAAGCGCGCGTTCGGGCTCGACGGGATCAAGGCGGATCCGGCCGAAACGTTCGACGTCATTCAGGTGGGGCCGGGGCTCGCTTTGGCGGACCTGGCGCGCGCGGCCGGGGTCGAGCCGAGCGTCGTCGAGCAGGCGAATCCGGCGTACGTGGCGGGACGGACGCCGCCCGTGGCGAACGGGCGGGCGTCGGTGAGCTACGCGGTGCGGATGCCGCGCGGCGCGAAGCCGTTGCCGGGTCGGCTCTTGGCGCTCGAAACGGCGCGCGATGAGCTCACGACCGTGCAGGTGCGGCAGGGCGATACGGTGGCGAGCATCGCGCGCTCGACGGGGACGACCGAGGCGACGCTCCGGAGCGTGAATCGCATCTCGAATGGAGAGTCGCTCGCGCAAGGGACGATCTTGCTCGTGCCGCGCGTCGTGCCGACGGCGTCCGCGCCGATCAAGACGGCGCACGACGACGACGTGGTCGTGATTGCTCGCGAGCTCACGGCTCCGGCGGATGCGACGCGCGTGTTCTATCCGGTGGCGGCGGGTGACTCGCTCGAATCCGTCGCGGGGGCGTTCGGCGTCGCGCGCTCGGATCTCCTCGCGTGGAATGCGCTCGACCCGGATGCGCGCCTGCAGGATGGCATGGTCCTGCAGATTTTCCCGAAGAAGTCCGTGGACTTGCGGCGCCTGCGGCACTGGAAGGAAAGCGCGGTGAAGGTGCTGGTCGCGGGCACGCCGGCGTTCTTCGATCACTTCGAGGGGCTGAACGGGAAGCGGCGGCTCGCCGTCACCGTCAAGAAGGGCGACACGCTTGCGTCCATCGGACGCCGCTACGAGACGAGCGTGGGCTGGATGGAGCGCATCAATCGCCGCTCGCGCACCGATGAGCTCAGCGCGGGCGAGACCGTGATCGTGTACGCCGACCGCTCGCGCTACCCGCAGAAGCCGAGCGTTGCGCTGCCGGCACCCGTCTTTGCCGCTGCAGCAGCCGTGGGTGAGTCGACGCAGATCTCGACGTCGATTGACGCGCTGGCCTCGGCCGGCGCGCGACCTTCCGCGGCGACTTCCGAGACGAGCGACGAGCCCAAAGCTACCGAATCGGCCACTCCATGAAAGACGTGACTGCAGTCGTGCTCGCGGCCGGCCTCGGCACGCGGATGAAGAGCCAGCTTCCCAAGGTGCTGCATCGCATCGCCGGGCGACCGCTGATCGAGTTTCCGGTGCGCGCCGCGCTCGAGCTCGATGTCGCTGCCGTCGTCGTGGTGACGAGCGGTCACCCCGAGATCGAGGCGTCGCTCACGAAGGCGTTCGGCTCGAAGGTCGTGACGGCCGTGCAGGATCCGCCGCGCGGGACGGGGGATGCGGCGCGCGTCGGGCTCGAGCGCGTGCAGACGGAGCGGACGCTCGTTCTTTGCGGAGATACGCCGCTCGTGACGGCCAAAGAGCTCGAGGAATTGCTCGCGGAGAGCCGCAGCGCAGAGCTCGCCATGCTGAGCGCCATCCCGGCGGAGCCGGCGGGGTACGGACGGGTGCTGCGCGGGGCGGACGGCCAGGTGCTCGAGATCCGCGAGCAGCGTGATTTGAAGACCGACGCGGAGCGCGCGGTGCGCGAGGTGAACGCGGGGATGTACGCGGCGAAGACGAGCGTGCTCGTGGAGGCCGTCAAGCGCCTGTTGCCGATGAACGCGCAGGGTGAGCTCTACCTGACGGACGTCGTCGCGAGCGTGGCGCGGAGTGGGCGCGTTGCGGCGCTCGTCGGGTCGGCAGATGCGCTCGTCGGCGTGAACGACCGCGCGCAACTACGCGAGGCCGAGGAGCTTTTGTATGAGCGGATCCGCGCGCGGCTCGGGCGCGCGGGCGTGATGGTGCGCGGGGACGCGCGCATCGACGATACCGTCGAGGTGGCGCCCGGAGCCGAAATCGAGGCGGGTGTGCGGCTGCGCGGGGCGACGCGCATTGGGGCGGATGCACGCATCGACGTGGGCTCGGTGCTGACGGACGTGACGCTCGGCGCGGGCGTGAACGTGAAGCCGTATTCGGTGATGACGCAGAGCAGCGTCGGGGATCGCGCAGAGATCGGGCCGTTTTCGCATTTGCGCCCGGACTCCGAGATCGAGGCGGAAGCGCACCTCGGGAATTTCGTCGAGACCAAGAAGACGCGCGTGCGGCGCGGGGCCAAGGCGAATCACCTCGCGTACCTCGGCGACGCGGACATTGGTGAGAAAGCGAATGTCGGCGCGGGGACGATCATTTGTAACTACGACGGGTTTCAGAAACACCGCACGACGATTGGCGCCGAGGCGTTCATCGGCAGTGATTCGCAGCTCGTCGCGCCCGTGACGATCGGCAAGGGCGCGTTCGTCGCGAGTGGGACGACGGTGACGGAAGACGTACCGGACGAGGCGCTGGCGCTGTCGCGGGCCCCGCAGGTGAACAAGCCGGGGCGCGGTAAGGCGTTGAAGGAGCGGCTCGCGGAGGCGGCGAAGCAGGCGAAGCTCAAGAAGGGGTGAGCGCGCCGTGATCGGACTCTCGCAAAACGGCATCGGGCTCGCTGGCGCGCTGCTGGTGTTCACGGGCTGCGATTCGGGCTCGGGATCGGCCTCGAAGACCAGCGGCGGCGCCGCGGGGATGGAGTCGGCGGGGAAGGGCGGCAGCGTGGGTGGCGGCTCGGGCGGGAACGGAAGCGGTGGCGGCGGTGGAGGCAGCGGCGACGACACCGGCGGGAAAGGAAGCGCGAGTG
>DATMCL010000574.1:0-3691 GCA_035558375.1 Polyangiaceae bacterium
GGCCACCCCGGTTGATCCCGCAGCACCGGCGCGTCCCACCGATCCAGCCACTTGGATCGATCCCGCGCTACCGGTTGTCCCCGAGCTCCCCGTGTTGCCAGCGCTCCCCATCGCCCCCACACCAAACCCAATGCCAGTGGACCCCCACCCGCTGTCCCGAACCTGATTGCAGAAGTGCCTCCGGCGCCCGACTCCACGTGACTGCTGTTGTCCTTCACCCACGCAGGCAGCGGGCAGAAGGACGACGGGGCTAACATCCAGTAGTCGTGTCGCGAAGACGGTCGCCGGTCGCACAGTGCTTAGTGTCATCCCGCTGACGCCATCATCTCGATGCGCCAAAAATGAGAGAAACCAACCGAGAATGAGAGCGAAACGGCGGAAAGATCGCGTGCTGGCGGGAAAGCTTCACGCCAACAGTGAGAGAATGCACGCGTCGAGCGACTCACTCACCGATTCGCGAAACGTGCGGAAATGATCGGCCCGCGAGCCTCACGTCAGCACGCGAAGTCGTACTGAGCCGACCAATCAGGACGAGCGGAATCCAATGCGCTCGTGAGTGCCGTCGCAGAAGGGTTTGTTGGCGCTGCCGCCGCAGCGACAGAGCCGAGCGCTCGTGAGTCGGGAGACGACGCGGCCGGTGCCGCTCACGATCTCGAGATTGCCCCGCACCTGCAGCGGCCCGTCGGGCTGAGGCTCAACGGCGAGCGGGCCGTCGCGCGCTTCGAGCATCGTCGTCACGCCCGTCGGCGGCTCCCCGGACGCAGCGAACCCGATCTCCTTGTGGGAGCCGTCGCAGTACGGCTTGTGCTTCGAGGCGCCGCACCGGCACAGGGTTGCGCGGTATCCGGCAGCTTGTCCCCCGACGGCCAGGTCGGCCCGCAACGCGTAAGGCCCGGCTTCACGCACGCTGAGGAGGTTCACAGGGGGTGCGCTCTCGTCCGGCACGCCGTCTTTGCGGCGGTAGCGAATGGCACCGGATGGACAGGCGTGGGCGATCTCGACGACCGCTTCCGCCTCCATGGCGTCCGGGTGGATCCACGGACCCTCGACGTTCGCGAGGAAAACGCGCGGGCCCCAGGTCACGCAGAAGCGTGAATGAATGCACTTTCGCCCCTCGTAAACGAGGGTGAGGCGCTTGCCTTCGATCTCCTCGACGCCGGGAGCGACTTTGGTGGCAGCCGGCGGTGACGCCTGGCTCATCGCCTCGGCGCGCGGCGCCGGAACGCCCACAGGTGCCGCACTCTCCGCCGCGCCCGCGCGGAGCCGCGAAAACCCGGTTCGAGCTCGCTCGCTCGACTCCGTCAGCCAACGCCCCATGCTGGACGCACCGTCGCCGCTCTCGATGTCGGCCGCAGCGCGGGCGAGCTCGACGAAGCGCTCGGCGAAGAAGTGCGGCGCCGTCGCATCGGCGGGCACCGACACGGCGCCACGCAGCGCCGTGAACGACATGCCCGCGTGGCAGCCGGGTGAGGACGGCCCGGCGGGAAGCGTCGCCGCGCGCTCGCCGAACGACGTCACGACGCGCATCAAGCCGCGCGACAGATCGATGGCGAGCGCCTTCTCCGGCCGCGGGCGCGGAATCAGGTACGAGAAGGCGAGCAGCCGGAGCATGAGCGCATAGGCGCTGTTGGCCAGGTCCACCGCGGCGACGGCCCGCTCGTCTTCGAGCCACACGCGCCCCGTCGCTCGCGGCGGCGGACGGAGCACGGGGTTCACGGCAGCCGGGTACGCGGGCTGGAAGCTCGGGTTCTTCGCCAAAAGACTGCGAAGCTCGTCGCGAACGGCTGCAAAACGCGCGAAATGAGAGCTCGTCGAGTGGAGCGGCGCGCCTTCGCCCTGCTCGACGATGGCCGTGAGCGCGACGAGGGCCGTCTTCCGGCACAGCACGGGGGCGGCGCCGGGTAGCTCGACCTCGGCCGCGGATAGCTGAAGCGAGGGATCGCCGGCAAACGCGACCTTCTCACCAACGAGCTCGGTAAACTCGGTGATCTGCGCCTCGAGGTATGCGTAGAACTCGCCGACGGTCTCGTAGTCGAGCGACATCGGGACGAGCCGCACGCGAGGCGGCGTACGACGGAACGAGAGCTCGGATTCGAACCCGGTTCCCTCGGGCTCGGCGGAGCCCGCCGGGCGCTCGAGATGGATGAAATGCTGAAGCGACGCCTCCCCGAACGGCGCGAGCTTCACGATGATCCCGGCGGGCAGGTAGCCGGCGTCGAGCGGGAAGTTGCCGCGACCGAGCTGAGGCACCCCACCGAGCGCCGCCGTGATGTTCCACACGGCCGCGAGGTGCCCCATCTCTTCGATGGCCACCGTGACGATGGTCTTGCGCCAGCGGGCGACGGCCTCCGCCTCCTCCGCCGAGAACGCCGCGTCCTGCCGCTTGAGGCTGAACGCCGCGTAGAGGTACGTGCACATCAAGTTGTGCTCGAGCTCGGCGGCTTCGGCGAGCAGGTGCAGGAGCTGCTCGCGGGTCGGTGGGCGACGAGGGGTAGCGCTCGGTGTCACGCGCTTGCTCGTACGCCGACGTCAGCGGTGCGCCAAGGAGGGGACCACGCGCCGGAGCGTCAGACCGCGTATATGCCGCTTCGTGACGGCAGCGTGGCGGCGCCGCTCAGCTGCTCGCCTTGAGCGCCTCGAACTCGCCGGGATCCGAGATGAGCGGTGGGTTCACGTCCCCGCCGATGAAATCTTCCGTCCGATCGTAGCGGCCGTAGCGAGTCACCGGGCCGCCACTGCCGTTCAGAGGGAAGCCGTCCTCGCCCCCCTTCACACCGAGGGCATTCATGAGGTTGCAGAAGTATTTGTTGATCGGCGCGTTGGCGAATGCCGGATCGGTGCCGGATGAGGTGACCACGTCGAGGCTCGGGACGTCAGGGTTACAGATCTGCTCGCTGTTGCCGCGCGACAAGGTCGCGGAGCCGTCGTCGACGTTGACCGCGCAGCCAGTGCGGAAGTAGCCGCCTGCGCTCCCGGCCTGAATGATCGGCAGGTTGTTCAAGTTGTGAGCGTTGCCGTCCGACATCTCCTGGAACCAGACGGTCGCGGTGTTGTCGAGCACGCTCCCGTCGCCCTCCTCGATGCCGTTCAGAAGCCCGACCAGGTGGGCGAATTTCTGCGCGTAGTAGCTATCGATCTTCAAGAGCATCTCGGTCGCGCCCGCGAGGCAGCCCCCGACCATGGCCGCATCAGCAATTCGGTGCGAGAGCGCGTGGGATTCGACTTCGAGCCCGAGCGACGTGAACACGTAGTTCGCCGGATATTTCAGGAAAATGACGGGGTTCGCGTTGCAGACCGCGGCGAGCGCCGCGAGGGCGGAGTAGACGTCGGCCCCGTCGAGCGTCCCGTACACCGTGGTTCCGAGGATGTCGCCGCCGAGCTCGGCTCCCACCGTTTCGACATAGGAGGGCGGCGCGCCGAGCGCGGCGGCGACCTCGAGGTTGCACTGCGCTGCGGCGAGCACACCGCCCGTATCGCCGAGCAAGGCCTTCCAGGCCTCGAGCTTGTTGCGGTCGGCCTGGCTCATGTCGGCGCGCTCGAGCGAGTCGAGATCGTCGCGCACGAGATCGATGACGCTTTTGCCACGCAGCGCCTGGTAGCTGTCGGGCGAGAGCGGCTGGTTCTCTTGGAAGAGCCCGGTGAGGCTCGAGTAGACCTGCGTCGTCGTTCCGAGGCCCGCGAAGGGCGTCTC
>DATMCL010000575.1:0-6018 GCA_035558375.1 Polyangiaceae bacterium
ACCGAGATGGTGATGCCGAATTGGCGGAAGAACTGGCCCACCATGCCTTTCACGAAGGCGACCGGCAGGAACACGGCGATGATCGTGAGCGTCGTCGCGAACACGCTGAGCGCGACTTCTTGCGTGCCGTCGAGGGCGGCCTGCATCGGCGGCTTGCCGCGCTCGATGTGCTTGAAAATGTTTTCGCGCACGACGACCGCGTCGTCGATCAAAAGACCGATCGCGAGCGACAACGCGAGCAGCGTCATCATGTTCAGCGTGAAGCCGAGCAAATACATCGCGTAGAACGTGCCGATGACGCTCGTGGGGAGCGCGACCGCGCTGATCAGCGTGGAGCGCAGGTCCATCATGAACACGAGGATGATGAGGATCGCCATCGCCGCGCCGAGGACGATGTGGTGCTCGACGGAGGAGAGCTCGACCTCGATGAAGCGCGACTGATCGATGAGCAGGGCGGTGGACGTGCCTTTCGGAAAGCTCTTCTCGAGTTCCGCGAGCTTCGCCTTCACGCCGTGAGCGATCTCGACCGTGTTCTTGCCCGACTGCTTGCGCACGTCGAACGTCACCGCTTCCGTGCCGTTCACGCGCACGAGCGTGAGCTGGTCCTCGAAGCCGTCGACCACGTCGGCCACGTCGCGCAGGCGCACGACGGAGCCGTCCTTGGCCGTCGCGACGATGACGTCGCGGATCTGGTCGACGTTCTTGAACTCGCCGACCGTGCGGACGCTCACCTCGCGCACGCCCTCGTCGAAGTGGCCGGCGGGGACGTTCAGGTTCTCGGCCCGCAGGCGCATGACGACCTGTGCAAGACCGACGCCCACGGCGTCGAGCTTCGGGCGATCGAGCAGCACGCGCACCTCGCGCGTCTGGCCGCCCTTGATGTCGACGGCCGCGACGCCGTCGACTTGCTCGAGCGCCGGGCGGATCACGTCGTCCGTGTAGTCGCGGGTTTCGGCGAGCGAGCCCGTGCCGCGCACCGTGTAGGTGAGCACGGGCGACGCCGAAACGTCGAAGCGGCTGATGATCGGCTCCTTCGTTTCCGTCGGCAGCTTGTAGCGAACCTGCGACATACGCTCGCGCACTTCGGTCGCGGCGTTCGTGATGTCGACGCCGAGGTTGAAGAGCACGAACACGAGCGACGAGCCCTCGCGCGAGAAGGAGCGCACCCGGTCGATGCCGTTGATGCCGATCACCGCGTCTTCGATCGGCTTCGAGACGAGGGTTTCGACCTCCTTCGGGCTCGCGCCGGGGTAGGGCACCGTCACGACGACGGCCGGGAACGACACGTCGGGGAAGAGATCCGAGCCCAGGCGCTTGAAGCCCACGAGCCCGAGCACGAGCATCCCCACCATGATCATCACGGTGAAGACGGGTCGTTTGATGGCGACGGACGAGAGGGTCATGGGATCCGGTTATTTCTGAGCGGTTGCGCTGGCGCTGGTCGCGGCGGCGGGTAAGGGAGGGGCGGGCGCGGCCGTGGTGCCCAGTGCTTTGGCCGGGGCATCCTCGGCTACGACGCGGTCGCCCACCTGGGCGTCCGATTTCGGCGAAAGAACCACGCGCTCGTTCGCGCCGAGGCCATGGCGCACGAGCAACGAGCCGTCCGTCGCGATCGCGAAGGACAGCCGCCGCGAGGCGAGCGCGCCGTTCTCGACCACGAGCACCTCGTTCTGCGAGCCCGTGCGCAGCGCCTCGCGCGGAAGCGAGAGCACGTTGATGGCCGCCTTGCCCTTCAGTGTGGCGCGCACGAACGTGCCGGCGCGGAGCTTCGAGCCCTGGTTGTCGAGCGTGGCCTCGATGCGCACGCGACGCGTCGAAGGATCCACGCTGCCGAGCACCGCGCTCACCTTGCCGGTCACGGCGCCGTGCTCCGTTTCGATGCTGATGGGTGCGCCGGGCTCGACGAGCGTCGCATCCTGCTCGCTGAGCGTG
Organism: Polyangiaceae bacterium; assembly: GCA_035558375.1. Taxonomy (GTDB): domain Bacteria; phylum Myxococcota_A; class Polyangia; order Polyangiales; family Polyangiaceae; genus PMG-095. The sequence goes on from DATMCL010000575.1 coordinate 1,933, forward strand.
CCCTTGAGCTTGAGGCGCGTGAGATCGACGATCTCGAACAGTGGGGTGCCGGGGGCGGTCACGCCGCCGACGCCGTCGGGGGCTCGCGTGACGCTGCCGCCGAAGGGCGCGCTCAGCCGGTGGTTCGCGATCGAGACCTGGGTCAGGGCGACCTGCGCCTGCGACGCCTCGGCCTGGGCGGAGGCGAGCGCCTTCTGCTGAATCGTTTGGACGCCGGTCGCCTCGGCGATGGCTCCGCTCTGCACCATGCTCTGCGTGCGGTGCTCCGTGTCGGTCGCGAGCGCGAGCTGCGCCTGCGCGGCGCGCTGCTGCGCTTGGGCTGCGCGGAGCTGCGCGACGGCTTCACTCGCGTCGAGCGTGGCGAGCAGCTGGCCGGCTTTGACGGTGTCGCCCACCTTGACGGCGACCTGAGCAATGCGGCCCCCGGTCTTGAACCCGATCTCGGCGGATTGGCCGGCGGCGACCGTGCCGTCGATCTCGACCACGGGATCCCAGGTGCCGGCCTTCGGAAGCACCGTGGCCACGACCGGCGTCGCACGCGCGGCGGCGTTCGTGCGGCGCGCGTCCTCGTCGCGCTGCGCGGCGACCTCCTTCTTGGCTTGGGTGGCCGCTTGGATGCGCGTGCCCGCCCAGCCGACGAAGCCCGCGACGAGCAGGAGGCCGGTCAGCACGCCGACGAGCGGCGCCTTCGGGCGCGGGCCAGTCGGATCGTGCGACGGATCGGTGGGAGGGGGCGTCACGGAAGCGGGAAGGGGTTGGTCCATGTTTTTCTCGGCGATCGAACGGGGCCCGTCAGGCGGCTGGCTTGTGGGGTGAAGACTCGGACAATCGGGCGGCGTGAACGTTCACTGCCGCGCGAATGAATTCGGGGGTTCCAAGCGCGCGGAAGCAGAGGCCGTGGGCGCCGATCAGCCAGCGCTCGAGGTTCGGCTTGCGCTTTTCGCGCACGAGCCGGCGGGCCAACCGGTCGTAGCCGCCGGCCACGAAGGCCGCTGCCTGCTCGGGATCGAGATCTTTCCGGTAGTAGCCGCGCTCGACGCCCCAGCGCACGAGGCGCTCGGTCGTCTGCTGCGCGCCCTCGGCGAAGAGGTCGATGAGGTGCAGGTAGTCGGGGGAGCCGCCACCCTCGAGGACGAGGCGCATGATCGGGCGATGCTTCCAGATGCATCCGAAGATGCGCAGGTCTTGCTCGAGCCAGTTGGCGACGAGCTCCTCATGCGGAGCGATCCCCCACACGCTGCGGCTCGCCTCGATCTCCGTGAGGATGGCGCCGAGCTCGGCGAGCGCGCTCGAGAGGATTTCCCGAAACGCGTCGTCCTTCGTTCGGAAGTGGAGGTAGAAGGCCCCCTTCGACAGCCCCGCCGCCTTGGTGATGTCCTCGACCTTGGCGCGCTCCAATCCCCGGGCGATAAAAACGCGCTCAGCGGCTTGGAGAAGCCGGGCTCGGGCTTGCGGATCGCTCGGTCGGGCCACAGGTAGTTCTACGTCGGGGGCAGGGGTTTATGACCAACGAGTCAATAATACGCTTGACCCCGTCGTCAAGTAAGCCCCACCATTTTTTTACGTTTTTCTGAGGATTTGGAGCTCGGCGTCGAATCCGCCGAGGTCGACCGGCGGGCCGGGCTCGGCGCGGAGGCGCGCCTCCGCTGCAGCACGGCGCGTGAGCTCCGGCAGCGGCGACAGCCAGACGACGCGCCCGCCGGGCTCGAGCACGCGCGCGGTATGCGCGACGAACGCGGCGAGCAGCGGCTCGAGGGTTCGGTCGCGGGCTAGCCGCCGCCCCATGGGGGGGTTCGTGAGGATGAGCGTCACGCCTTCCGGCGTGAGGCGTGTCGCGTCGCCGAGGCGAAGCTCGGCCGTGACGCCTGCCGCGCCGAGGTTCTCGCGCGCCGCGTCGAGCGCCTCTTCATCGATGTCGCTGCCGAGGAGCGTGCGGAAGGCGCCGAGGCGCGCACGCTCGACGAGCTCGAGCCCGCTGCCGAGGAAGGGATCCCAAACGACGTCGTCCGGGCGTGCGCCCGCCGTGCGAGCCAGGGCCGCGGCGATCGTCGGGTGCGACGCCGCTCGCACGTCGCGCCGCCGGTAGGAGAAGCGCGGATCCTCGTAGGCCCGCGGCACGAGCACGAGGTGCGGCGCGGGCGGCCGATCGACGACGACGAGCTCCCAGCTCGCGCTGCGCGGATCGTTCACGAGCTCGGGCGCCGTGCGTCCGACCGCGGCGGCGATGCGGAAAACGAGCGCGCGCCGGTGCCCGCCGCCCGCAAAGCTCAGGCGATAGCGCGGAGCCCCGTGCGTCCAGCTGGCGAGCACGTGCCGCGCGGTGTCGCTCGCGAGGGCGCGTGCGACGGCGTCGGGCAAGTCGGGCTCGGCGTGCGCGGCGAGCTCGATGCGCACGCCGAGCTCGAGCGCGGTGCGCGCCACGAAGAGGTCCGCGAGCGCGCCGTCGAAGTCGAGCTCGACCACGCTGTCGGAAGTCGCCCGTGCCGCGCCGAGCGGACGGAGCTCGTCGGTGAGGAGCTCGGCGAGCCCACTGCGCGCGCGGAGAAGGACGGGCACGCGGGTACCGAGGCGACGGTCCGTGATGATCGCGCTCTCGCCACTACGGCTGTGGCGCCGCGCGAGGAGCAGCCGTGCGTTCGCGACGACACGCGCGAGCTCGGTGTCGGTCGCGGGTGCTCCGGCCAGCAGAGCGTCGGCTGCGGGCCCTCCTGCCTTGCCGAGCGCTTCGGCGACGCTCTTCTTGAGCGCGAGATCGCCCGCCGCCCAAGCACCTTGCAGCGCGCGGTCGTTGTCGGCGTCGTAGTCGAGCTTGCCGAGCGCCGTCGCAGCCCGGCGGGCGACGCGCGCATCGGGATCCGCGAGGCAGCGGCGCAATGCTTCGCCCGCGCGCGGATCGGCGAGACGACCGAGCACGTTGACGAGGCGCGCGCGCACGCTCGGCGGCTCGCTCGCCAAGCGCGCCAGCACGGCGGTGAGGGCGCGCTCGCCGCCGCGCGAGAGCACGCGCTCGACGCGCGGCGCCTCCTCGCGCGAGGCGGCTGCGAGCAACGCAAAGAGCGGCTCGAGGTGAGGCGCGCCGGGCGTAAAGCCTGGATCATCGAGCGCGCTTCGGAGATCGGGTAAGGACGCTGTCATGCTATGAGCCGAAGCCCGTGAAGTACCGCCCGCTCGCTCCTTGGCAAGTGCTCGAGCGCAAAACGCTGCTCTCGCGCCGCTGGCTCGAGCTCCACGAGGATCGCGTTCGCCTCGGCAATGGCCGCGAGATCGCCGAATTTCACGTGATCGACGCTCCGAGCTGGTCGAGCGTGCTCTGCCTCACCCGGGCGGGCGAAGTGGTGCTCGTCCGGCAGTACCGGCACGGGATCGGCCGTGAGTGCTGGGAGCTCCCGGCCGGCGTGATCGAGCCCGGAGAGGAGCCGCTCGCGGCCGCGAAGCGCGAGCTCGGCGAGGAGACGGGGTACGCCGCGGAGCGCTGGGAGCCGATCCTGAGCGTCGCGACCGAGCCGTCGCGCCATACCGTGTACGCGCATTTCTTCTGCGCCTTCGACGCCACGCCGAGCGTCGCGCAGAACCCCGACGAGAGCGAAGACATCGAGGTCGTGCTGGTGCCGCGGAAAGAGCTCGTGAGCCTCATCGAGAGCGGACAAATCATTCACGGCATGCACGTGGGCGCGATCTTCTACGCCGTCCAGCGAGGGTTTCTCACGCTCTAGCCAGGCTTCGGAGCACGGCGGCGAGATCCGGCGCGAGCGGAGACTCGACGATGAGCGCGGCGCCGTCGAGCTCGAGCTCGAGCCGGCGGCGGTGCCAGAACGCGCGATCGAGACCGTGGCGGAGCCCGACGTGCACGTTGGCGCGAGGATCGCCACGCCGGGCGTCACCGAGCACGGGATGCCGGAACGAAGCGAACGCCGCCGCCGCATCTGCGAACGCGGCCGGCGGCGCCGAGACGACCACGAGCGAGTGACTTTCGCCGGTTTCGAGGCGCTCATAGCGCGCGGCCTTGCCGAGCCCGGGGCGCTCCGGAAGCTTCGATTGGGCACGGATCACGCCGCGCACGAGGGCGAGCGCCTCGGCGCGACTCCG
>DATMCL010000576.1:0-50260 GCA_035558375.1 Polyangiaceae bacterium
GAGACGCGTCCGGAGCCGGTCGTGAGGCGCGCGAGCCAGCGACCGGCGCCGCCTGCCGCAGCCATCCGCGCCGAGCCGGAGCTCGCCGAGCGCGGACACACGGTGCCGCTCCCGAAAGTGGCTCCGGTGGTGCCCGTTGAAGCCGCTCCCGAAGGCGTGACCCGCGATACGCCCGTCCTCGGAACGCGCGTCAGCGCAGAGCAAGGGCAGCTCGAAAATGTCGCTGCGTATTCGGCGGCCGCCGACGCCGCGGAGGACAGCGTTGCGCTCGAGGAGAGCGAGCTCGACATCTCCGTCATCGTCGAAGCGCGCGCGGACTTCGTGCCGGCAGCCGCGCTCGACTCTGTCGCGACCGAGGACGACGACGGCCTCATCGAAGTCATCTTCGAGGACCAGGAGCGCACGGTCTTCCCCGAAGACCACGAGCGTCTCGTTGTGGAGCCCGCCGTGCTCGAGGCGAGCGAGACGACCGATCCGTGCCCGCCGCTTGCCGCCGAGTCGATGCTGCCGCCGCCGTGCGAGGTCGTGACGGCCGCCCCGTCTCCCAGCGTGGAGCTCTACGCCGAGCCCGCGGCCGTGATGCCCGCGGTCGAAGTCGCGCCGCCCGCGATGCACGACGCCGAAACGCCCGCACCGGCGACGCTCGATGCCGACACGCTCCGGCCAGCACCGCCCGAGGTTGCCGAGGCCGTCGGATCCGCGATTGCCCTTGCCGCACTCGCCGAACCCGAGCCCGAAGCCGAGCCCGAGCCCGAGCTCGAAGCCGAGCCCGAGCTCGAAGCCGAGCCCGTTGACCTTCTCCCGAGCGATGTCGAGTTTGCCGCGCTCGTCGAAAGCGCGCTCCCGCCGTGGACGACGGCCGAGGCGCCGTCGTTCGAGGTGACTCCGCCTCCGCGCGTCGCCCTGCCCACGCCGCGCCGGAGCGACGTCGAAGCGTTGCTCGGGCGCCTGAACGACGCGCCCCTCGGCGTCGACGAGCTTCGGTCCGGGCTCAAGCATTTGGCCGGACTCGACCTGACGCCGCCTCCGCCCGGAACCGACCGCGGCGAGTGACGTTGACGCCCCGAGCGGGTGTGAGATGCTCGGGAACGCGTGCACCAGCAGGATCTCGCCATCGTCAAAGGGCTCGTCAGCGTCGCGTGGGCAGATGGCCGGATGGCCGCGGAGGAGTCCGAGATCATCTCGAGCTTGCTCGACGCCTACCAAGCGACGCCGACCGAGCGGCGTGAGATAGCGCTCTTCGCCGCGCAGCCGCGAACGCTCGCCGACGTGCCCATCCACGAGCTTTCCCACGACGACCGGCGCGTGCTGTTGCAGCACGCCGTGCTCGTGTCCTTCGTCGATGGCACGCAGCAAGCGCAAGAGAAGCGGCTGCTCGACGAGCTCTGCGAGGTGCTGCGCATCCCCGCGGTCGAGGCGCGCGGCATCGTGCGCGCCGCCGAAGAGCGCGCGAAGAGCATGCTCAACGTACTCGGCGCGAGCTAAGCCCGTACCGCCAAAGTCCGCCGCGCGGGCGCGGGTGCTTTCCGCCCCTCAGCGCGAGGACGGCGGTGGGCCGAGTCGCTCAATCTCCTTGAGGAGCGCGATCGGGCTGAACGGCTTCGTATAAAAGGCGCTGGCGCCCGCCTCGGTGGCGCGGGCGCGGGCAGCTTCGTCGTCCATCGCCGTGATGACGATGATCGGAATGGAGCGTGTGGCCGCCTCGGCGCGCAGGCGCCGGCACACCTCGAAGCCGTCGAACTGGCCGGGCATCATCAGGTCGAGCAGCACGAGATCGGGCGGCTCCACGCTCGCGACGTCGAGCGCTTTGACTCCGGACGAGGCGGCCGTGACCTTGTAGCCGCGCGCCTGTACCAGCGCCTCGATCATGCGGCGGATCGAATCTTGATCTTCGACGACCAGGATACGCATTCCGTCATCTCCCCAGGGTAACCCACGTTTCGGTGTGGCCGTCGGCTGATTCTCTGAGCTCGAGCGTGGCGTTGGCCGCCGTCGCCGCTGCGTCTGCGACGACGAGCGCGACACCGGCGGGGCGCCCGAAGCGCGTCGGATCGCCCTGGTGGCGAATGACCTCCCAGCGCGAGGCTTCCGGAACCGCGGGCCCTTCGTCCGTCACCGAGAGCGCCGTACCGAGCTCGGTGCGGTGCACCGCCGCCTTCACGACGCCGCCGCGCGGTGTCGCCGCGATGGCGTGAAGCAACAGGTTGCGGATCAAGAGAGCGAGCGTCGGTCGCGCGATGCGCTGCACGATATTGCGTGCGGCGTCGTAGCGGATCTCGACCTCGGCGCGGCTTGCGTGCGGCTCGAGCTGAGCACCCACTGCCCTGAGCTCGGCTCCGAGATCGACGTTCTCCTTCTCCGTCTCGAGCGAGCACTCGGCGATTCCGCCAAGCTCCTGCACGAGCTCTTGGACGATGGCCGGCGAATCTGCCGCGCCGCGGAGCGCCCGGTGCATCGCCGCAGCCAGCGTCTTCACGCCGCTGAAATGCTCGGGATCGGCGCGGCTCGCCGGGGGAGCCTCCGTGCGCACGTCGCCCGCCGCCAGCACGGCCGCGAGCTCGCGAGCGTAGGCCTCGCCGAGCTGCTGTGCCTGCTCGAGCTCCTTCCGGAGCTCGGTGACTTCACGCTGATCGCTCGCGCCGTCGGCCTGGAGCAGGATCGAGTGCGTCCCGCCCTCGAGCTCGATGGCACCGCCGTGCCGGAGCGCCATGCGCGAGAGCCAGCGCCGCTCGAGCTCGCCGAGCGCGGCGGTATCCGGTCCGAGGTTCGCGCTGATGCGAACGAAGTCGCCCTGCCGCCGAACCGTCATTTCGATCTCGGCTTCGGCGGGGGAGCGGCCGCTCGCCTGGCCGATCAGGAGGTGGAACATGCGGCGGAGCTCCACCTCGTCGCCGAAGACCTCCGTGCCCGCGCCCGGTTCGATCGCCACCCGGGAGTTCGGGGCGAGCTCCACGAGCAGAGCTGCCAGATCGATTCGGCCGTGGCGGCCCTTGTCGCGCCCCTTGGTGTTGAGGGCGCTCAGCATCTCGATGGTGTCGTCGAGCGCGTCGAGCGTCGTCTCGACGGGGGACGGCACCGTGATGCGGACCTCGCCCGGCGCGCGAAGCTCATCGACCTCCGTACGCAAGGTCTTTGCGGCTCCTCGGGCCTCCTGCGCGAGCAACCAGCTGATCTCGTGGCGGGTGAGCCGTTCCGGCGGCACGCTGGTGGCCATCTTGCCATGGTCTTCTTCCGGTTGCTACGGCGTCGAGTCCTCCTTTCTGGCAGGCTTTCCGGGTTGCGACGCCTCCTCTTTCTGGGCTTCCTCGTTTTCGGCTGCGGCCATGGAACCGTGGCCGATCCCTTCGCGACCGGCTCGCACGCCGGGGCCGGCGGCGAGGGCGCGGACGGGGAGCCGGGCACGGGCGCGGAGGGTGGAGGCCCGACGCTGCCCGCCGGCGAGTGCTCCGACGACTCGCAGTGCGACGACGGAATTGCGTGCACGCTCGACCGCTGCGACGTGGCCCGGGGCCTCTGCCACAACGACCCGGACGATAGCGCCTGCGACAATCACGTCTATTGCGACGGCGCGGAGGTGTGCAAGCCGCCGCTCGGGTGCCAGCCGGGGCCGGTCGTTTCGTGCTCCGACAATAGCGTGTGCAGCATCGATACGTGCGTGGAGGAGACGCAGAGCTGCAAGCACGAGCGGCGCGACGCGGACGGTGACGGCGATCCGCCGCTGAGTTGCCAAGGCGCGGACTGCGACGACTTCAATCCGCTCGTCTCGGGCGATGCACGCGAGCGCTGCGACAACGGTGTCGACGACGACTGCGACGGCGAGGTCGACGAAGACGATTGCGTGCGCCCCATGCACGATCGCTGTAGCAGCGCACTCGAGATCACCGCCGCCGGCGCGTACGCCGTGAGCACGGTCGGCGCGGCAGAGGACTACGGCATCTCCTGCGAAATGCCGGCCGAGGACCGCGCGTTCCGCGACGTCGTGATTGCGCTCACGGTGCCGGACGGCGGCCCGAAGGACATCGACATCGTCGCGCAGATCCCGCGGGCCAAGGTGCGCTTCGAGCCGGGGGAGCTCGTGCTGGCGGCTACCGACAAGTGCGGCGAGGAATCGGCCGAGACGGCCTGCGTCCCGAGCGTCGTCTCGAGCGGTGACGCCATCGCGCGCTTGCTGTGGCGCGGCTTGCCGCCGGGCGACTACGCCGTCTACGTGGCGAGCGATCGCGAAGCCGACATCGAGCTCCACGTGGACTTTCGCGACCCCGAGCCGGCACCCATGAACGAGACCTGCGGCACGGCGGAGCCGCTCGTGCCGGGCGAGCCCGTGCGCGCGATCCTCGCAGGCCTGACGACGGACCTCGAGTCGAGCTGCTCGAGCCGCACGGGCGAGCTCGTCTACGCGTTCGACCTCGACGAGCCGATGGACGTGCGCGTGCAGGCCGTTTCGCTCGACGACTACGGTGTGCCCGTCATCTCGCTGCGTGACGCCGCTTGCACCGATGATTCCTCCGAAATTTCGTGCCGGGCTGCGGCGCCGGCCTCGCTCTACGCCCGGGCGCTCCCGGCGGGCAGCTACCGCATCGCCCTCGGGGGCAGAGGCCCCACGCAAGCGGAGCTCGTTCTGAGCCTGTCTCCGCCCACGAAGCCCCCGCCGACCGCGGGCTGCTCGGACCCGCCCGCGCTCGAGGACGGCGTGAGCGAGGACGTTTCACTCGACGACGCGACGGACGCCGTTCAGATCGGCTGCCTGGTCGGCGCCGCCGACGCGACGTACGCGCTCGAGCTCGGTGAGCGCGCCGACGTCATGGTCGTCCAGACGGGCTCGGAAGGTGACACGGGCGCGGTGCTGATCGCCGAGAGCCCGTGCGAGACGAGCGCGGATGCCGACACGTGTCGTTCCTCCGACCAATGGCCGGTGCGCGCGGTCGCGCATGGTGTCGGGCCCGGGTCATTGCGTGCGGTCGTCGAGACGGCGGAGAGCAAGCCGACCTCGATCACGGCGTTCAGCCGTCCCGCGGTGAACAGCGTGTTCGTTCAGGGCGCGGACGTGTGCGACGACGCGTTCGAGATCCCGGTCGAGGGCGGGCGCTTCGAGGGCAACACCGGCAACCAGTACGCCGACTACGAAACGAGCTGCGACTACGGCGGCCAGGACCCGGGCGGCGCCCCGGAGCAAATGCTCGAGCTCGTGCTGCCCGAGCGCAGGCGGGTCGTGCTCGACGCGAGCGGCAGCAATTACCAGACGATCCTCGTGATTCGGCGCGGCGACGACTGCCCCGGCGAGGAGGTTCTGGGCACCTGCTCGGTCACTTACACGAGTAGCAGCGCCGACGTCCCGAGCTTCAGCTTCGTCGATACCGAGCTCGAGCCTGGTCATTACTTCATTCAGGTTGACGGCTACAACGGCGGCAAGGGACGCTGGGCCCTCGAGGTCTTCAGTGCGAAAGTGAGCGGGGACCAAGGAAAGTGATCAGCTCGTCGCTCCCGCCGCTCTCTTCCTTGCGCGGCCGCGTCATCGAATCCGAGGTGCAAGCGGGCGTGCGCTACTTCCTCGAGCGGCACGTCGGCGAAGGCGGTATGGGGCAGGCGTACCTGGCGCGGCGCGAGGCGCCCGAGGGCGCGGGCCCCGTGGTCGTGAAGGTCGTGCGACCGACCGTCGGCGAAGGTCGGATCTCGGCGGAGCTTTTGGCGCAGAAAGAGGCCGTCGCCCTCGGCCGGTTGAACGAGCGCGTCCCGCCGTGCCCGTTCGTGGTGCGCTTCGTCGACACGGGCTCGGCGCGCATCTTCAGCCAGCAACCGACGCCCTGGATCGCGATCGAGTTCGTCCACGGCGGCGTCGAGGGGACGACGCTCGAGGATCGCGTCACCTACTCGCTCCACAAGACGCACTACGCGTTCGATCCGGTGCGGGCCGCGCACGCCATTCGCTGCCTCGCCGCGGGACTCGCGGCGATCCACGGCGTCGGCGTGATCCACCGCGATCTCACGCCGGGTAACGTGCTCTGCTGCGGCTTCGGCGAAAGCGAGATCTTCAAGATCTCCGATTTCGGGCTGGCGCGGCCGGAGGGGCTCGGGCGGACCTTCGCAGGGATCGGCGTGGGTACGGTGGGCTACGCCGCGCCGGAGCAGAGCGGCGACGCACAGAGCACGAGCCCGCAGACGGACGTGTTCGCGTTTGCGTGCGTCATCTTCTACTTGCTGACCGGCAAGCACTACTTCGACGGCGAATCGCCGCTCTCCGCTTACACGGCGATGCAGGGCAAGGAGCGCGAGAGCCTGCTCGATGCTCCGCTCCTGAGCCCCGAGCTTCGCACGCGGCCCGACGCCTGCCGCGCCATCGACGCCGCGCTCGCACGCGCGACCGACAAAGCCCCCGAAGCGCGCCCGCGCACCGCCGACGAGCTTGCGAACGCCATCATCCCGTGGCTCGGCGAGGTGCCGTCGGGTCCGCGTTCGAGCCGCCGGCTCATGGGCACGCTGATCGGCGTCACGCAGCCGTCCGACCTATCGGGTTGGAGCTGGATCGTGCGCCAGCGGCCGCGCGACGACCTCGTGATCCAGAGCGCGGCCTGGGACACCGACGGCCACTGCTTCGCGTTCACGCCGCGCGGTCCGCTGTTCTGGAACGGCCAGGCGTGGGTGGGCGCGACGGGCGTCCTCACCGAGCTTCCACGCGGCATGGCGTTCGCGCGTCGTTGCGAGGCCGGCGGCTGGCTCGTCGGCGGCTCCTCGGGAATGCTCGCGGTGTTCGGCACCGACGGCGTGCGCGAGCTCGCGCAGGCTCCGGACGGGCGCGTGGAGTTCATCGACGGCAACGGGCAGCTCGACGATCTGGTCGTGGCCGTGGGACGGCGCGCGGGGGAAGGCCCGACGCTCTGGGCGATGTCGGGCGGACGCTGGCTCAAGCCGATGCCGCTCGCCAACATAGCCAGCATCGCGGGGCTCGCTCGCTTCGACGACGAGCGCTGGCTCGTGAGCGGGCGCACGGTGCAAGGTGTCGGCTTCGCGGCGCTCTACGAGCCGCTGCAATGGGCGCTCAACGAGCTCGAGGCTCCGGGGACGCGCGCGTTCATGGGCGCGGCGAGCAGCCTCGAGCGCGAGATCGGCTTGGTCGTCGGCAGCGAAGGCCACGTGCTCAGGCTCGATGCCGAGGGCATCACCGCGTCACGGATTCACGGCGCGCCGGATCTTTCCGCTGCGGCGCTCGACGTCTTGGATCGCGAGTGGGTGACGAGCCTCGGCACGCTGTGGACGCGCGCGTTCTCGCTCGGCGAGTCGTGGCGACCGGCCTGGTCGGACAACAGCTGGGGAGCGCCGTTCGTGAGCCTGATGGCCGACGCGGGTCTCGTCGTCGCCATGACAGCCGACGGCGGCATCGTGGAAGGCCGCTCCGCATCCCGCTCCCACGGAACGAGCGAGGCGCCGCGCCCGTAGCGGTTCGCGCCGAGACCCGCTATCCTTGCCGGATGCGGAGCTCCCGGCTCGCCTGGCTCGTCGCATGCGCCCTGTTGCTGCTGCCCGGGGCCGCGCGCGCCGAACGACGACGAGCTGCCCCGTCGCGCGGGTTCACGGCGAGCGAGCGCGACACCCTCGTCGCGGGCGGCACGGTATCGCGGCCCGTGCGCTTCGAGCGCGGGCAAGACGGCTCCTACATCGGCGGCGTCTCGTACCAGGTCGTGCGCGCGACGCCGAGCGCGGTCATCGCCGCACTCGCCTCGATCGAAAACCTGCCCCGCGCCTTGCCGCGCACGGAAAGCGCGACCCTCGTGCGCAGCGCGGGCCGGACCGCCACGGTGGAGCTCACGCAGGGCAAAGCGCCGTTTCTCGTTACCTACAGCGTGAACCTCGAGCAGGCGGAAGCCGGCAATGCGCTGCGCTTTTGGCTCGATCCTAGCCGGCCCCACGACGTGCGCGACGTGTGGGGGTTCGTGCGCGTCACGCCGTTCGGCTCTGGAGCGAGCCTCGTGACGCTGGCCGTCGCGCTCGACATCGGTCCCGGCATCGCGCGCGCTCTCTTCACCGATCGCATCGAGCGCATGATCCTGCGTGCGCCCGCCAAGATCCGTGAGTACGTCGAGCCCATGCGGCTCACGTCCGCCCGCTGATGATCACGCGCGTCGCCGTCATCGCCCTCAACGCGTATCGAGAGGCCGTCCGCGCCCGCATCCTGCACGGCTTGTTCGCGCTGGCGCTCGCCACGGCCGGTTACGCGCTCATCGTCGGTGCTTACGCGAGCCGCGCCCGCATGCGCGTCGTGAGCGACCTCGGCTCCGCGTCCATCTCGCTCTACGCCATCGCCGTCGCCGTGGTGCTCGGGGCGACCTCGCTCTACCGGGAGCTCGAGCTCAAGACGATTTTCCCCATTCTCGCGCGGCCGATCCGCCGCAGCGAGTACCTCGTGGGCAAGCTGTTCGGCACCGTGCTCACGCTGGCGGTCTTCGTGGCGATGAACGGCGGCGCGCTCCTGCTCGCGATCGCCGTGCTCTCCGGCGGGTCGTTCGCGCTCGTCGCCGGCGGCGTGCTCGCGGCGGCCGTGGTGCTCGGCCTCCTCGCCTGGAAGCAGCCACGGCTCCGGACCTACCTGCCCATCATCACGGCCGTGGCCGTGCTCGTGTTCGGCTTCGTGCTCTCGGCCGGCGCGCCCGACGATCGTCGTGTCGTGGCGGGATCCGCCGTGCTCACGTTGTGCGAAGTGCTCGTCGTGGCGTCGGTGGCCACCCTGTTCTCCTCGTTCTCGTCGCCGTTCCTGACTGCGGTGTTCACGATCTCGGTGTTCGTCGTCGGACGCTCCGCCGACGCGCTCGCCAAGCTTCCCGTGCGTCTGTTCGGCGCGGCCATTCACGACACCGGCGCCTTCGTCGCAAAGGTCGTGCCGAACCTCATGTGGTACGTGCCCCCGCGTGCGCTCCTCACGGGCGAAGCGGCGGGTGAGACGCTCGGCACCCACGTGCTCTTGTCGGCCGGCTACGCGGCGTGCTGGGCCGTGGCCTTGCTCACCGTCGCGGCCGTCGTCTTCAAGCGGCGAGATTTCATGTGAATCTCGCGCGGCACGTCTCGCTCGCCCTCACGCTCGTGGTCCTGACGCTCGGTGTCATGACCTTCCGCGTCGTGCGCGACGGGGAAGCGGCGCTCGCGGAGAGCGACGCGGCCTTCCATCGCGGCGATCTCGCCAACGCCGTGCTCTTCGCGCGCCGCGCGGCGATTTCCTACGCGCCGGGCGCGCCGCACACGCGCGCGGCCCTGGCACGGTTGCGTGCCGTCGCCGTCGGGTCCGAGGGCGTCGGCGACGTGGGCTCCGCGCGCCTCGCCTGGGGTGCGATCCGATCCGCGGCGGTCGAGACGCGCTCCCTAACGGAGCCCTACGCGGACGAGCGGCGGGAGGCCGACCAGGCGCTAGCGCGGCTCTCGGCGGTCCCGGTCGCCACGGACCCGGAGATCCAGGCTCGCGCTGTCGAGCGAGCTCGCCGTTCGCTCTTGACCCTGCCGGGGCCATCGCCGCTCTCCTCCGTGCTCTTGGTGGTTGGGTTCGGGACGGCGGCGCTCGGACTCGTGCTGGTCGCGCTCCGGGGTCTGACGCGCGAGGGCCGGCTCCTTTGGCGCGGCTTCGCCCTCGGGGTGGCCGTCTTCGTCGTCGGCGTCGCTTGTTGGACCTTTGCGGCGTACCGGGCGTAAAACGTGAGCGTCGTGAGCTCGAAGCCGGGCGCCCCCCATCCCCTCGATCGGCTGGTCGACCGTTTCCGCGAGCACCTCGCGAGTGAGCGGCGCGCCTCGCCGCACACCGTGCTCGCCTACATTCGCGACGTGACCGCGCTCGTTGATTTCGCGCGCGAGCGGCGCGGCGACGCCTTGCGGCTCGACGACATCGACAAGCTCTTGCTGCGCTCGTTCCTAGCGGAGCTTTCGCGCACCGTCTCGTCCACCAGCATTGCGCGCAAGCTCGCGAGCATTCGCTCCTTCTTCGGCTGGCTCGAGCGCGAGACGCTCGTGCGCAAGAATCCCGCCCAGGCGCTCGCGAGCCCGAAGCTCCGTCGCAAGCTGCCGCTCTTCCTCAGCGCCGACGCCGCGGCCGAGGTGATGACGGTTCCGCTCGAGGCCGCGGTGAGCGCAAGCGAGCGCGTGCGTGACAGCGCCCTGCTCGAGGTGCTGTATGGCTGCGGCCTGCGCGTGAGCGAGCTCGTCGGGCTCGACGTCGATCACGTGGCGTTCGAGCGCGAGGAGCTCCGCGTGCTCGGCAAGGGCAACAAGGAGCGCATCGTCCCGCTCGGCACCAAGGCCCGCGAAGCGATTCTCTCGTACCTGAAGGAGCGTCCTACGCTCCGCAACGAGCGCACCGGCGCCCAGGACCCGCGCGCGCTGTTCCTCGGAAGGCGCGGCACGCGGCTCGGGGCGCGGCGCGTGCAGGCGCTCGTTCATCGCTACGGGGCGCTCGGGGCCGGACGCAGCGACCTGCATCCGCACGCCCTCCGCCACTCCTGCGCCACGCACCTGCTCGAAGGGGGCGCCGATCTGCGCGCAATTCAGGAGCTGCTCGGCCACTCGAGCCTCGCCACGACGCAGCGCTACACGCACGTCTCCCTCGACCAGCTGATTGGCGTCTACGATCGCGCCCACCCGCTCGCCCGCCGCGCGCGTGGCTCAGCGTCCCCCGCGCCGAAGAAGCGCGTCCGATCGGAGCCATGAGCGCACTCGGTCCGCGCTCGTTCGGCGCGCGTCTCGCTTCTGCCCTCGGTGGCGCGGCCCTCGGCGCCATCGTCGTCACCGGCGTGGACGCAGCCTACGCCGCCGAAGGCGTTCCCGGCGCGCGCATGATCCTCGCCGAGCTCGGGCTCATTGCGCCCTTCGCCGTCGTTCTCGGCGCGCTGTCCGCTGCGGGTGCCAAGCTCTTGCTTCCCCCGGAGTTCCCGATCGTGGGAGCGATGCTCGAGGGCCTCCGTGCGGGCTCGGCGTCGGAGCGCCGCGAGCTATCGGTGCGGCTGATCGTCGCGGCCCTCGGTGCGGTCTTGGCGCTCATCGTCGTGACCCGGGTCGCGCTGCGCATCCTCGCCGGCGGCGAGACGACGCTCGCGAGCGGCGCCGTGCTTTCTCTCGTCGCGCTGGCGGCGGCCGGCGGCACGGCGCTCGCTGCGACGGGCGCGGGGGTGCTCGTCGAAGATCGTTTCCCGCGCTGGTCGCCCGATCCCGTGCGCGTGGGCATCGCCTCCCTCGCGGGATTCGTGCTCGTCGCCGCCCTCTTGATCGCCCTCGGTACGACGAGCGGCGCGGGCGGCACCCTCGCGGTTTTCGGCGTTTTCCGGCGCCAAGAGCTCGATTTGCGCGCCGTGACGCTCGTCCTTATTTTGATCGCTGCGGCGCTCGCCGTACCGCCGGTAGAGCGGCGTGCGCGGGCGTTTCTGTACGCGGGCGGAGCGCTCGGTCTTGCGCTCGCGCTCTTTTCGTACGCTGCGCGGAGCGGCTTCGAGCGCCACGTCGCGTTAGCGGTGGAGCGGCACGCGCCGCTCGGAAAGCCGTTGCTCGCCGCCGCGCGCCGCATGAGCGATCGCGATCACGACGGCTCGTCGGCGTGGTTCGGGGGTGGCGACTGCGCCGAAGGCAATCCGAAGATCGGCCCGTCCGCCGACGACTTGCCCGGCAACGGCGTCGACGAGGATTGCTCGGGCTCCGACGCTCTGGCCTTTGCGGTACCGGCCCCGGCCGCCGCGCTGCCTGCCGCGGAGAGCGCGTTCGTTCACGATAGCCTGCCGAAGCGTCCGAACGTGGTGCTCGTCACGATCGACGCGACGCGCGCCGATCTCGGATTTTTGGGATACAAGCGCAACGTCTCGCCCCGGCTCGACGAGCTCGCGAAGAAGAGCGCCGTGTTCGAGAACGCGTACTCGCTCGCTTCCTACACGAGCAAGAGCCTCGCGCCGATGCTGATCGGCCACTACGGGTCGGAGACGCACCGCGGCTGGCTTCACTTCAACCGCTTCACGCGCGAGGACGTGTTCGTCTCCGAACGGCTGCAAAAGGCCGGCATTCGCACCGTGAGCGTGCAGGGGCATTGGTACTTCTTCAAAAACTACGGGTTCGAGCGCGGCTACGACGTGATCGACAGCCGCGCGACCCCCGCGGACCAGCCCATCGAGGGTGATCGCACGTCGAACGGCGACGCGCTGAGCGATCGCATCATCGCGGAGCTCGAGCGCCCCGAGCTCGAGCAGCAGCAGTTCTTCCTGTGGTCCCACTACATCGACGCCCACGCCGAGTACGTCCCGCACAAGGAGTTCGACTTCGGCCACCACGGGCGCGAGCTCTACGACGGCGAAATCGCGTTCGTCGATCACCACCTCGGACGCGTGCTCGACGCGCTCGCGAAGCGGCCGTTCGCCGAGCGCACCATCGTCATCATCACGAGTGACCACGGCGAGGCGTTCGGTGAGCACGGCCTCTACCGCCACGGCTTCGAGCTCTGGGAAGAGCTCATTCGTGTCCCGCTCGTCGTGTACGTGCCGGGGGCGACGCCGCGGCGCGTCGCCGTGCGGCGCGGCGCTATCGACATCGTGCCGACGATCCTCGACATCTTCGGCCTTCCGGCGCCCGAGCTAGAGAAGCCGCCGCTCCACGGCGTCTCGCTCCTGCCCGACGTGCTCGTGCCGCCCGGCTACACGCCGACTCCGCGCGTCGTCTACTGCGACATGCCGGCCGGCCCCTACAACGACTCGCGCGAGGCCTACATCGAAGACGACATGAAGCTCATCACGAGCGGCGGCCGCGCCCTCGGGCTGTTCGACCTGAAACAGGACCCCGGCGAGAAGCACGATCTCCTCGACGACACCGCCAAGGCTCGCCTGTACATGGGCAAAGCTAAAGCTTTCCGGAAATCCCTGACCGAAGTGGTCGAGCGACCTAAGTAGGTTGTTCGGGTGGATTGCTTTGCGGCCGCCCCGCGTCAGGCGCAGGCTTTGAAGGGCCGGGCACCGGCCTCGCCGGTTTGTCATGGGGCTTTTGTTCGCGAGGGCGGATCGATCTGGCCTTCCAAGACTCCCGCGTCGTCTCGGCGCGGCTTCGCCGCGCCGCCCGCACGCATGACCGCCCAACGGCGCGTTACACTCGACGGCGATGACGTCTGCGCCACGATGGGAGAACCACCGACGCAAGTGTTTCCGGAAGTGGGTTCGTAAGCGGCTAACGAACGATCAGCCCGGCAAACGTCTCGCTCTGCGCGAGCAATCCCGGCAGCCCGCCCGTGTGCAGGAACAGCACGCGCTTGGGCTTCGGTTCGAGGCGACTGAGGGCGAAGAGCGCCTTGCCCGTGTACACGGGGTCGACGAGTAGTCCCGTCTTCCGGGCCACCTCGACGATGAACGACGCCTGCTCGGCGCTCGCTAGCCCGTAGGCGGGCCCCTTCCATGCGTCGTGAATCACCGGGCGCGCGCTCACGTCGAGCTCCGGCATCAGCGCCACCGTTTCCTCGATGATGCGTCCGACGACGGACTCGAAATACGCGCGGTCGTCGCACACCGCGACAGCGTGCGTCAGGGGAGCAATTTCGTAGCGTCGGGCGCCGAGAGCGGTGCCCGCCGAGGTGCCGCCCGAGCCGCAGGCATGCACGACGGCGTCGAAGGCGCGCGGTCCGCCGGCGAGCCCGGCGTCGAGCTGTGCGCGCACCTCCGCCATCGCGTCCACATAGCCGAGCGAGCCCAAGCCGTTCGAGCCGCCCTCCGGGATCACGTACGGGCGCTCGCCTCGAGCTTCGAGCTCGCTCGCCGCGGTGGCCATCAAGCGATCGCGCTCGCGGTACTCGGCTGGCGTGATGAAGCGGACCTCTGCCCCGACCAGGTAGTCGAGCATGAGGTTGCCGACGGGCGGGGGCGGTGAGGACGGGTCGGCCGTGCGCAGGAGGAGCAGCGCCTTGAGCCCGAGCTCGGCCGCGACGATGGCGGTGGCACGCGCGTGGTTCGACTGCTGCCCGCCGCACGTGATGAGCGTCGTCGCCCGCTGCTCGAGGGCGGCAGCCGCGAGGTACTCGAGCTTTCGGATCTTGTTGCCGGCGGCGCCGCTCGCGCTGATGTCGTCGCGTTTCACCCAGACTTCCGTGCCGCAGAGCGCGTCGAGCCGATCGTGCCGAAAGAGCGGCGTGGGGAGGGCGGCCAGCGAGATTTTCTTCGGCATCACTCGAGCTCCACGAGCACTGCGTCGCGCTCGACCGTATCACCGACGCCGACGTGCACGCGCAACACCCTTCCCGCGCGCGGCGCCAAGAGCTCGTTTTCCATCTTCATGGCCTCGACGATCGCGACGCCGGCCCCGCGCGCGACGGTGTCGCCGGGAGCTACGAGCAACTTGAGCACGCGGCCCGGCATGGGCGCGCGGATGGCGCCCTCGACGGCACCCTTCGCGTCGGCGCGCGTCGCGCTTCGCGGCCGCTCGGCGACGGTGACCCGCTGCCGAGCGCGTCCGACCGTGAGCTTCTGTCCCGCGCTCCCGAACACCTCGAGCACCTGCCCTTCGATGAGGAGCGCCGCCTTCGGTCCGCCGCGCAGCACGGCGAGCTCGCGGGGTTTCTCTTCGCCGGCCACGTGCGCGCGAAACGTGCCGTCGGGCAGGCGCTCGACGTCGACCGTCACCTCGCGCGCGCCGACCCCGACGAAATAGCGCCGGCGGCTCATGGCTGGCCCTTGCTCTCCGGGGTTGGTGTGCCCTGGGCGCTGCTCGGCCTCTCGATCGAAATGCGGCGCGCGCAAACGATGGTCACGCGGTTCGGAGTGTAAAGGTAGAACGTCATGAGCCCGGCGACGCTCGTGAAAAAGTCGGGCGTCACCGTGAGCTCGGACCAGCCGCTCGGGCAGAGCGCGTCGAGGTCGTAGGGGCCGCTGCCCTCCTGCAACCCGAAGAGGTACGAGACGTGCCAGCGGTTCTCGTACCCCCTTGGCGGGTCACCCGGCGGGAGGCCGCTGTAGAGGTGCGTCTCGATGCAGCCCGTGCCGAGCAGCGAGAAGAGGAGGAGGGTGACGGCTCGCAACATCGGGGGCTCAGCGCGGCACGCGCCTTGACGCGGTCTTCGAAGGTACGCTGCACTCGACGCGGACCTCGAGCGGGGTGTACGTGCCGAGCGTCAGGATGCCGAGGCCGACCGTGGTCGTCGTGGGGTACACGGTCACCGAGCCGGTGGGCTTGCCGCCGCAGAGCTCGGTGAGATCGAGCGTGCGGTCGCCCAGCGTGCCGAAGAGGTACGTCGGCATGTTCACCTTCGTGCCCGGTCCGCGGGCTGCGCCGCAACCCGTCGCGGCCAGACAGAGCGCGGTGAGCCGAGCTCGGTGGAAAAGGCCTCGACGTTTCGCGACGACCTCCGGTGGGCGCGGCAGGGATCGAACCTGCGACTTCGTCCGTGTGAAGGACGCACTCTACCGCTGAGTTACGCGCCCGAAAGAGCGGGCCCTATCTAGCGTGCTCGGCTTCTGCCCGCAATAGTAGTAGACGAGCGCCCTTGCCGATGAGCGACCCGGAAGTACCCCCGCCCGAGCCCGTCCGGCTCGAGCAGAGCCCCGAGAGCCCGCCTGAACACCCCCTGGAGCTCGCTCCGCCGGAGCCCGTTCCGGCTCCCGCGCCGGTCTCGGTGTCCGAGCCGGTGCTGCGCGCCGTCGCGGCGCGGCAGCGCGACAAGTGGATCGGGATGACCATCGTGGCGGTCACGTTCCTGCTCGGCATCGCCATCTCGCTCTGGGCGAAGCATGCCTCGCGGCCGGAAACGAGCGCGCCGCCCGGTCCGCCGACCACCGCGGGCATTCGCGGCTTTCCCAACAAGGTAGACGTGGCCGGGACGCTCGCGGGCGCGCGCGCCGTGACCAAGCGAAACCTGCTGCGCGGCTTCACCGCCGAGGGTGTGCGTCCGGACGGCACCATCGACCTGACGGAGGGCCCCGGCCGGGCGCGGTATTCGTTTCAAAGCGCGCCGGGGCAGGGACCGCAGCCGGACAGCGAGATCGGCCCGCTCCCGCGCCGTCCGCTTTGCGGGCGCCAGGACGTCCAGCTACGCACCGAAGGGCTCGTCGCGGACGCCGACCAGGCGAACCTGCCGTGCCCCCCCAAGGCGCCCGATCCGCTGCCGGATCCCCAGTGCAGCCTGGCGACGATCTGGCAGTTCGCGCTCGGCAAGGGGATCCGCAGCGACCGTCTCGCGCGCATCGAGTACTACCGGGCGCACGGTGGGCCGGCCTACCGCTTCGAGCAGCAGGAGACCGGCGCTCGCTTCGTGCTCTACGGCGACTGCCGCCGCGAGCTCAAAGGCGCGGCGGCCGCGGGCCGCGTCCAGTGAAGCGCGCGACGATCAAAGACGTGGCCCGCAAAGCGGGCGTCTCGACGGCGACCGTCTCGTTCGTCCTGAACCAGAACCCGAAAGAAGCAATCAGCGAGACGGTGCGCGCCCGCGTGCTCGAGGCCGCACGGGCCCTCAGCTACCATCCGAGTGCAGCCGCCGCGGCCCTCGCGCGCCGTCGCGTGCAGAACGTGGCGCTCGTCTTCTACAAGGACGACGACACCGTCACGAATCCCTTCTACTCGTTCGTGGTGCAAGGCGCGATCAAGGAGGCGCTCGAGCGCAACTACGACCTCCTGTTCTCCTACGTGGACACCACGTACGCCGGCTACCAGAGCCTGCCCAAGATCGTGCGCGAGAAGAACGCTGGCGGCGTGCTCTTCATGCGGCGCATCGAGCCGCGCATGGTGGAGGACATTCAGGCGCTCGGCATCCCCGTGGTCGCGGTCGACGAGGTGCCACGCATGGAGGGCCTGAACTCCGTCCAAATCGACAACCGGAAGGGCGGCATGCTCGCGGCCTCGCACCTCTTGGGCCTCGGGCACGAGCGCCTGGCGATGGTGGTTCCGAAGCGACCCGCCCGCAGCATCGAGGAGCGGCTCGAGGGCTTTCGCGCGGCGTTCGACAAGCTCGATCGGCCGTTTTCGCGCAGCCTTCACGTCGCGCAGGCGGAGACGCTCACCTTCCGCGACGGCTACGAGACCACGCGTCACCTGATCGAGAAGCAGAAGCTCACGGCGCTCTTCTGCGCCAACGACGAGATGGCGGCAGGCGCCCTGCGCGCGGCGCACGAGATGGGGCTCGATGTGCCACGTGACTTCAGCGTGATCGGCTTCGACGACATCGTGATGAGCAACTACACCGACCCGCCGCTCACGACGATCAAGGTCGTGCGCGAGCACATGGGCCGGCGCGCCATGACGCGGCTCATCGAGCTCGTCGAGCGCACCGACACGCGCGTGAAAGTCGAGATTGCGCCCGTCGAGCTCGTGCTCCGTGAGTCCACGGGCAAGGTGCGCGCCGGCGAGCGCGCCTCGCGTCCGAAGGCGCGCTAGGCGCCGCCTCGGACTGGGCTTTTCGTTGCTCGCGCCCTCCCGGGACGCGCCGGACGTGATGGATTGGCATGCTAGAACTACCCGTGACGTTCGTGAACGTCCTCGCGCGTGAGACGAAAGCTGACGCCAGGCGCCTTGTGCTGGTCGCGTTAGTGACGATGTCTTGTGGCGGTCGGAGCAGCGAATCGGCGGTCGGAGCTTCACGCGGCGGGGCAGGGACCCCGGCCGCTGGCGGGTCGAACGACGTGGCGAGCGGAGGTGACCAGTCCGGGGTTGGGGGGCGCGCCGGCCAGATAGCGAATGCGGGCGGAACCGCGCGGGGCGGTACTTCGAATGCGGGGATCGGCGGCGTCGGCAACGTCGTCCCAGTTACTGGTGGCAGCGCCGGCGTGGCGGGCGACGCGGCAGGCGGCGGTGCCAGCGGTGATTCAGCCGGCGCTGGAGGGAGCACGGAGTCGACGTGCGATTTGGACGCCTTCTGGCATGTCATCACGGTCATCGCGGTGGGTGCGGGGCATTGCGAGGTTCAGGACCCGCCGGCGTCGGGAGGCGCAGTGAACGGCCGCCACGCGTCGGTCGTGCTCGATCATGAAGGGCGTATCGTCGAGAACACCGGGCTGACCGCTGACGAGGAGCAGCTATGGCTCGAACACATTGTCCGCGACCAGCGCTGGCCATGTCTGGCGGACCAAACGATCGGATACCAGTGCACGCCCTCGGGTCGCTAGGTCAGCGCAGGCAGGCGCGCACGAGCGCATCGACGCGCCCCGTCGCGACGCACTGCACGGTGTCGGCGCCGCCGTAATACACCTTCACCTCGCCGTCGGGCTCGACCACGGCGCCGGAGGTGAAGACGACGCTCGGCGTTTGACCCACGAGCTCATACGGCTCCTCGGGCTCCAAAATGGCTTCCGGCGCGAGTCCGATGAGCTTCGACGGATCGGCGAGATCGAGCAGGCAGACGCCGAGCTGGTAGACATAGTGCTGCGCGCACTGAGTGCGTACGCCGTGGAAGATCGTGAGCCAGCCTTCGGGCGTGCGGATCGGCACGGCGCCGGGCCCGATCTTCGTCCAGGCCCAACGCACCTGGGCGTTGCGGAGCGCGCAGCGCGACTTGCCCCAGAACACGAGATCCGGCGAGTACGAGACCCACATGTCCCCGAAGGAGCCGCCCGTGTTTGGCCGCTCGAGGCGCGCGTAGAGGCCGCCGAGCTTCTCCGGGAAGAGCGCGCCGTTGCGATTGTCGGTCGCCGAGACGTGCCCGAGCCACTCGAAGCGATCGAAGTCCTTCGTCTTGAGCAGGCTCAGCCGGCAGCCGTGACCCGAGTGCGCGGCGTGCATCAGGTAAAAGACGCCGTCGAGCTCGGTGATGCGCGGGTCGTAGTACATGCCCGCCGTGTACTCGGCGAAATCGGGGTCGCTCTCCGGCAGCTCCGCCGGACGCGCGCGCGGCACGAAGCGGTAACCATCGTCGCTGTCGGCGATCCAGATGCGATTCCGGAGCGCCGCGTCTTCGACCCGGCACGCCATGATCGTGCGCTTGCCGGCCTTGATCACCCCCGAGTTGAAGACCCGCTTGACGCCGGAATCCGCGGGAAAATCGCGGCCGGTGAGGATCGGGTTCTTGGGCGAACGAACGAGCAGGGGTGAGCTCACGAAGATGCGGCCTCCGCGCCGACGAGCAGAGTGCCGCGTCTAACAGGCGAGAGCTCACCCGTCAAACGGCGCGAGGCTTCGTCTAGTACTGGAGATTCCAGCCGCAGGGCTCGTTGACTTCGGAGTACTCCCACGGGCAGTCCCCGCTCGCGGGAGTGAAGGCGACGCCGTTCACGACGCCGTCCCGGAAGCAGTTGCACACGAGCGCACCGTCGACCTGGCGGCAGCTCACGCGCCGGCTCGCTCCGTCGGAGCAGCCCTCGAAGTACGAGTCGCAGCTCGTCGTCATCGGCGGCTCGCCGTTTGCCCCCGGTGCCTTGCCGGCGCTCGTGCCGCCCCCGTCGTCGCAATAGATGGGCGGGTTATCGGACGGCCCGGTGTATGCCGCGTCCTTGCACTGCTCGTAGCTTTTCGAGGCGGGCTCGGTGCACGCATTGTCGGCTCCCAGCTGCTCGCACACGGGGAGGGAAGAAAGGCACTTTTGCACCTCCTGCCCGAGCGTCACGCAGGGGTCGCCGTGGTCGACGAAGACGGCCATGAAGTCGGCGCACTGCTGCGGGCAGTCTTCCGACGTATCTTGTTGGCAGTCGATGCCGTGCTGGCAGATCTCGGCGCACCACGGTCCGATGCTGTCGCGAAGCTGCTGCTCCGCGGACTTCTGTTCTTCGGCGACGGGATTGGCTTGGATGCAGTTCGGCAACAAGACCGCGAGCGCGATCCCCACAGCTAGGCGCTTCATCGTTGAGTCTCCTTCTCGTTGGGTCGGAAAAGCTCCCACCACACTCCGGTCAGTCCCGCGAGACTTCCGAAAACTTCATCGACAATCATGGTGTGCCGTTCATTTTTTGGAGCAAGCGCCGCACACGCCCGACATAGAGATCGTCGCCGCCTTGCGCGAGGAGCCGCTCGGCGCGCGCGCGGGCCTCGGCGCGCCGTCCGACGCGGTAGAGCGCGTCGATCTCGATCAGACGCCGTTCGGCGGCGAGCTGACCGCTCGGGAACGTCCGCGCGTGCTCGCCCACGAGCGAGAGGGCGCGCTCCGGTGCCGAATCGAGTGACCGCCGCGCTTGCTCGAGCAACGCGCTCTCCGCCGCGAGACCACCCGCGCTCGACGCGCTCGGCGGTGGGACAGGGCGTGGGGCGCGCGGCAGATCCGCCGGCGGGTTCAGGGTCGGTGCCCCCGCCGTCGGCGGCAGCTCCGGCGACTCCGTCGGCGGCACGGCGAGCTCCGGCGCCGGCTTCTTGGCGCCTGGGGCACGCTGCTTCGGCGCGCGCGGCGACGCGGGTGCCGCCGGCGCGGGGGCGAGCTCGCGCGGCGCTCGATAGTGCTCGACGACGGCGAGCGTGCCCGCCACCGTGGCTCCACCGGCGAGCCCCAGCGCAGCCGCGGATTTCAAGCTGAGCCAAGTTATGGCCGAGAGCGGCACGGCGCCGAGCCGTCCGAGCCGTACTCCGACGCGCGCGCGCGTCGCGCGGTCGAGGCTTGCCGTGCGCGAGGCGAAGCGGAGCACGCCCTTGAGCTCGTCGGAGGCTTCGGGATCGTCGAGCCAACGCTTCGGATCGCTCATGGTGTGCCCTTCGGAACGGCGAAGCCGCCCTTCAGCAAGGATTTCTTCACGTGCTTTCGTGCGTGGTGGAGCCGCGAGTGCACCGTCCCGAGCGGAATACTCGTGAGCTCCGCGATCTCTTGGCAGCTGTGCCCCTCGAGCTCGAACAGCACGAACACGGCGCGCTGCTCGAGCGACAAGCGACCGAGCGCGCGCTCGAGGATGCTTTTGCGCTGCTCGTCCGTGACGCGATCCTCGGGCGTCGACGGATCGATGCGTTCGGGCACGTCAGTCGTCTGTCGCTCGAAGCGAAAGAACGCGCGGCGGCGGTGTCGCGAGGCAACGCGCAGACAGATCCCGAAGAGCCAGGTCGTGATGCGGCTCTGCCCCTCGAAGCCACCGACCTTGCGGTGCACGACGATGAACACCTCCTGCAAAAGGTCTTCGAGATCCGCGCTCGGGACCCCGAGGTGCTGGAGGCTTCGCCACACGAAGTCGGCGTGCTCGCGATACACGCCTGCCGGATCCAGGGCGGCCGCCAGGCCGGCGGTTTCGCGGGGGAGCGGGGTCGTCGTCAGCACTAGCTCCACATGAGTGAGTGCGGGCGAGGGTGGCCGCGCTTCAAGGAAAAGAGACGCCGAGCCCGAGCGAGCCAAGCCCGCCGACGGCCGGCTGGAGCCAAACCTCGGTATTCGCTGGTGTTTGGCCCGGTAGGCCCGAAGAGGCCGCCTGGACCTCGAGGCGCTGGCGGAGGAGCGGCACGACCGCCAGGGCGCGGGCCTCGAGGAGCACGGGACCCGCGATGCGGAGGCGCGCCTGCAGGCCGGCGTCCGCGGAGAGGTAGAAGCTATCGGCGGGGATGGTCGCGACGAGCCAGGTCTCGTTCGAGGGGGGCGGGGTCTGCACCGCCGTGCGGAGTGCTCCGGCCCAAGCGCCAAGCTCCATTCCGGCGGCGAATGCTCCCGAATCCACGAGGTCGAGGAGTCCTGCGAGGTTGAACGCCGTCAGGCCGACATCGAAGGTCGCGCCCGCGGCGGTCGCGTCGCCCGAGGCGAGGTAGAGCGCCGACGCCGCGCCGCTGAAGCGACCGCTGAAGCGCTTGTGGACCACGAGCTCCGCGCCTGGCACGACGCCGGGAACCATCCCGATCGCGATCGCCGCGCGCGCCGAAGCACCGCCGGCGTCGTGGTCCGGTGGCGTCGTCGGGCTCTTTTCGGGCGGCGGCGGGCAGGCGGGAGCCGGCGGCGCTGGAGCGGGAGCCGGTGCGGGCGGGCTCGGGGAGGGCGGCGGCTCGGCGACCTCGAACTTCGCGACCGCTTCGGTGGCGGTGGCGTCGGCATGCAGCGTCGCTTCCGGATCGATGAGCAGCGCTACGGCGAGCGCCGTCGCCGAGAACAACGGTGCGCACTCGTTCGGGCTCGAGAGCAGGCGTTGTCCCGCGGCGCGCCCGTCGCGCTCGCGCACGACGACGCGACTCCGATAAGCGGCGCCGTCGCGGTCGACGCGGATCTCGATGGCGCGGTCGGCGCGCGTATCGAACGGCGAGCGACCGAGCCGCCGCGTCACCTCGTCGGCAAAGTCGCGGCCTGCCGGGCAGCTCTCCGCGCCTTCGTCACGCACCCAAGAGAGCGTGTACGGCGTCTTGGTATCGGCTGCGGGCTCGGCGTGGGCCGATGCCGACACCGCCACCACCAAGGCGCCCACACCAAGAGCTCGCATTCGTCGCGACCCTACACCGGGGCCGCGCGGTTTCGAAGGTGCCTCACGCCTTCGCGGCGCCGAGACCGAGCGTGGCAAGGATGCGGCGCCACAGCGCGTCGATGCTCGCGGGGTCCGACGCGCTCACCCCGAGGACGCGGGGGCTGTTCTTGGCGATCGCGGCGAGCGCGGGCTTGCGCTGAGCGAGCGGCATCTTGTCGAGCTTCGTGGCGACGACCAGCACCTGGGGTGCGGGCCGTCCGCTTTTCTCGTCCTTGAGCATTTTGAGCAGCTCGAGATCGTCGTGCTCGAGCCCGCGCCGTGCGTCGACGAGCACGATCGCGAGCCCAAGAGCCGGGCGCTCCAAGAGGTACCGCTCGACGAGCTCCCCCCACGCGAAGCGCTCGCCCTTGGCCCGCTTGGCGAAGCCGTAGCCGGGAAGATCGACGAACGAGAGCACGCTCTTGTCGCGCGTCGTGACGGAGAAGAAGTTCAGCGTGCGCGTGCGGCCAGGCGTGTTGCTCGTGTGGGCGAGGCGCCTGCCGAGGAGCAGGTTCAGGAGCGTGCTCTTGCCCACGTTGGAGCGACCCGCGAACGCGACCTCGACGGCGAGCGATGCCGGGAGCGAGCTCGCCTGGCTCGCGCTGCCGCTGAACTCCGACGCGATCGCGGTGGGCGCAATGGGTTGGTCGGACTTGCTCACGGCGAGCCTCCGGCCTTTCGCGAGCGCCGGACGCGCCGCGCTACTTCACGCACGAGAACGAGTAGCTCGGGGCTACGGACGAGGAGGGCCACGGCGAGGAAACATGCCACGAAGGCCGCGCCGCCGGCGACCCCCGGCAGCGCCCGCTCGAGCCCGCCCGCGCCTTCGGGGGCAATGAGCGCGTGAGCGACCCGCCGCCCCGCCACGACCGCGAACGCCGACGCGATGCAGACGCGGAGAACCGAGGTAGCGACCCCCTGTCCCAAAATGGTCGGCATCTTCCGCGCGAGCAAAGCCCAGAGTAGCGCAGCCTGCACCGCGCTCGCCCCCGTGACGGCCCAGCCGATGCCGATGTGCCCGAGCGGGCCGCGCAGCACGAGGGAGAGCACGACGAACGCGCCGAGATCGGTCGCGGCCACGAGGACGGGCGTGCGGGTGTCGCCGACCGCGTAATACATCGAGAGCAGCTGGCGCACCGCGGCGACGAGCCACACGCCCGAGCCCTGAGCGACGAGCGCGCGCGCTGTCTCGCGCGCCGAGTCCGCGCCGAACTCGCCGCGCTGGAAGAGGAGCACGACGAGCGGCTCCGCGAGCCCGACGAAGAGCGCCGTCGCCGGGATCGCGACGAACAGCGCGAGCCGCATCCCGAACGCGAAAGTGCGCCCGAGCTCCGCGCTGTCGGAGCGCGCGGCCAGGCGCGCGAGGCTCGGCAGCGTGGCGGCCTGCAGGGCCATCACGAAGATGCCCTGCGGGAAATCGCAGAGCCGCATCGCCCAGCCGAAGTAGCTCTGCGCGCCGAGGCCGAGCCCCGAGAGGAAGCGCCGAGCAACGACGACGTCGACGTAGTAGACGCCCATGCCGAAGAGCAACGGCGTCATGCGGCGTCCGACCTCGCGCACGCCCGGATCGCGCAGCAGAAGCATGGGCCGCTCGAAGTACCCGATAGCGCGCAGGCTCGGCCACTGCGCGATGACTTGCAGCACCCCGCCGAGCAGCGCGCCCGCCGCGAGCGCCAGATCCCGCTCGTAGCCGTGCGCGCCGAGCCAGCCTGGCAAAACGAGCGCGAGCGCGATGAACGACAGATTCAGGAGGCCCGGCGCGAACGAGGTCGCGACGAAGCGCTGGTGCGTGTTGAGCGCCGCGGCCCCGAGCGCGGCCGTCCCCATGCAGAGGATGTACGGAAACACCCAGCGCGTGAGCAGCACCGTGCGCTCGAGCTGCCCCGGCACGCCGGCGTAGCCGCCCGCAAAAAGGTCCACGAGGGCAGGGGCGAAGCCGATGCCGAGCGCCGTCGCCGCGACGAGCGAAAGGAGCGACACTCCGCGCGCCGCTCGAAAAAAACGCCGCGCCGCGTCCTCGCCGTCTTGCTCGCGCAGCTTGACGAGCACGGGCAGCACCGCGTTCTGCACGGCGCCTTCGCCGAGCAGCTGGCGCAGCACGTTCGGGATCGTGAACGCGACGAAGAACGCGTCCGTGGCGGCGCGCGAGAACACGGCGGCGATCGTCTGGTCGCGCACGAGCCCGAGCGCGCGGCTCGCGAGCGTGCCGAGCGCGACGATGCCCGCGTGCTTGGCGATGCGTCGCCGCTCGCCGGCCTCGGCGCTCGCGGAGCTCGGCGCGGCCTCGTTCACCGTGCCCTCTTACCACCGTGGAGGCTCGGCCGGCGCGTCACTCGAGCCCGGCGTGCGCCTTCAAGACCCCTTCGACGAGCGCGAGCGCGCGATCGGCGTCGTCGGCCTCGAGCGCGGTCGGGTCTCCGGTCGCCGCGGCGCGCGCCAGTCGTTCGCGCGCTGGACCGTCGAGACGGAGGCGCGCGCCCCCGCAGGCGCGGCACACGAGGCCGCCGCGCGTCGGATCGACGAGCGCGATCTGGCCGGGCGGGCACTCCTTGCCACAGCGCACGCAGCGTTCGAAGTCGAGGCCCCAGCCGAGCGTCGCGAGGATCCGGAGCCCGGCCGCCGCCAGGGTTCGACGCGGCGGAACGGCTTCTTCCCGCGAGCCAAGCCGATCGAGCAGGTTTTCCACGGCTACCCAGAGCGCGGGCTCGGGGGTGCGTGGCGGCGCCGCGCGGCGCACCCACGAGAGAGCGGTGCCGGCAGCTTCGAGCCGCGCGAGGCTTTCGGTGAGTGCCGTGCGCGGCTGTGCGATCCGCGCTTCGCGCAGCACGAAGAGCTCGCTCTTCGGTCGCTCCTCGAGCGCGAGCTCGAGCGTGTGCATCGGCTCGAGCGCGCCCGCGAAGCGGCGCGTGCTCTTGCGCGCGGCGCGCGCCAACGCGGAGACGCGTCCGAAGCGCTCCGTGAACAACGTGAGCACGAGATCGGCCTCGCCGTACTCCACGCGCTTGAGCACGAGCGCGCGCGTCGTGCGCACGCTGTCTTGAGGTCGCGCGCGCGCGACGGCCACGCGTCAGCCGAGGTGCCGAGCGGACACGCTGTGCGACGACAGCTCTTGCGGCATGTCGTCGCCACGCGGCCGGAGCACGATGCTGAGCGCGAGCGTGAACAGAATGAGCAAGAGCACGAACGCGATCGCGACGCCGAAGCGGCGGCTGCGCGCGGGACGCACCGGGCTCGTGATCGGCAGCGGCGTCACCCACACCACGCGCCGGCTCGCCGTGTAGCGCGCGAGGACGTCGTCGGGCGACACCTCGAGAGCGCGCGCGTAGGCGCGCAGGAAGCCGCGCACGAACACCTCACCCGGAAGCTCGTCGAAACGATCCGCCTCGATCCGCTCCACGCTCGCCACGGGCACTCGCGTCGTGCGGGACACCTCAGCGAGGCTCATGCGCTTGGCTTCACGCAGGCCTTTGAGGTGCTGGCCGACCGACGTCATGGGGACGCCGAGACTACTTTAGTTTCGCGAGGATGGAGCCACATTCTTTGCCCGTCTCCGTGGACTTCGAGAGGGCGACGCAGCGCTCGAGGTCGGGCAGCGCGGAGGTGGGCTCCGGGCCGCGCAAGCGCACCCTCGCGCGCCCCGCCCACGCGTCCTGGAGCCCCGTACAACCAGGCGCATCAGTTTCCAGTGCGCGCGTAAACGCCGCTTCGGCGAGTGAGAGCTCACCGCGCTTCTCGTAAGCCGTGCCGAGCCGGTAGTTTCCGACGCAGAACTGCGGCTGCGCGGCGACGCTCCGCCGGAGCGCGTCGATCGCGGGATCGAGCTTCCCGAGCTCGAGGTAAGCCCAGCCGAGGTTGCCCCAGGCGTCCTCCGGCGTTTGATAGAGGATGTCCTCCGTGAGCGGCACGAGGATCTTCACGGCCTCGGCGGGGCGCTTCTCGTGGATCAGGATCACGGCGAGGGTATTTTTCGCTTCACGGAAGCTCGGCTCGACCACAATCGCGCGCCGGGCCGCTGCCTCCGCCTTCGGGAGGCGGCACTCCTCGGCGTTGCGGGCGCAGAAGTCGAGGTAGAGCAGAGCGACGAGGTGCATGACCTCGGCGTTCTGGTCATCGAAGTCGGCGGCCTTGAGCGCGTGCTCGAGCGCGCCGCGAGGATCGCCCCGGCGAAGCCAGAGATCGCGGGCCATGTCGTACTCGGTCTCGGCTTGCCGGCTGGCGTCTTGGGCCGCAGGGCCGCCTGAGCCCGACGAACACCCAAAAAGCAGCCCCGCCGCCAGAGTTAGCCCAATTGTCGCGATCGGCCGACCGGCCTTTTCGTGGCGCATCAGGAGGCTCTGCCTCGTTCGCGGTCGGGGGTGCCTCTGAGCTGATCCTTCAGGCTGAGGAGCGCGTAGAGCTCGCGCAGCGTCTCGAGATCGGCAACCTCGACCCGCTCGTTTTGGATGCGCACGTAGCCGCCCTCGCGGAGCTGGGAAACGACGCGCTTCACGATATCCACGTCGAGCCCGACCTGGGCCGCGAGCTCGAGCGGTGAGACCTGTAGGCTGATCTGCCCATCGCCGCGGCCGAGCGCGAGCTCCCGCTGCACGAGCTTGGTGAGCGCTACGACCACCTTGCTCTGGTGGTCCCGCATCATCAAGACCTCGATCTGGTCCTCCGCGTCGCGCAGGCGGCCGAGAAGCTGCTGGAGCACGCTCGAGCCCACCTCGGGGTGCTCGCCCAGGATCCGCTGAAATGTCGCATGATCGACGGCGATGGCGGTGATCTCGTCGAGCGCCACCCCGGTCGTGCGGCGGGTCGCCCCCGGCTTCAGCGCCGACTCACCGAAGAGCTCGCCTGCGCGAACGACGCGGAGGCTCCGTTCCATCGCCCCCACCTGCTTGAACAGGCGCACCCGGCCGGTCTGGAGGAGGTAGGCGAAATCCGCGGGCTCGCCGTCGCGGAACAGCACCGTGCCGGCCGGAAAGGTGCGGCCATAGCGGGACAGCAGGTGCTCGCGACCGCTTGCTGCGTCTTCGGGCGTCGCCATCCGCTTGCCCGATGCTAGTCGCCCGCCTCGAAAGTAACAATCCGCCTGGGTGCGGAGCTACGCAAGCGGCGAGGGTGGAAGGTTCTGCGGGGTCGCGCCGGGTCCTCGCACGTACGTCGGCTCCGCGGGCGCCGCCGCCGGATCGAGCTCGAGGCCGAGGCGAGCGACCGGCACGGCGTGCGGCAGATCGAGCTCGCCACCCGCAATCACGTCGTACCCTCCGCCCGCCAAGCGCGCGGCTTCACCGACCAGCACGAGCTCGCCCGGAGCAAACAGGTCCGCCAAGAGCTTCGGTACGTCCGCGACGGGCACCGCCGCCGGCGCGAGACGCTCCACGCCGTCCGCCGTATAGCCGGCGACGAACAACTCGCCCCGGCGCGCATCGAGCACCGGAATGCGCGTCCGTTTCTCCGAGCGCGGAACCGCGGCCGCGAGCGCAGCGAGCGATCCTACGCCGACGATCGGCCGCCCAAGCCCGAGCGCCATGCCTTGCGCGAGGGCGATGCCGACGCGGAGGCCGGTGAACGAGCCCGGCCCGATACCGACGGCGACGCGATCGATCGACGACCGGCTCCATCCAACCTCTCCGAGGAGACACTCGACGAGCGCGAGCACCCGTTCCGCGTGAGCGCTCGGCTCCTCGTGAGCGAGCGTGCCGAGCGTGTTTTCGCCGTCGAGGGCTGCAACGGAGCCGCGACGCGTGGACGTTTCGATGCCGAGAACTCTCACCGGACGGAGCTTTTACACCCAAGCTCGCTTGGGTGTTACCCTGCCGTTTCGGATGTCCTCCATCCTGCCGCGCTTCGACTTTCGGGCCGCGTTCGCCCAGGCAAGCGACAAAGGGTCCCGGCGCACCCACTACGAGGACGCCGCGCTCCTGGCGCCCGAAATCGCCCTATTTGCGGTGGCCGACGGCATGGGCGGCCACCGCGCCGGCGAAGTCGCCGCCCGCCTCGCCGTCGAGACCGTGCAAAAGGTGTTGGGTGGCCGTGACGCTCGGCGCGTGATCGACGCCTACGTCGCCAAGGCCGATCTCGCGACCCGCCGCGCGATCTACGCGGCCCTCCGCCGCGCGTTCGACGAGGCGAACCGCGTCGTCCTCGAAGACGCCGCCGCCAATCCCGACCACGCCGGGATGGGCACGACCCTCGACATCGTCTGGCTCGCCCGCGGGAACGCCTTCGTCGCCCACGCCGGCGACGGCCGCGTCTACCTCGCCCGCCAGCGCACGATGCTGCTCCTCACTCAGGACCACGCCGCCGCCACCGCCGGGTCGGCCGGCACGCGCGGCCCCGGGATCACCAACGCCATCGGCTTCGGCGGCGATCTCAAGGTCGACACGCTCTTCGTCGACCTCGGGCGCGGGGATCGTCTCCTCTTGTGTACCGACGGCGTCCACGGCCAGGTCGAAGCCGAAGCGGAGCTGTCGGAGCTCGTTCGCGGCGGCAACCCCGAGCAAGCCGTCGCGGCCCTGATCGCGCGCGCCGCGGAGATGGGTCGCGATAACGCAACCGCCGTCGTCGTCGAGGTCGGCGAGCGCTTCGTCAAGCGCACGGACCACGACCGCGGACTCGCGGCGGCGGATCTGGAGCGAGCGCGGCAGAGCCCTCTGCTCGTCGACTTGCCGCAATCGTTCGCGCTGAGCGCGCTCGCCGCGGCGGTCGAGATCGAGCTCGCCGTGGGCGAGGTGGTGCCGCGGCTCGTCACGAACGACCTCGTCTCGTACATCGTGCTCGATGGCGTGCTCCGGTACGCGAGCTCCGAGCGCACGGTCGGTGCCGGGGCGCTCGTGTTCCCGGAGTCGCTCGTCGGGCTGGCCGGGCAAGAGGAGCCGCCCGTCGCCGAGCAGACGACGCGCCTCCTGCGGCTGCGTGCGGACGATTTTTCGGAGGTTTGCGCGGATTCGCGGCTCGCGGCCGAGCTCTACCGGCGGCTTGCTGCGCACATTGCGCGGGTTGCGCTGCGCGGGCGATAACCGTTCGCCGCCGGACCGCTGCACGACATGGAGCGCGTCTGGTGAGCGCTATGGCGTTTGGATCTTCTCCCACAAGAGGTCGACCGCGTAATAGTAGTCACTGGCCGCGAACTCTCGGCGCTCTCGAAAGCCCCGATTGACGCTCGGGTCGACGAAGCCGTTCGGGACGCAGCGCTGCACCATGCAGGTGTTGCCTGCGTCGCACGAACCGGGGTCGCACTCGGCCGACAGCGGCTTTTGCAGCTTGAAGTCCTGGAAAGGATGGATGAGGCGAGGATCGGCGCGCTGGTGCTCCGTGACGCCGCCGGGGATGGGAGGCAGCGCTCCGAACGCCGGCGGGGTCGTGAGCAGATCCGCAGCGTGATCCGCACCGATGCGTTCGTCCATCAGGGTTGGAGTCGCGAGCAGCGTCGTGCGTCCGAGCAGGTCGTCCTCGGCGAACGACGACATGATCGGCGCCCAGAGTGCGATCCCGAGCGCGGCGCCGCCGCCCGCCGCGAGCAAGGCCGCGCCGCCAGTTAGATAGACGATCGCCGCAGCCGCGATGATGACCACGGCGCCGGCCAGGAACCCCGCGAGGAAGCTGTCGTCTTCCATCAGGCCGACCAGATAAACGACCTGGCTGTCGAAGTGGAGGCCGCCGACCGAGGACAAGAGCTTGCCGATCTGGCGGCGGGTTCCCGAATCGTAGTCCTCGCCGTGAAAGGCGTCCGCGTTGTCGTCGAGGTTCGCGAGCAGGTCGCTTGCCGCACCGGGAGGAATGTCAGGAGTGAATCCCGCCACGAGGACCATCGGCTCGTCGGAACCGAAAGCGTCGATCCCCGTCTCCTCCTTGCATTCGAGCGCCTGGAGGGTGCTTCGGAACTCGTACGTCGGTTCGTCGCGCAACACGAAGACCACGGGGTCTGCGCTCATCGGCGCTTCGGTGTTGTCGCGTGTGCTGAGCGGCTGGTTGACGAACCACTCCGGCGTCTCGCCGCATGTGACGGGTGCGCCGGGTGCGTGGTTGCATTGCTCTAGCTTGCGCGGAGGGGTTCCCCACGTTGCAGCGCACGGTGCGCCGTCCTGCATGCAGGTTTCGCCGGGTGCCGTGCAGTCGCGAATCGTACCGCTCGGCAGCAATACCTGACCGATGCCCGCCGGGTAGCAGGTGTGAATCACGCGCGGTGGCGCCTGATCCAGGGCGTCCTGCTGCGTCCTGAACGAGCCGTTGTGATTGTAGAGGTGCAGCCTGTAGAAGCTCCCCTCGTTGGCCGACACGCTGAAGTGTGCCCGATTGTGGGTCGGATTCGCCGAGGAGGCAGGCGGGCATGCCGCGTTGGCGTCCGACGGTTCGTGCGGATCGACTTGGCGCACGAAATCGGTCGATTCGACGCCGGAACCAGCGATGAGCGGGGTGTAGACGAGCCGTGCCGATTCGACGTCCCAGAAGTTATAGCCACGAAGCACCAGATCTTGGTCCTTCTGCACCACGGGGAACGCGACGCAGTGGCTCGCCGAGCCGAACTTCTGTCCGCAAACGAGCCCTTGCGCGGCAGTGCACGGATCATTCGTGATCGAGCACGGGATGTTCGTCTCCACGCCGAACGGGGAGATGCCGTTGCCGTTGGTTGCGGTAGCCTGAAGCGCCGGGTGGCGCGCCGAAACGTGTTCCCCCTCGACGCCGAGGATGACCGGACTGGCTGCGGGGGCGACACTCACCGGCCCCGTGTCGAACGCTGGAAACACGAACGGGCCGCTCGTCACGGCGCGCGGGGCGGGGGTGTTGTCGCCGTAGACGAGATTGCCGCTGCAGTAGTTGGCGCGCAGGCGGGGCACCCCCAGGATCAGCGCGATCTCGCCGC
The DNA here is from genome assembly GCA_035558375.1 of Polyangiaceae bacterium. GTDB lineage: Bacteria > Myxococcota_A > Polyangia > Polyangiales > Polyangiaceae > PMG-095. The sequence goes on from DATMCL010000576.1 coordinate 31,138, forward strand.
GAATGCGGGTCCAGTTCGGCGCGACGGTGCAGTTGCCCGGATCCTCCGCTTGGAACCGCTTCAACAAAGCGCTGCGCTTCGCCTGCGGGATCGCTGCGAGCGTGTCGCCGAGCTTGGCGATCTTCGCTTTGGCGTCACTCGCGAGAGCGGCAAATTGGGGAGCGAGCAGCGTTTCGACGGGCCCGGCCGATTGTCCCTTGGCCAAGCGGCTCAGGCTGCAGAGGGTGTTGAGCGTGAGCACCGACGCCACCTGTCTCTTTCCGGGATCGGTGATCGATTCGAGCTCCCGAACCACTGCGGCGGCGCTGACGTCGGGTGTCGGCCCGTTCGGGTGTTTGTCTTCGCCCCCTTGATTTGCGGGTGGCGTGCTCGGATAGCAGCCCACGATCAGTAACCCCACGAGGCAGATGGCGATGAGCCGTGCGATCGGCGAACGGCGCTGAAACAACGTCAGACACATGGCGTCCTCCTGCGAAGCTGTCCCGAAGCTCCACATCCGAGCAGTCTTCCCCCACGATGCTCCACCTCGCGGGAAAACGCGCTAGCTCGAAGTTGAGCTCCCGCAATGCGGCCACGCGTCCGAGCGGCGTCCGAGCGACGGCGAGAATTGGTCGCTTCCGCCGTCGGACGCGCTCGGCGTCGGATCGAGCTTGCAATCGGGCGGGAAGCGACTAGGTTCCGCCGTGGTCGATGTCCGGGCCCCCTCGGACTTGGTCGGATCGGGGCGTAGCGCAGCCTGGTTAGCGCACTTGACTGGGGGTCAAGGGGTCGGCGGTTCGAATCCGCCCGCCCCGACCATTTCGACCCCGCTCCTTGCGGCATTTGAGCGAGAACGCGGCAAAGGGGGGGTTTGCGGCAGGTGTGCCCGCTGGTCCATGATGCGCGCCGCTAGTGGCCATGCGCGTTATTGCCGTCGTTCCTACCTACAACGAAGCGGAGAATCTTCCGCTCCTCGTGGCAGCGCTTCTCGCGCTTCCGCTCGACCTCCGCGTTCTCGTGGTCGACGACGCCAGTCCGGACGGGACGGGCGCGGTCGCCGACGGGCTCAGCGCCAAACATCCGGGGCGCGTGGAGGTGATCCATCGCACGGGCGCGCGCGGCCTGCGGAGCGCATACTTCGAGGGGTTTCGCCGTGCGTTCACGCAAGAGTGCGACGCGATAGCGCAGATGGACGCCGATCTCTCGCACGATCCGGAGCGGCTTCCGGCCATGGTAGAAGCCTTGAGCAACGCGGACGTCGTCCTCGGCTCGCGCTACGTGGCGGGCGGCAGCGTCGACCACCGTTGGCCCATCTGGCGCAAGGGCCTCTCCGCGTGGGGTAACTTCTATGCGCGCAGCATTCTCGGCCTGCGCCTGCGCGACATGACGACGGGCTACCGTCTCTGGCGGCGTGAGGCGCTCTTGAAGATGCCGCTCGAGCAGATCCTCTCGAACGGCTACATCTTCCTCGTGGAAATGGTGTTTCTCGCGAAGCAGCAGGGCTTGCACATCGCCGAGGTGCCCATCCATTTCAACGATCGGCGCCTGGGCCAGTCGAAGATGTCACTGAAGATCCAACTCGAGGCGGCGGGGCGCATCTGGCAGGTTCGCTTCGCGCACCGCGACAAATGAGCAACGAGTCGCGGCTCGGTCCGCGCCTCGCCGTCGCGCTCAAGAGCCGGCGCGCCCGCGAGAATTATCTGCTCTTCGTGCTCGCCGTGCTGGCGTTCGAGCTCGTGCTCGACTTTCGCATTCTGCCGCCCACGTCGCTCGACTGGATGTTCGAGTTCGATTCCGACACGACCCAGTACTATTTCGCGTCGGCCTACTTCAGAAACTCCCACTGGCACTTTCCGATCGGCGGCATGGAGACGACGCTCTATCCGGTCGGAGCGTCCTGGACGCTGGCCGACGCCGTTCCGCTGCTCGGCTTCGTCGTCAAGCTTTTGGATCCGGTCTTGCCGGTCGATTTTCAGTACTACGGCCTCTGGCTCTTCGGGTGCTTGTGGCTGAGCGCGATCTTCGCCAAGCGGCTCTTCGGTCAGCTCGGCGTCGCGCCGTCGCTCGCCTGGGCGGGGACCGCGCTCATCACGCTCGCTCCGCCGCTCGTGGCGCGCTTCGGGCATTGCGGGCTTTCCGCGCATTGGCTCTTGCTCGCGGCATTTTCGCTCGTGCTCGAGGAGGACGCGCTCCCCAAGCGCCGCATTGCGGGCCTCGCCGCGCTGGCGGTGTTCTTGAGCTCGTACCTATTCGCGATGGTGAACGCGCTCCTCCTGGCCGCGTTCTTCGTCCACCGGCGAAACCGCCGCGAGCTCGCGCGCGGCGTCGCGCTCTGGTTCGGCTCGATCGTGCTCTCACTGTGGGTGCTCGGCTACTTCGGGCTGCGCTCGACCGAGGGCCTGCTCATCGACAAGTACTACGGTGACCTCTTCGCGCTGTTCGTGGCCGCCGATGTCTCGACCCTCTTCCCGAACATCCAGCTCGGCGGCCAGATGGGCAAGATGCGCAACGGCACCGCGGAGGGCTTCGCTTACCTCGGCCTCGGCGGCATCCTGCTCTTCGTCGCGCTTCTGGCGCGCGTCGCGCTCCCGTGGTTTCGCCGCGGGACGGAGCGCCGCTTTCACCCCAATGCCGTCGTGCTCGTGGTTCCTTGCCTGCTCATGGCGTTCTACGCCTTCTCGCCGTCGCCGTTCGTGCTCGGTGAGCGGCACAGCGGGCTGGCCTGGCTCACGGACCTCATCGACCCCATCGCGCACCGGCTGCGCGCCCCGGGGCGCTTTTGGTGGCCCTTCTTCTACTTCGTGCTCGTGTTCGGTACCCAGGCCGTGGATCGCTTCCTCGCGGCGTTCGAGCTGCCGCGCGTGCGCGCGGTCACGCTCGCAGCGGCGGGCCTCGTCGCGATCCAGGCAGCGGACGTGGGCCCGTGGTTCTACGCGCACGGCAAGAACGTCGCGTTTACCCAGCCGCCGCGGCTCCCCGACCTTCCGGCCGCCGTCCTTGCCCGCTTCACCAAGGACACGCGCTACCTGATCCTCGATCCGCCGCTCGCGCGGAGTGCCTGCCCCGGAGAAAAGCCGTGGAAGGGTCCGTACTATCCGCTCGCCATCTACGGCGCCCGCCACAGGCTGATCGTCAACACGGACTTCAGGGCCACTTCCCGTCTGCCGTGGGAGGATCACAAAGCCGTTTGCCGGTACACGACCAAGCTCCGCGACAAACCGCTGCCCGATCGCATGGTACGGGTAGAGCCCGCGGACATGAAACCGCTCCGGGGTAGCCGCGCGAACATGTCACCGTAACACCGTGAGGCGCGCCAAAAGCACGGCGCGCACAGCACGGGGTCACGCTTCGTTGCTCGAGAGCCCCTCGTCGCGCCGCTTCCGGAGTGAGCTCGTCACGAGGGAGCTTGCGCCTTTGGGCCAGCGCGCGGCGACGAGCCGTTTCTTGTCGATCCAGGTGAGGCACACGCTGTCGGCTTGGTTGCCGCCGAGGATCTGATACGCGGTTTCGTCCTCGCCCACGTAGAAGCCGACGTGGCCCTTGCCGCTCGTCGGAGATTCGCGCCAAAAGACCATGATCGCACCGATCCGGGCGGTGCTCGAGTCGCCGAAGCGCTCCCACTGGCGTGCTCCGAGTGGATTGCCTGGCAGCACTTCCTGCGGAAGGGTGGCGCCGATGCAATGCGAGACGAACAAGCCGCACCAAGGAATGTCGTCGCGCTGGTAATCGAGCTCGAGGCTCTTTGCCCAGTCGAGGATGGTGGGGTTGTCTTTCGGCCCGAGCACCTCCTTCGTGCCAATGAGGTGCTTGGCTTCTTCGAACCACGGTAGGACGGTGTTCGTGGTGGTCGCAGGCGCGGGCGCGGGGGAGGGCGCAGCCGTGAGGAGCGCCGCCTTCGTGGCGGGGCCGACGACTCCGTCGGGTTTCAGCCGGTTCTCGGTCTGAAATCGCATGACCGCCGCGATGGTGCTCCGCCCCCAGATGCCGTCGACGGGTCCCGGCTCGAACCCCTTGTCCATGAGTGCTCGTTGAATCGTTCGGACCGCCTCGCTTGCCATGCTCGCTCCTCTTCTGACCCCGTGCACGCGGGCCACCCCCGCGAGAGCGCAGAGGATAGCGTCTCCGGGGGTGGCTCGACATGGTTAGTTTTCTCGGCTCACGGTGCTGACGGCGCGAACGTCAGCGGCTCACGTCGCTTTCGCTTCGATCACCATGTGGAACGGCGTTCGCGCCGCGACGCGAAAGTGGGTGAGGCCGCCTTCTGCGAGGGCCTCTCGGAGTGCCTGCGGGCCGGCCTGAGCGCCGAGGGCGATGCCGCCGTGATGGCAGAGCGCGTTCGGGGTGCAGAGAGCGGTGGATGCCGCGTAGTTCATCGCCGCAATGGGGCCAGAGTTGTCCTCCGCGTGCTCGGCGGCCAGCGGTTCCACGAGCATCACCGTGCCTCCGTTTGCCAGCTTGCGAACGGCGTGTCGTGCGGCCGCGACGGCGTTGCCCATGTCGTGAAAGGAGTCCATGAAACAGATGAGGTCGTAGAGCTCGCCGCCGTAGTCCGTGGCCGTGGCATGCTCGAAGCGAACCCGGTCCTCGACCTGGCTGAGCTCCGCGCGCTGCCGCGCCGCCTCGATCGACGCTCCGTGGCTGTCGAAGCCTACGAAGACGGACGCGGGAAAGGCGCGCGCCATGATGACGGTGGAGACACCGTGGCCGCAGCCGACGTCGGCCACCCGGGCCCCCTTGGCGAGCTTGCTCGTCACTCCGTCGAGTGCCGGCAGCCAGCTCTGCTCCAAGAACGATGCGTAGGCCGTGCCGAAGAAGCGAGCGCAGCCGCCGAACAGGCGCGGATCATGCTCGCCCCAGTGAATGCCCGCGCCGGTCGTGAACGCCCGCGCGAGGCGCGCTTCGTCCGCCCACATCGCCGCGACGATGTCGAAGGCGGGCAGCAGGAACACGGGGCTCTGCTCGGCCGCGAGCACCGCGAAAGCGCCGGGCGCCAAACCGAACCTTCCGTTTTGCCGGTCGTAGTCGAGGTAACCGGCCGCTCGCTGCTGGTGCAGCCACTCGCGCGCGTAGCGCTCGAGCACCGAAGCGCGCTCGCTGAGCTCCAGCGAAGTCAGCGGACCGTGCTCCCCGAGGGCCCGATAGAGCCCGAGCTCGTGGCCCACGCGGACCATCACCCCGGTCATGGCCGCCGATAGATCGCCGAGCACTCGCTGCGCAAAAAGCTCGGTAGCGGCGGCCTCGGATGCCTGGTCGGTCGTCTGAATCAGTTTTGTCATGCTTGCTCCTCTCGAAACGTGGTGATCAGAGCTTGGGGAACCGAGCGCGGCCCCGCATGAGATCGAGATGAAAACTTCACTGATCCGAGCGAAATCGCTCGAAGCGGTAGCCGTGCCCCACGACGGTCTCGACCGACGCCGCGAAGCGCTGGAGCTTGCTTCGGATCGAGCGCACGACCGCGTCCACGACGTTGCTGCCCGAGTACGGCTGCTTCCACACGGTCTCGAGGAGCTCGTCGCGCGAGACCACGCGCCCGGCGTGGTCGAGCAGGCACGCGAGCGTCCCGAACTCGAGCGGCGTGAGGTCGACGCGCTGTCCGTCGAGCCAGACACAGCGCCCCGTGCGATCGAAGCGGCAGCCGGTCTCGGGCAGCTGCTCTTCATTGGCGAGGATCGCGGCCACGAGGTCGCCCGCCCCTTCCAGCGTCCAGAGCGGATGGTCGCGTCCCTCGAGGCTGACGAGCCGGGCGTTCGGGATCCCGCGCGCGAGCTCGTGGCCCGCGGCGTAGGTTATCGCGCGGTCGCCGCGGCGATGGAGGACGGTGGTCTTTGCTCGAACGCGCGGAAGGAGCTCACTCACGTCCATCGAGTACGTGAGGGCCAAGACGTCCGCGGCAGTGACGGCATCGGTCGCGGTACGCTGGAGCCGCGTGAAAGCCTCGCGCAGCTCCGGGGCGGCGTCCGGCAGAAACACGTCGGCGAGCGCGCGCGAGCCGGCGCCCCAATGCGCGCCGACCAGCTCGAGCAGGGCATCGCGGAGCTTGGGGGGCGCGATCGCGGTACCGCGCGCGTACGTGCCGGCCAAGACGAGCTGGTTCGTTCGCTCGGGGTGGCGGCTCGCAAACGCGATGGCCGGGGGACCCCCGCACGAGAGGCCGAGTAAGGACACGGGCTCGGTGCTTTGAGCGGCGATGACGTCTTCGAGTAGAGCGACTTCCCCTTCGAGCGAGCGCGGACGAACGGAAGGGCCGCTCATGCCCACACCGGGTCGGTCGTAGCGCAGCACCGTTGCTACTTCGCCGAGGCGCGTGAAGAAGCGCCGAAAGAGCGGCTCCTCCCAGTCGAGCTCGAGGTGGCCGACCCACCAGGCCGGGCACACGAGCAGCGGGCCAGCGCCGTGCATCGCCGTGGCGACACGCTCGCCCGAGCCGCACTCGACGAAGCGGATGGCGGGCGACGGCGTGTTCATCGATTTCTCATCTCGTTCTCAGGCGCTCGAGCGGCGTCGGTTTTACGTCGGATCCATGCCTCACGTCGAAACTGAGCCGCGCGCGCCGGGCCCATCGTCCGCTCGGTTCATCACCATTTCGGCCTGCGACGCGCAACCCCTCGCGGCGACTTGCTTCGAGCCGCTCGACGGCCCGGTGCTCGCGAACGTGCTGTTTCTGCCGGGTATTGGCGTTCCTCGCCGGGCGTTCCGCTGGCTCGGGGAATGGCTCGCGGGTCGAGGCATTCGCTCGCTCTGCTTCGACTACCGCGGCATGGGCGATTCGTTGAGCGGTGGAGCGCTCGAGAGCGCGAGCCTCTCGGTTTGGGCCAGGCGCGACGCCCCGGCGGCGCTCGCCTACGTCCGAGAGCATTTTGATGACGATCCGGTGCTCGTCGCGCACAGCTTCGGCGGACAGGCGCTCGGGCTCTCGAGTGAGCTGCACCGCGTGCGCGGCGCCATCCTGGTCGGCTCTCAGCTCGGCCACGTGCAGCACTGGCATGGACTCGATCGCGTGCGCGTCGAGCTCCTCTGGCGCGCGCTCCTGCCGTTGTCGTCGCTCGTGTGGGATCCGATACCGAAGTGCGTGGTCGGCGAGGCGTTGCCAGCAGGTGTCGCGCGCGAATGGGCCTTTTGGGGGCGGAGCCCGGATTGGTTCTTCTCCCATGTGCCCGACGCCCGTGCGCGCTTCGCGGCCTTTGGGGCTCCGCTCGTGAGCTACGGCGCGTGGGACGATCCGATCGCGCCGCCGAGCTCGGTCGAGGCGCTCTTGGCTTGCTTCACGGGAACGCGCGCCGAACGCGTCGCGATCGGGCCCGGTGAGCTACCGGCGCCGAGGGTCGGACATTTCGGCCTCTTGCGTCCCGTGCCTGGCGCAAGCGTGTGGCCGCAATTCCGGCGCTTCGTGCTCGAGTGCTACGGGGCCGAGGAGCATCAGGGCGGCGGGAAGGAGCAGGTGGTGAAGTCTGCGTCGCAAGCGACGCCGGGTGAGTACAGCACCGCCTCGTAGGAGGGACCGAGCTCGACGCCCGTGTACACCCGCGCTGACACGCTGGCCTCCTCACCACCGCCAACGCTCGGTTCACTGGGGGAGGCGAGCTGGCCCAGTCGGAAGGACAGCGAGCAGGAGTCGGGAAATGCGAGCGTTACTTCCTCGTCGACAATCTCGTAGGTGCCTCCGTCTGCTGCGCAGTCGAGCGCCTCGCACCCAGCGCACGTCACGGGCACGGTTCGGACCGTCCCTTGGTTCGGGGTTCCGCTACCCGGCGTGAAACGAAACCAGGAGTAATGGTTCAGCCCGCCGCTCCAACCGATGAGCCAATCGCCGCTCGGGAGGAGCTCGTTCAGCGCGGGTCCGCAGGTTTTACCCAACCACCCCCGCGCGCCTTGCTCGTTCGGCACGCAGCTCTGTCCGTTGTCGCAGTCGGCGCTCGAGTTGCAGGCGACACAGTAGGCGGTGCAGTTGGGCGGCTCCGGCGCGCAACGAGCGAACGCGTAGTCGGCAGTACGGAGCTGACAGCGTGTGCCAAAAGGACAATCCTCGGGGCCGTCGCACTCGGTCAGGAGGACCGAGTCGGTGCACGTTGCAAGGAACGCGTCGTACTCGACGGCGTGCGATGTCGGGTTCGGCGCGCAGCGTACCGATGCGGTCGTCTCCGTTTCGGCGCAACGAACGCAGATCTGACCGGGGGTGCACTCGACGTCCGGCAACGTGTGGTCGTACGCGCCGCAGACGACTCCGGGCTCTCCTGCAGGCGCACCGGCGAGGCCGCCTTGCCCGCTGCTCGAGCCCGCCATGCCCGCGGCGGTACTCGAGCCCGCGCGTCCGCCGCCCGCCACTGCATTGCCTGCGATGCCTTCGCCGCCCATCCCTCCGTTCGTGAACGTCCCACCCGACCCGGACTCGCCCCCCGTGGCACCAGGACCATCGCCTCCGCCGCCCGCTAACGGGACGCCGCGGCCGCCATCGCCCCCCGCTGGACTCCCCCCCTGGGACACGTCGCCGCCTGCCGCAGCCGCTTCCGCGCCGGCGTGACCACCGGCGGCACTCGTTCCGGAGTTGCGTGACGAGCGCCCGCAGCCCGCGAGCCCACACGCAGCCAGTCCGATGCACACCAATATTCGGCCTCTGCTCTGGGTCATTCCGAGCTCTCCCGCTTCGATTGATCAGTCGAACTCGCCGTGTGAGCAAGTGCCCGCGTCGCGTTTTGCGAAATGTCGGCTTCGAGCGACATTCGAATATTTCCTGGCTCGAGCCGTCAACGGTGAGGCCGCAAAATTCGAAGCACCGATGCACGTCCCCGCGATAGGCCGGCCTGCCCATTGAGCGCTTGCGGATCACTTGTCAGAACGAAAGGCATGGTCGCATCACTCCTCGAAGTGAAATCACGCAATCGGCAGCTAGTCGAGCCTTTCACGATTGCGCGTCGTGAATCGACACCCCTGAGAGTGATGCGAGCGCCTCGGGCGCAACACCCTTCGTTACTGGCCGCTGCTGCGCTCGGCATCGCCCTCGTGGCGTGTGGCACCGACGCGGCGTCGCCAGGCGGCACCGGTGGAGCTGCGGCGACAGGAGGGAGCTCGGGCTCTGCGGGCGCCGGCACGGGGGGAAACGGGCTTGCCGGCGGAGGCTTGGCAGGCAGCGCGGGCTCCGGCACGTCGTCGGGTGGCGGGGGCACTGCCGGCACGAACACGAGCGGAGGCGCAGGCGCCGCGGTGAGTGGCATGTCCGGATCCGGTGCGTCAGGCGCCGGAAGCGGCGGCGGGGGGACCGGCGGAAGGGCGGGAGGCACTGGCGGCCGAGGATCCGGTGGCGATGGGGCGGGGGGCTCCGCGGCGGGCCTCGCTGGGACGGGAGGCAGCGCGGGGATGGCGGCAGGTTCGGGGGGCGCGGGAGCGGGAGCTGGATCGGGCGGTGCTGGCGGGACACCCGCGTGCGAGAAAGGCACGACGAAGGGCAAGGATGTCCTCTTGATCGGTGACTCGTTCATCGCCCTTTCCCACGACATCACGAAGGACATGATCGCGATCGCCCGCGACGCCGGCGCGCTCGCGGCGAGCGACTCCTACCGGGACAACTCGGTGAGCGGTACTCAACTCTCCGGCGGTATTTCCCCGCAGATCCCCGTGCAATACGCAAACGGGGCGAAGGACGCTCCGGCCAAGGTCGTGATCATGGACGGCGGCGGCAACGACATGCTGAATAACACCTGCTCCGATCCTCCGACGGAGAGCTGTCAGGCAATTCAGAACGCGGTGGGCGCCGTCCGGGACCTACTCGTCCAGATGGGCAAGGACGGCGTCGAAACCGTCGTCTACTTCTTCTATCCGGAGAACCAGAAGAACGCGACCCAGCGCGCGAAGGTCGACGTCCTCCGGACGCAACTGCAAGCGGTCTGCTACTCGTCGACGAGCCCCAAGTGTTACGGAGTCGATCTGCGCCCGGTATTCGATGGTCATTTCGACGAATACGTGCTCTCCGACGGCATTCACCCGACGGCGGCAGGCTCACAGGCCTCCTCCGAAGCCATCTGGAGTGTGATGCAGAAGAACTGCATCGCGCAGTGACGCCGCGACCGGCGGGCTCGGCATGGGTATTTGTTTCGTTTGGCGCGCCGTGGTCAAAAACTGCCGTAATCCAGCGCTTGCCCTGACCGGATAAAGCGCTTGTGGTGTGTCAGGTTACCTGACACCATCCGCCTCACCATGCGTTCGTCGTCGTTGGGTCGGGCCGTGATCGTTCAATTCGCCACGCTCGCGCTCGTGGGGTGCAGCACCACGACGGGCGGAGGGTCCGGATCGGGAGGTGCGAGTGGCGGAGAGCCCTCGCAGGCCGGCGCCTCCGGTACGTCCAGCATCGCAGGCGCAGGCAACGGCGGCGCACCCGCAACCGGTGGCGCTCCTCCGATCACCGGGTGCGACGGCGGGCAGACCAGCGGGATGGGCGGAACCGACGGCAGCATGACCGTCACTCTGCTCGGGACGGGAAGCCCGATACCGTCGCCGGACCGGTTCGGCCCGAGCACGTTGGTCGAGGCGGCAGGGGTGCGGCTCGTTTTCGACGTCGGTCGGGGAGCGCCAATCCGTCTTTGGCAGAAGCAAATCCCCCTCGGCAGCATCAACGCCCACTTCCTCACTCATCTCCACTCCGATCACGTCAACGGACTTCCCGATCTGTGGATGAGCGGTTGGATCCAGACCGCGTTCGGCAGCCGAAAGACGCCGTTCGTCCTCTACGGACCGGACGGAACGCAGGCCATGATGACGAGCTTGTGGGATGCCTTCTCCGAGGATCGCCGCATCCGTCTGGACGACGAAATGAACCCGATCGCAGGCATCGAATTCGAGGTTCACGATGTCCCGCCCGGTCTCGTGTATTGCCAGAACGGAGTCGCCGTTTCGACCTTCGACGTCGATCACGGAGACCTCGTCAAGCCCGCGCGCGGGTACAAGATCAGCTATGGCGCGCACACGGTCGTGCTTTCGGGCGATACCCGCTACAGCACCAACGTCGAGCAAGCCGCGACCGGCGCAGACCTATTGGTGCACGAAGTGGCCATGATCCCCACGGCACTCATCGACAAGTATCCCGCGTACGCGGCGATCCTCGCGCACCACATCACGCCCGAGGACGCCGGCAAGCTCTTCGCGGTTGCCCAGCCGAAGCTCGCCGTCTACTCGCACGTCGTGTTGTCGGGCCTGCCGAGCGAAGGCATCCCGTTCCCGACCCCGGCCGACGTACTCGCCGCGACCAAGACGACTTACTCGGGACCGGTCATCGTTGGTTCGGATCAGATGGCGTTCCGGATCGACGCGAGCGGCGTTGCCATGGTCGTTGCCGCAGCGGGTAGCGGTGGTGCAGGGATGGCCGGCGCAGCCGGAGCTACGGCCAGCATGGGCGGACTCGGCGGAATGGGCGGGCTCGGCGGAATGGGCGGGCCCGGCGGAATGAGCGGAACGGCAGGCGGCGGCGGTATTTGACCGTCGTTCGGGGCCGAACGCGTTGCGACGCGCGGCTCCGCGGCCGAGCCGAAGTTCCACGTTCCTCGAAAACTGCCACTGCTGGTGACGGAACGCGCCGGCCGGCGCCACCGCTGTGACGCGTGCGCCGCGAGAATCCGGCGCTCTACGGCCGGCTCGCGCAACTCCACGACTCAATGAAGCTCGCCTCGCTTCGCTCGACTCGCGACCGTGACGCGGCGCTCTCGCTCGGTCTCGTTGCGCTAGGGCTCGCCGCCGGCTGTTCGGAAAACTCCTCGTCGAACGACGCGAGCGGTGCTGGACGGAGCGCTCGCGCGGGTGCGAGCACCGGAGCGACGAGCGGTAGCGGCAATTCGGGAGGTGTGGGCGGGCTTGGCGGCATCCCGCAGTCCGGACCCGTTCCAACCATCGACGTGGCGGGCGGCATGCTCAAGCTCGAGGTGTGTGCCGAGGACGTCGTGCGCGTGATGTTCGCGACGGACGCGGCCTTCTTCGGGCGAACGTCGCTCGCCGCGGCGCCGAAGCGTTGCGAGCCCAATGTCGCCTGGGAGCTCGTGGACTCGGACGGCAAGAAGACGCTCCGCACGACGCGCCTCGAGCTCGAGGTGGACGCGGCGAGCGGCGCCATTGCGTTTCTCGACCGCGCGGGCAACCTCGTCGCGACGGAGAAGCTCGGCGGGCGCAGCCTCGAGCCGGCCATGGTGCAGGGCGAGTCGACCCATCACGTGCGCCAGGAGTGGGAAGCAAACGAGGGCGAAGCGCTCTACGGCCTCGGCAACTACCAGCTCGGCTTGCTCGATATCAAAGGGTATGACCTCGAGCTCGCTCAATACAACACCAACCTGGTCGTGCCCATGTTGGTGTCGAGCCGCGGTTACGGACTTTTCTGGGACAACACCTCGTACACGCGTTTCGGCGACCTCCGGGCGTACGAGCCCGTGCCGGGCTTCGAGTACAGCTCGGGCATCGAGCTCAGCGCCGCGTCGGCTGGGAGCGCGGACCTCACCGCCACGTTCACGCCGGCGGTGAGCGGGAACTACTTGTTCAAGACGTTCGCTTCCGGGCAACTGGCGCTCAGCGTCGGCGGCACGAAGGTCATCGATCACTGGCGCCAGGGCTGGCTCCCGGACGACGAGGTCGCGCGGGTCACCCTGACGGCGGGCCAGCCAGTGCCCCTGCATCTCGAGTGGAGCTCCGATATCGACGTCAAGACGCTTTCGCTGAGCTACAAGGTGCCTGCGGCGGCGCCCGCCACCACCTCGCTCTGGTCCGAGGTCGGCGACGGCATCGACTACTACTTCTTCTACGGTCCCGAGCTCGATGGCGTGATGGCGGGGTACCGGCGCGTGACCGGCCAGGCGTCGCTCATGCCGCGCTGGGCATTCGGCTTGTTTCAGAGCCGTGAGCACTACGCCTCCGCTCAGGAGGTGAGCGCGGCCGTCGCCGGCTATCGGAGCCGCGGCATTCCGCTCGATGTCATCGTTCAGGATTGGCAGTACTGGCCCGACAAGCAATGGGGCTCGCACGCGTTCGACCCGAGCCGCTTTCCCGACCCGGCCGGCCTCGTCACGAGCCTTCATGACCAGCACGTGAAGTTCATGCTCTCGGTCTGGCCCAAGTTCTACACGAATACGGCGAACTACGCGGCGCTCCAAGCGTCCGGCTTCACCTATCCGTACGACCCGACCGTGCTCGACTTTCTCGATCAGCCGTTTGCGTTTTACGACGCCTTCAATCCGAACGCCCGCGCCGCGTACTGGGGGCAGATCGACCAGCAGCTGTTCGGACTTGGCGTGGATGCGTGGTGGCTCGACGCGACCGAGCCGGAGGTCGTCGAGGGCCCCTACAAGAGCCTCGCCGAAGGCCGCATGCTCTGCCAGACGCACATGCACCCGACGGCGCTCGGCTCGGGCTCACGCATGCTGAACGCGTACTCGCTCGTGAATAGCCAAGGCATCTACGACGGCCAGCGCGCGAAGGCTCCGGATCAGCGCGTCTTCATCCTCACTCGGTCCGCCTTCGCGGGGCAGCAGCGCTACGCGTCGGCGACGTGGTCGGGTGACATCAGCTCCACCTGGACGGCGTTCAAGAAACAGATCCCGGGAGGTCTCGGCTTTGCGCTTTCCGGCATCCCGTATTGGACCGTGGATAGCGGAGGCTTCGCGGTTCCTCCGCGCTTCAGCGGCGGGCAGAACGCGGAGGAATGGCGCGAGCTCAATACGCGCTGGTTCGAGTACGCGACGTTCTTGCCGCTCCTGCGCGTGCACGGGCAGGCGCCGGTGCGCGAGATGTGGGAGTTCGGCGGTGAAGCGAGCCCGGCCTACGCGGCGATGCTCGCGTTCGATCGGCTCCGGTACCGGCTGCTGCCGTATTTCTACGCGCTGGCGGGCGCGGTGACGCATCGCGACTCTACGATGTTGCGACCGCTCGTCATGGATTTTCGAAACGACGCGTCCGCGCACGACGTGCGCGACCAATTCATGGCGGGTCCGGCGTTGCTCGTGAGTCCGGTCACCGACTATCAGGCGACGAGCCGCTCGGTGTACCTGCCGGCGACGCCGGGCGGTTGGTACGATTTCTGGACCGGGGCAGCCGTCGCGGGGGGTGCGACTGTGACGAGCGCCGCGCCGCTCGACCGCATTCCGGTCCACGTCCGCGCCGGCTCGGTCGTGCCGTTCGGTCCTGATCTCGAGTACACCAGCCAGAAAGCGGCCGACCCGATCGCTCTCTACGTCTTCGCGGGAGCCGACGGACGCTTCGAGCTCTACGAGGACGACGGGTCGAGCTACGCGTACGAGAGTGGAGCGTTCATTCGGATCCCGATCACGTGGAACGAAGCGTCGACCACGCTGACGATCGGCGCCCGCGAAGGCGCGTATCCGACGATGCTGGCGAGCCGCACGTTCGACATCGTCGTGGTGCGCGCCGGCAAGGCAGTCCCCGCCGGCATGGCGGCGCCCGAACGGACCGTCACGTACGACGGGTCTGCTGTGGACGTCGTCTTGCCCTGAGACGCCGCCCGGCGCAGGACTCAGAACGAGAGCTTGAAGCACGCGAGCGCCTGCAGCCTAGGCGCCGGCGATTTCGAGACGCTCCGGGCGGAACGGTGGCCCGAGGAGCTCAGTCAGGAGCTCGTGGGTCAGCTCCGGTACGTCGTCGGTCTGCGAAAGCAACGCATCGGCAAGGTCGCGCTTCTCCCGATGTAGCTCGACGATGCTCTCTTCGATCGTCTCTTCGGTGATGAGCCGATACACCGTAACCGGTCGCTCTTGACCGATGCGATGCGCGCGGTCGGTCGCCTGGGCCTCCACGGCCGGGTTCCACCACGGATCGAGGTGAATGACGTAGTCCGCGGCCGTGAGGTTGAGGCCGAAGCCGCCGGCCTTGAGGCTGATCAAGAAGAGCTCGTTGCTGCCGCTTTGGAACTCCTCGACGCGGGCATGACGGACCTCCTTGGGCGTGGAGCCGTCGAGGTAGGAGTAGCGGACGCCGCGCTCGTCGAGCGCCTCGCGCGCTAAATCGAGGAAGTCGACGAATTGACTGAAGACGAGCGCGCGGTGCCCGTTGTCGCGCAATTCTTCGGCGAGCTCGAGAAACGCCGTGAGCTTGGACGCCTCGAGCGGGGCATCCGGGAAAACGAGCCGCGGATGGCAGCAGAAGCGGCGCAGACGCGTGATCTCGGTGAAGACTTGGAGCTTGTGCTGGCGTTTGCCGTGCGCCGTTCGGAGCTTCTCGTGGATCTGTCGGCGAAGGAGCGCATAGCGGAGGGCCTCGTCCTCGCTGAGGCGCACGCTGTGCCGCACGATCGTGATGGGCGGCAGGTCGGAGAGGACCTGGTCTTTCACCCGGCGCAAAAGGAACGGCGCGAGCAGCGCCTTGAGCTCCGCGCGCTGCTCGCTGTTCCGGTCGCGCTCGATGGGCTTCAGGTAGCGAACCTGAAAGTGCTTCCAAGCGCCCAGTAGAACGGGGTTCAGGAAGTGGAAGATGCTCCAGAGGTCGCCGAGGTGATTTTCGACGGGCGTGCCCGTCATGGCCAAGCGGTAGCGCGCGGGGAGCGCGAAGGCGGCGCGGGCGCGGAGAGAATGCGCGTTCTTGATGAATTGTCCCTCGTCGAGCACGACCGTGTTCCAGGTCAGAGAGGCGAGCTCTGCGGCGTCGTGCTGCAGGAGGGCGTAGCTGGCGATCAAGACGTCCGGTGCCTGAGCGCTCCGAAACTTTTCGAGCACCGCGGCGCGCCCCTTGCCTGCGTATTCGACGACGGTGAGGCCCGGCGCGAAGCGGCGGAGCTCCTCGAGCCAGTTGCGGCAGACGGAGGTCGGCGCGACGACGAGCGCCGGACCGCCCGCGCTCCGCGTCAGGAGCAAAGCAATGGCTTCGAGCGTCTTGCCGAGCCCCATGTCGTCGGCGAGACAGACGCCGAGCCCCAATTGGCTATAGCGCCAGAGCCAGCGAAAGCCTTCGAGCTGGTAGGGACGGAGGGTGGCGGTGAGCCCGCGTGGAAGGGGCGGATCGGTGGCGAGGATCTGGTCGCAGCGAGCGAGCCAGTCGTCCCCGCGACCGTCCTCTTCGAAGGCGTAGCCTGCCTCGCGCAACGACCGGAGCGTGCCCAGCGCGGCTTCGGGGATGCGAAGCTCCGCTCGGCGCCCGCGTCGTGGTGCCTCGGTTGCGTTGGCGAGGAGGGCGAGCACGCGGCGCGCACGCCGTTCGACCTCCACGAAGTCGCCGTTCGGCAGCCGCAGGAAGCGTCCCGACTTCGTGAACGGCAAGGTCGCGAGCTCCGCGAGGTCGAGCGACATCACGTCGTCGATGCGCACGCCGCCCGTCACGAGGTACCAGCCCTTGTTCCGCTTCAATGCGCCGTGGAGCGCGCCGACACCGAGCGTCCCGCGCGCCGTCACCGCTCGTCCGTCTTGCCACTCGAGCACGACGGGGAGCGCGCACTGCTTCAGCTCGGTGAGCAGCGTGAAGAGTCCGTCCTCGCCGAGGGAGCCGCTGAAGCTGCCCTCGCCGCCGGTCTCTTCGGAGGAGGCGGCCCCGAGGGCGAGCGTCAAGCTCGGGCAGGCGGCAGCGAGCTCGTGAAAGCGTGTTTTTTCCTGCTCGAAGTCGCGTTCCGCGTCGAGCCAGTCGTCGCCTTCACGCAGCGTGATGGCGACGCGGCCGAGCCCCGGCGGGAAGAAGCGCCCGCGCGCGCCGAACGGGCGTACGCCGGCCTCGACGTACCATGCGCCGGACTCCGGCGAGATGCGCAGCACCGGCGTGGGGTCGGCCGCGGTCCCCCGCCGGGCACCGAGCGTCGCGCTCCGAACCTCCACGTGCTCGGCAAGTCGAGACAGGACGCCGATCGCCTCGGGCTCGTGCCGCTCCGGAATGCGCACGCCGCTCGGAACGAGCGCGAAGAGCTTTCCGAGCAACGGCGTGACGCGATAGACGAGCAGGCGCGTGTCGCTCTCTATGACGACGTTCACGCCTTCGGTAGCGCCCGCGGGCTCGAGCGAAATCACGAGATGGCCGTGCTCGCGTCGCGTCTCGACGCGACAGGTCCCGCGCCCGAGCTCGACGGGCAGTCGCCCGCGCGCGCCGTTGAACACGCGCGGGTGACCGATCAGGCTTTCCAGAAGCTCGAGCGGCAAGTCGTGGCGCCGGAGCCCACGGAGATCGAGCGCGGCGAGCACCGCTCGATCCTCGGGTGGCAGCTCATCTTTGACGGCGTCGAGCTCGTGGAGCTCGACGCGGCGCCCGCGCGTCCAACCCGTACCGCGCACGAATTCCTCGAGGGCGGGTTTGGCGGGGACGCCGTTCGTCACGTCCACGTACCAGGCCACCCTGCGCGAGACGACCGTGTCGCTACCCTCCACGCTTTCGGTGAACCCTTGCAGCGCACCGAGCGCGCGCCGCCATTCGGGCTCGGGCTCCAAGAGGTCGCACAAAAGAAGCTCGCCCGGCTGGCACGGCAAAAGCTCGCGGAGCTCGGGCAAAGGTTCACGGCTGAGCACCCGGGCAAGGTGTTGGGCTTGGCGAGCGAACCACGCGTAGCCGCCGGTACTCGCGCGTTCTGCGTCAGCCACGAGGCGGCGAGCCCAACCGAGGCGCGCTACGTCATCACGCTCCTGGAGCGCGACGGTCAGCGCGTTCACGAATGCTTCCCAGGGCGAGGCCGTCGCGGCGAGCTGATGCACGCTGAGCCGCAGTCGTTCGGTCGCAGGCTGCGTCGTGCGCTTCAGCAGCGTGCGAAGCGCGCGGCTCACGTCAGGTTCGGCGCTCGTCTTCGGAAACCCCGCAACACTCGGCGTTCGTTCCCTGCGTCGCGGCAAACAACGCCGCGCGAGCTGCGGTCCAGTCGGTGGCTGGCGGCTGAGCGCCAAAAGGACGAGCAACGCCGTCACGCTGGCCGCTCCCTGAGCGCTTCCGTGCAAGCGGTCGTAGTCGCCGAGGAGTCGCTGCGCTTCGGCGAAAGCACCGGACGTGTAGGCGAGCGCTGCCCGGACCCCCAGCTGCTCGCGGCTCGGAAAGTTGCCGATGAACGACAGCGCTCGCTCGGGCTCGCCACGCAGCAAGGCGTGCTCGGCTAGCGTCCAGCGGAGCCCCGGCGTGCTCGACTCGTCGAGGTGTTCGCTCGCGAAGCGGTAGAGCGCCTCGACCGGCGTGAGCCCGAACAAGGCGTCCGAGAGCACTTGCTCCACGAGACGGATGCCGAGCTTCCCCCAGCTGCGCTCGAGCCAAGCGGGATCGAACGAGGTCGCGATGGCTTCGCGCAGCGCGCTGGTCGAAAATGTCGTCTCGTGGCCGCGCCGGGCGCGCCGCTCGAGCTCCGGCAAAGCGCGCACGACGGCGTCGAGCTCGCCGGCATAGAGCGCGCAGATGAAGCCACTCCGCACGGGATCGGCACTTTTGGCGCGCAGTGTCCGCGCTACCTCGCCGAGCTCTTCGCGATCCCCGAGCTGTCGCAAGAAGAGCGCGCGCAGCCCCGACGGAACGGCGAAGGTGCGCTCCGCGTCCGCCCCGCGCGAGCCGAGCGTTCGCGAGGCCCCCGCGTCGACGACCCAGCCCTTTTCGACAGACGCTCGCCAGAACTCGGGTGAGACGCCGGGAGCGATGGCTTCGAGCGCCCTCGCCCCCAGGCGCTGCTCGCAGGCGAGCACACCGAGCGCGTGCCACTCGCCTGCGTCGAGCTCGGTGGGGGAGGGCAAGCGCGGCTCGGGCATCGACGCTGCGGAGCATGGTCGCCGCCGTGGGCCGGATCAAGCCGACGACGCGCGACCACGCCTCGAACGACGCCCGCGCGTCGTGGCTTCACCCGAGCACTACAGCGTGCCGGGCAATTCGGTGGTGTCCCAGGTGTAGTACTGGGTCGCCGTGGGCTTGCTGCCGAGGTCGGTAGCGAAGTTCCCGGTCATGGTCGTGTCCTTGCCTCGCAGGAACCTGTCGATCATGGCCGTCAGCGTGGCGCTGTATGCGCTGCGCCAATCGCAGTGATTCCCGCCGGCGCCCTGGTAGGCGAAGTTGTCGCCCACTCCAAGCGCCGTAAAGATCGCCTTGCCGGCCATGCCCGTCACGTAGGCCGACTTGGGGTCCAGGTTGGTGATCCCGGGGTTGTCCACGATGTAGATGGCGCGCGGTGCGATGAGCGCCATCGCTTCGTGCATGTCGACCGGCAGCTTGTCGGTGTTGTCGCCGTTGGCGT
>DATMCL010000577.1:0-14606 GCA_035558375.1 Polyangiaceae bacterium
CGCCGGCCGTCACGAAGGCGATCGAAGCGCTCGATGCCGCGAGCGACCAGGATCTGCGCGACGACATCACGTTCTGAGTGCGCCGAGCGGTGGTCGCCGTGCCGCTCGGCTGGGCACTTATAGGCAGGCAACCTTGTAGTCGGCGCAGCAGTCGCCGTGTTCCGTCGCGCAATAGTCTCCGCAGCGGCAGTTGTCGCTCCCCGCGTAGTTACCGCAGAAGCCAACGCAGCTTCCGGGCCCGGCGCTCGGGCAATCGCCTCCGGTGCCCCTGCCCAGGTGATCGTCCTCGACCGCCGTCAAATCACCGATGCAGAAGTCGAACGGCACGTCCGCGGCCCAGCTCGAAGGGACATGGTACTCGAGGTAGCGAAGCTTGTCCGCTGCGGCCGTGGGCCCGTCGACTCCGTCCTCCCAGCACGCCGCTTGGGCCATGAGACCGACGCTTTGCGTGCCGGAGCTGCAGATCCGATCGCAGTACTCGGTGGTCGAGTTGAAGTCGACGAGCGTCCCTCGAATCTCATCCGGGAACTCATTCCCAGAGAACGTGGCCTCGAACACATGCATGCTGTGCGCGACGGCGTCGTACGGGTGCTCGGTCGTACCATCGCTATTGAGCTGGATCATCACCGTTGCTCCCCAGTAGCGGTCGAATTCGTCGTTCTGCACCTGCTTGGCGACACCTTTGACGCAGATTTGCCCCGCAGACTCCGTCAACGTGATGGTCGAGCCTGCCTCATCCGCGACCACGAAGATTGCTCCCTGAATGCCCATGCAATTCATGCTTCCGTCGATCCACGCGCTGCCCGGCTCGGCGCCCGCAACGATCGGCACGAGGGCGCGGTGATCGACGAAGCAGCTCGTCCCGGCGCTGCCCGCTGCCGCGCTCGCGCCTCCCGTGCCGCCGTTCGTCGAAGCGCTCCCGCCGTTCGAAGTGGTCCCGCCGTTCGTCGAAGCGCTCCCGCCGTTCGTCGAACTGCCCCCGTGCGCCGCGACCGAGCTCGTCCCGCCGGTGCCGGCGCTTCCGCCATGTGCGGCTTGGCCGGCCTCGCCGGAATCGCCCGCGTCGTCGTCATCGTCCGAGCTCCCGGACGACCCGCAGTGTGCCGTCAGGAGTGAAGTGAATGACAGAGCGAGGAGCAGCGAACGAGAAAGACGCATAATCCGTGAGCATAGGCCGAAATGGGCGACGACATCACGTTCTGAGCGCGCTTTGCGCGCGGCATCCTGACACGGTTGCGCGCGACTTCCGATCTGGCACGGTCGCAGGCATGAAGGCGATGGTGGTTCGTGCCTGGGGCGGTCCGGAGCGGCTCGAAGCGGCGGATATGCCGAAGCCTGCGCCGGCGAAAAACCAAGTGCTCGTCCGCGTGCGCGCGGCGTCCGTCAATCCGGTCGACTACAAGATCCGGCGCGGCGGTGATTGGGCCGGGCTCCCGAAGCCGTCGATCCTCGGCTACGACGCGGCGGGCGTCGTCGACGCGGTCGGCGACAACGTCACGCACCTCGCGGTCGGCGACGAGGTCTTCTACAGCGCGAAGATCTTCGGGCGGCAGGGCACGTACGCCGAGTATCACGTGGAGGACGCCGACATCGTCGGGAAGAAGCCTTCGGGTTTGAGCTTCGAGCAGGCGGCGGCGTTACCGCTCGCGGCGATGACGGCGTACGACTCGGTGATCACGTTTTTCCAGACGAAGCCGGGCGATACGGTGCTGGTTCACGCGGGTGCCGGCGGCGTCGGATGCTACGCGGTGCAGCTCGCGAAGGCGGCGGGAGCGCGCGTGCTGGCGACGGGACGGCGCGAAAACGAGGCGTTCATTCGGGATCTCGGCGCGGATGTCGTTATCGATTATCGCGCGACGAAATTCGAGGACGAGGTCTTGCGCCTCACGAACGGCAAGGGCGTCGACGCGGCGTTCGACACGGTGGGTGGCGACACGATCCCGCGCAGCATCGCGTGTGTGCGTCCTTACGGGAAGCTCGCGAACATCGCGGGCATCGACGGCAGCGTGGGCGCGATGGGCATCCGCAACCAGACGCTCTATTGCGGATTCATGGAGCGCACGGCCGCGAAGATCCAGGCGCTCGCGACGCTCGTCGAGCGCGGCCAGGTGCGGCCCGTGATCGACAGCACGTTCCCGCTCGAGCGGGTCGGCGACGCCCACAAGAAGCTCGAGGGCGGCGGCATGAAGGGGAAGATCGTGATCGCGGTCGGCTAGTGCTGCTCCGCTTCGAAAGTTGACCGTATCTCACAGGCGCTGCACTAGCGCGTCCCGATGCCGAGGTGCGCGGTGGTCGCGAACTCGGCGGGAGCGCGGATTTGTTCGCGGAGGTACGCGAGCGCGAGCTCGGCTTGGCGCTCCCACTCGGCGGGGCCGAGGCGCTGCTTCAGCATCGCGATCGGAGCGCTGCCGAGAGTGACGCCGCGCCAGAAGCTCTCGGCGTCCGCAACGTGGAGCGCGTGAGTGAAGCGGCGGACCTCGACGTCGCGGAAGCCCGCTTCGGTCATCTCCTGGGCGAACAGCTCGGGGTTCTCCAGGCTCAGGAGATTCGTTTGCGGAGGTGAGCGCGAGGGATCGGCGGCGCATAGCGCGCCGAACATGAGCACCATGAGCGGCGAGTCCGCGACGGGGGCCCAGCTCGAGACGACGGCTTTCGCGCCGGGCTTGAGCACGCGGTGAAGCTCGCGAAACCCCTGCTTGCGGTCCGGAAAGAACATGAGCCCGAACATCGAGAAGCCGGCGTCGAACGTGGCGTCGGGGAACGGGAGCGCCTGGCCGTCGGCCCAAGCGGAGCACACATTGTCGATGCCGCGTGCCTTCTTCGCCGCCTCCAGCTTTTCGAGCATCGCGGGGGCGAAATCGACCGCATCGATGCGCGCGACCCGCGGCGCAAGCTCGAGCGCCAGCGTGCCGGGGCCCGCGGCTATGTCGATGACGTGCGCCGTGCGCTCCGGAGCGCAGAGCGCGATCGCGTCCTGACTGAACGGCAGCATCATGTGGTGCGCCTCGGCGGCGTAACCCGCCGAGACCAGGTCCCAGGGGCCGCTGACGGCGAGCGGGCCGGGCGGCGGAGGTGCGTTAGTCACGGCGCGACCATAGCACCGCCGTTCCCGCGATTTTGGCCCGCAGGTCGGCTGCTCGCTATCGTTCCCTTGTGCGAGCCCGAGCGAGCGCCGTCAAACCTTTCGAGCCGTCGCGCCCGCGCCAGGCCGCGATCGACCTCGTCTCCGATCGCCAGCACTACGACATCGTCATCGACCGCGTGCTCGGCAACGCCAAGATCTCGGTCTGGATCTCGACCGCCAATCTGAAAGACGTGCACGTCGAGGCACCGATCGGCACGCGCGCTCGCGCCAAGGGCCGCTACATGTCGATCACGGAGCGCTTCGTCGAGCTCACGCGCCGCGGCATCGAGATCCGGATCCTGCACGGCGCGCCGCCCTCGCGCCATTTCCGCGCCTCCTTGGCTCGAAGCAAGGAGCTGAAACGCCCGCATTTCGAGCTTCGCCACTGCCCCCGCGTGCACCTCAAGATGATCGCGGTCGACGGTGCGTACCTGTACCTCGGCAGCGCGAACTTCACGGGCGCAGGAATCGGCGCCAAAGACGACGGCCGCCGCAATTTCGAGCTCGGCATCTCGACGGACGACGACGTCCTCCTCGATGCGACGCAGGCGCGCTTCGAGCGCATCTGGTCCGGCAAAGAGTGCGGGACGTGCAAGCTGCGCGGCTTGTGTCCGAAGCCGCTCGACGGGCTAGAGGCGCGCGCCCCGAAGCCCGTCGTCCGAAGGCTCTAGCCCGACCTTACTCCGCGTCCGGCCGCACGCTAGCGCTCATCCGCACGCGCGGCGGGCGCTCCGAGGCGTGCACCGAGTTTGCCGGGTGGGCGACGCCGTCGTCGTCGTAGCGGTCGAGCTCGGCGATCACGCGGCGGATCATGGCTTGTTTCTCGTGGAACGGCTGGAAGCTCGACTTGAAGCCCGCCAGGATCATCGCCTTGAGATCGGCGAACGGGACGCCCATCTCGCGATGCACGAGGTGAAGCTCCTTCGAAACGCTCGTGTCCGTGATCAGGCGATTGTCCGTGTTGACGGTCACGCGCAAGCCGAGATCGAAGTAGAGCTTGAGCGGGTGCGAGACGAGGCTCTTCACGGCGCCGGTCTGCACGTTGCTCGACGGGCAGCACTCGAGCGGAATACGGTGATCGATGACGTAGTGGAGCAAATCGCCGTGCTCGCGCAGGCGGCAGCCGTGGCCGATGCGATGCGCGCCACAGACGTGGATCGCCTGAGCGATCGACTCGGGGCCATAGGCTTCACCCGCGTGGATCGTGCAGTTGATGTTGTTGTCCCGCACGAGCTGGAACGCCTGGCGGTGGTGCTTCGCGGGGAAATCGGCTTCCGCGCCCGCGAGATCGAAGCCGACGACGCCGCCGCCCTTGTACGCGACGGCGAGCTCCGCCATCTGGTACGAGGATTCGGCGGAAATGTTGCGGATGCCGCAGACGATGACGTTGGCCTTGATGCCGAAGGTCTCTCGCGCGCGGCGCAGGCCGTCGAGCACCGCTTCCACGACGCGCGTGAGCTTCAGGCCGCGGCGCGTGTGCAGCATCGGCGCGTAGCGCACCTCCATGTAGCGGACGTTCTCGCGGTGCGCGTCTTCGGCGAGCTCGAACGCGATGCGCTCGAGCGCCTCCTCCGATTGCATGACGCGGAGCGTGATGTCGAAGCCGCGCAGGTATTCGACGAGCGACCCGAATTGGTTGCCGCAGCCGATCGCGGCGCGCAGCCCTTCGGTGTCGCTTGCCGGGAGCTCGATGCCGTCGGCCCGAGCGATGTCGAGAATGGTCTCGAGGCGCAGGGAGCCGTCGAGGTGCACGTGCAAATCCGTCTTCGGCAGCGCTCGAAACGTTTCGAACGGGACGGAGTTCTCTTTTGTATCCATGAAGGAGTGTACCACCCTGAGACGCCTCGCGCCGCTCGCGCCGGCCTCGTGAGGGTTCGGCGGCGGGGCGTCGCGCGCCGCGGTTTTCGCGGAGTTCTTCGCTAAGAAGCGCGCTCGGCGTTCGGCGGGAGCGGTGCCGGCGCGCGGCGCGTGCGGCCGAAAAACAGCGTCGCTCCTGCGATCGCGAGCAGTGCGGCAATGTAGGCAGGCGCGGGCACACCGCGATCGGCGGCGTCGAGCGCATGGTCGAACGCCTCACGGATCGCGGGAGCCTCCTCCGCGCCGACCAGCATCTTCGCGCCGATGAACGTCGTCGGCAGACCCTGCAGCATGCCGAGGTCGCGCAGGATCGCTTCGGTCTTCTTCACGGCTGCTTCGGTGGCCGGCGCGTCGAGGCAGGCGTCGAGCTCCTTCGCGTCGAGCCCCGCCGTCGTGCCCGCCTTCAGAAGCCCGGCGCGCGAGAGATCCTCCGTCTCGAAGAGTGCATTCGCCATGGCGTCGCCGCGGCCTTTCACGACCGCACAGGCGTGCGCGTGGGCGGCGCCACGGGCCTGCGGGTGCATGGCGAGCGGCAAATCGAGCCGGACGAGGTTCACGCGGTCGCCGTAATCGGCCGCGACTTTCTTGAGCTCCGGGTGATAGAGCCGGCAGAAGGGGCACTCGAAATCGACGAACTCGACGACGTTGATTTTGCCGCGCACGTAATACCGCGCGATCTCCTTCGGCACGTCGGGCATCGGGCGCAGTGACGGCCAGAGCAAGGGGGCGGCCACGGCGAGCGCGCCGAGCGCCATCCAGGTCACGTCGCGGAACGGCTCGCGCACGGCGTCTTCGCTGCCACTCGTCGTTTCCTCGCTCTTCGGGTCGCGTGCGAAGAAGACGAGCGCGCCGCCCGCTGCGGCGACGAGAGCGGCCGTGTCGACGGTCACACACAGGCTGCAAAAGACGCGAAGCACGAAGGCCTGAACGAGGAGCAGCAGCGCGCCCATCACGCCGCCGAGGATCGCCACCGGCCCTGCCGTGAGCCGCCGCCGCCCCGGCAAGAGCGAGAGCGTGAGCAGCGCCGTGAACCCGACGAGGCCGAGCGCCGGGAGCGGAATGTGGGCGGCTCCGAGGTAACCCCAGCCGCTATCCCTCACGTCGGCGCAGCCGCCCGAACCGCCGCAGTAGCTCGGTGTCGGGCTCAGGTAATCCACCGTGAGGGCCGCGCTGCCGAGCAGCGCCACGAGCGCTGCGGCGCGGAGCACGAGGAGCCCCAGGGCCTTGTTCACGCCACAAGATTTAGCGGGCTCCCTCGAGCCGGACAAGCGCGGTTCGGCGATACCTGTGCCCCTCGGCCGGGGCTTGGTGTAAAGCCCCGCCCATGGCAAGGCCACGGAGCGGCGAGAGGCGACCCGAAGCGTGGGAGGGCGTGCTCAGCCTGAATCCGCGGGGTTTTGGGTTCGTCGCCGCGGCGGGCCAGGATGACGTTTACGTGCCGCCGGAGGCGATCGGGGCCGGCCTGCACGGCGACCGCGTGCGCGTGGTCGTGACGGCGCATTCCCCGCGCGGCCTCGAGGGGCGCGTCGACAGCATCGTGACGCGGCGCAGCCCGCGTGTCGCCGGCGTGCTCCGCAAGCGCGGCAGGAGCGCCTGGCTCGAGCCCGACGACTCGCGCATTCGCGGTCCCATCGTGCTCGATGGCGTACCGAAGCACGCGAACGACGGCGCGGCAGCGGTCGTCACCATCACGCGCTTCCCCGAGTTTCAGGACGAGAACCCGGAGGGCGAGCTGCTCGACGTGCTCGGCACGCCCGGCGATCCGAACGTCGAGGTGAAGAAGATCCTCGTGCGCGAGCAGATCGACGAGCAGCACCCCGACGCCGCCGTGCGCGAAGCCGAGGCGATGGCCGCGCGCCTGCGCCGCGCGAGCGGCGAAAAACGCCGTGATTTGCGCGATGTTCCGCTCCCGACCATCGATCCCGACGACGCGCGCGATCACGACGACGCCGTCTGGGTCGACAAGACGTCCGACGGCTATCGGGCCTACGTCGCGATCGCGGACGTGAGCGAGTACGTCCAGCCCGGCAGCGCGCTCGACGACGAAGCGCTGCAGCGCGGTTGCACGATCTACCTGCCGGATCGCGCGATCCCGATGCTGCCCGCGGCGCTCGCGGCCGATCTCTGCTCGCTGCTTCCGGAGCAGGAGCGCCTCACGCTGTGCGTGATCGCCGATCTCGACCAGGACGCGAACGTCACGCGCTTCGAGATTGTCGAGGGCCTGATGCGCTCGCACGCCATGCTCACCTACGGCGGCGTCGCGAAGACGCTCGGTTTCACTGAAGCGGGCCCGACGAGCACGCAGGCCGAGGCGCTCAAAAAGGGCCTGCGCGTGCTGGACGAGCTCTCCCGCAAGCTCAGGAAACGCCGCATGAATCGCGGCGCCCTCGATCTCGACCTGCCGGAGGCGCGCGTCGTGCTCGATCCGAAGACGGGCGCGCCGACCGACGTCGTGCGCCGCGCTCAGGATCCGGGCGTCAAGCGCGCCTACTCGATGATCGAGGAGCTGATGCTGCTCGCGAACGAGACGGTCGCGCGCTTCCTCGGTCAGAAGAAGAGCCCCGGCGTCTACCGGATCCACGCCAAGCCCGACGAGAAGAAGCTCGAGCGTCTCGGCGTCGTCGCGAAGAAGCTCGGCGTCGAGGTCGATCTCGAGGCGCTGCGCGAGCCGCTCGGCGCGTCGCGCTTTCTCGCGCGCATCCAGAAGCACCCGCGCCGCGCGGTGCTCGAGATGCTGCTCTTGCGCTCGCTCAAACAAGCCGTGTACGACATCAACAACGTCGGACACTTCGGGCTGGCCTCCGAAGCGTACGTGCACTTCACCTCGCCGATCCGCCGCTACCCCGACGTGGAGGTGCACCGGGCCGTGAAGCACCTGATCCGCGGCGGCAAGCCGGATACGTCGGAGTCGGCGCTCGAGGCGCTCGGCAGCGCTGCCACCCGCGCGAGCACGCGCGAACGCGCCGCGATGGACGTCGAGCGCGAGGTCGTGGACCTCTACCGCACACTCTTGATGCGCGACCGGATCGGAGAGACGCACGAAGGCACGGTGACGGCGCTGGTCGGCAGCGGCGTCTACGTCTCGCTCGACGCGCCCTTCGTCGACGTGCTCGTGCGCTTCGAGGGGCTCGGACCAGACCGCTACGAGCTCTCCTCCGACGAGATCAGCATGGTCGGCGCGCGGTCGGGCGACACGATCTCGCTCGGCGACCGCATGCTCGTGACGATCGAGGACGTTGCCGTGCTGCGCCGCTCCACTTACGCGCGGCGCGTCGTTCCGGAAGCGCTGCTCAAGGAGCTCGGCACGGGGCGCGAGGAGCATGGCGGTCGCCCTGGACGGCAAGGTGGTCGCAACGAGCGACCGGGCGGACGCAGCGATCGCCACGGACCCCGCGCGCGCGTGCACCAGACGGCGCCGCAAGGTGGCGGCCAGCGCGAATCACGCTTTTCCAGCGGCAAGAAGGGCCCGAAGGCCGGCGGCGGCCGGGGACAGGGCGGCGGCACCGCTCAGGGCGGCGGTGGGAATCGCGGCAGTGGCGGCGGTGGTGGCGGCAATCGCGGCGGGGGCGGTGGCGGCAATCGCGGCGGCGGTGGCGGCAATCGCGGCGGACGGGGTTCGGGCCGCAAAGGTCGACGTTAGGTCCGTGATTCGGCCTGCGAGCGCCTGCGCGGAGCGCCGTGTCGGGTCGCAACGCTAGCCGCTGCAGTCGCCGATCTTCGCGAGCTGCTTCTTCTCCGTGTCCTCGACGACGAGCGCGAGCTCGCCGCGCTTGGCCGTGACGGTGCCGCCGTTCTTGAGCTTTTCCATGCGGCCACCGACGGCGCGGCCCACGGCTTCGCGCCAGGGGATCCCCGGCGCTGGATAGAGCTCGAGGCACTTCGGGCCGGCGTCGTCGCCCGGCTTGTCGAACGTGAACACGAAGAGCTCGGCGCCGAACTCCGCGCGCACGCGCGGCGGGCCGTCCGTCACGGTGAGCTTGTAGTTGCGCGCGCCGAAGTACTGCTTCACGGCGTCCATGCCCATGTCGACGAGCTGCGGGCCCGTGCAGCGGATCTCCTTCTCGAGCCCGGCGTGCTTGTAGGCTTGGCCCTTGGGACAGCTCGGGTCGCCTTCTTTCTGCACTTTCTCGAGGTCGGCCGCGCTGAGCGCCGGACCTTTCTTCTTGGCCGCCTTGCGCTCGAGGAGCGAGAGCTGCGCGCCGATCTGGTTCTTCGCGGCGAGGAGCTTGCTGCGCTCGTCGCCGAGCTTGGCCTTTTCGCACGCGGCGATCGCGGTCTCGAGCGAAGTGACCGCGCCCTTCAGGCTGTCGATCGACTTCGAATCGATGCCGTTTACGACCTCTTGGGCGCGCGTCATCTCCTCGTGGCAGTGGCGCTCGTCGCGGCAGCCGATCAGCGGCAGGAGCAGAGCCGCACCGAGCACGAAGCGGCGCATGATGCCGTGAGGGTAGCCCGGCCTCGGCCGAGCCGTCAGCTCCGGACCGCCCGGAGGAGTGCTTCCTGGTGCAGCCCGAGCGATTTCTGCCCGAAGCAGACGAGCTGAATCGTCTCCGGCAGCGGGCGAGCACGCACCCAGGCGACGACGGTGCTCGTGGCGATGCGTGCCGCGTCGACCTGCGGGAAGCCGTACGCGCCCGTGCTGATGGCGGGGAAAGCGATCGAGCCGAGCCCTTCCATGGCCGCGATCGAGAGCGAAGCGCGGTAGCAGCGCTCGAGGAGCTCGTGCTCGCCCTCCACGCCGCCCTTCCAAACCGGACCCACCGTGTGAATCACGAAGCGAGCGCGGAGCTTGTGCCCGCGCGTGAGCCGCGCCTCGCCCGTCGGGCACCCGCCGAGGGCGCGGCACTCCTCGAGCAAGCCGGGACCTGCCGCCCGGTGGATGGCGCCGTCGACGCCGCCGCCGCCGAGCAGCGTCGTGTTCGCCGCGTTCACGATCGCGTCGACCTCCGACAGCGTGATGTCGCCTTCCACGACCCGAACGCGCTCTACGAGCTCTGTTTTCGCCCGCTCACCCTCCGACATGCGCCCTCTTTCTTCGCGTCTAGGTTTTTTCCGGGACGAGCCGCTCGGTGCCCATGAAGGCGCGCAGCACCTCCGGCACGATGACGCTCCCGTCTTTCTGTTGGTATTGCTCGAGAATCGCGACCCAGGTGCGCCCGATGGCGAGGCCGGAGCCGTTCAACGTGTTGACGAGCCGCGGCTTGCCCTTCGGCTCGGGCCGGTAACGGATCTTGGCGCGGCGCGCCTGGAAATCGCCGAACCAAGAGCAGCTCGAGATCTCGCGAAAGGCGTCCTGCGAGGGCAACCACACCTCGAGATCGTACGACTTGGTCGAGGAGAACGTGAGGTCGCCCGTCACGTGCTCGACGACGCGGTAGTGGAGGTTCAGGCGCTTGAGCACCTCCTCGGCGTGGCTCGTCAGGAGCTCGAGCTCGGCGAGGCCTTGCTCCGGCGCGCAGAAGCGCACGATCTCGACCTTGTCGAACTGATGCTGGCGGATGAGGCCGCGCACGTCCTTGCCGTAGGAGCCGGCCTCGCTGCGGAAGCACGGGCTGTACGCGGCGTACGCGAGCGGCAGCTTCTCGCCCTCGAGGATCTCGTCGGCGTGCAGATTCGTGACGGGCACCTCGGCCGTCGGGATCAGGTAGAGCGGGTCCTGATCGTTCGGGTCGCGGCGGTGCGTCTTGAAGAGATCGCCCTCGAATTTGGGCAGGCTGCCGGTGCCGATCAGGGCCTGCGCCTTCACCATGAACGGCGGGTACACCTCGCGGTAGCCGTGCTCGCGCGTGTGTAGATCCAGCATGAATGCCGAGAGAGCGCGCTCGAGCCGCGCCCCGGCGCCCCAGAGCACGGAGAAGCGCGCGCCGGAGAGCTTCGCAGCGCGATCGAGATCGAGAATGCCGAGCGCTTCACCGAGCTCGAAGTGCGGGCGCGGAGTGAAGTCGAATTCCGGCTTCTTGCCCCAGGTGCGCAGGACCGGATTGTCCGCGTCCGTCTTGCCGTCGGGCGTCGACGGGTGCGGCACGTTCGGAATGGAGAGCAGCGTGTTCTCCATCTCCGCCTCGATTTCGGCGAGCGCCGTCTCGCCGCGCTTCACGTCTTCGCTGAGCTTCTTCAGCTCCTCGCGGCGCGCCTGCATGGCTTCCTTGTCGCCGCTCTTCGCGAGAGCCGCCATCGAATCGCTCGCGGCGTTGCGCTTCGCCTGGAGCTTCTCCACGGCTTGCACGTGCTCGCGGCGCTTGCGCACGTGCTCGGCGACCGCGTCGAGCGCGGCGGCCTCGTCCGGCGAGCGGCGCGCGAGCTGGGCGCGAACCTCGTCCAAGTGGTCGGCTACGTAGCGGGCGTCGAGCATGGCGTGACTCCTAGACCAATCCGCGCGGCGTCAGAAGCCTACGCCCACACCGACGCCGACGGTGACGGCCGGCTGCGCGCGCTGCATCATGCTTCTCAGCGCCAAAAGGTGCGTGACGAGCGTGCAGGTCCGGTGGGCTGGGCCCTCGCAGCCCGTCCAAACGCCGCCGTTCGCGCGGGTGCCGTCGTCGTCGAAGTAGATGACCTGACCGTTCGGCACGACCGCGAGCCAGGCCTGTCCGCTTTGCGGCGGGGACGCGTTGGAAACGCCCACCTGACCGAGGAAATGGTCGTCCGTTCCCGCCAGGCGCCCGTCCGGCAACAGCACGGCGACGGGCTCGAAGTGGTCGTCGGCAACGCGACCGACGCGGTCGATCACGAAAGCCAGGCTGCCGCCTTCGTACACTTTGCCGTCCGGGCGCACCTCGATGGGATCCGACTCGCCGCGGTTCCAGCGGGCCGCGGGGAGCGCGAGGGGCGCGCCGCCTTCGACCCAGCGCGCCGGCACGGTGGGCGCACAGCCGAGCACGCTGAGCGCGAGAAGCGCGAAGAATGAGCCCAGGGGACGCACGCGCCGAGAATAGCGCCGGTCGTGGTGCCGGTCCCGAGCGCCCAGGTGCGAGTCACGATGCGGCCCGAGGGCCGGTCCGGCGGCGTCAGCGAGGCGAACGCGGCCAGCGTTCCGCTGCGCTAGGTCGGCGTCGAGGGCCCAAAAAGCCGGAATTTTGGCGGATCGGCCCGGCCCTAGTAGCAACGACGGGCGTGCTTTCGCGGCGAGCCTCTTCCGAGTTTCCGAACGACAACCCCGAGCTCCACGATGGGCTCGTTTGGGCCTGCCCGGCCACGCTCGGGCGCGCGCTGCCGACGCTGCGGTTGAGAGCGCCGGAGGGAGAGATGCCGCGGGTGCTTTCGCCTTCATGGGTCGAGGCAGGAGTAGGGGCAGAGGCAGAGGTAGGGGCAGAGTCAGAAGTAGGGGCAGAGTCAGGGGCAGGGGCAGAGGCAGAGGCGAAGGGTGGGGCTGAGCCGGAGGGTGAGGTCGAGACTGAGGCCGAGCCGGGTGATGCGGAGGTCGAGGGGTCCTTGGAGCCGTTTGGGGTGTTCGTGGGTGCTTTGGCGCGGGTGATGTTGGCGCGGGGGGCGACGCGGGCGGCGGCGGCGGTGACGGCGTTGTGTGAGCACGGGCGGCTCGCGGCGGGGGCGCTCGATGATGGAGCGTTGCGCACGATGGTGGCTCGTCGATTGGTGGCGCCTTCGGGGACGCATGCGACGGCGGAGCTCCTTGCGGCGCTCGATGCTTGGCGCGGTGTGCTCAATGGGACCGCGAGCGATTTGTCGGCGTGTGGGGCGGCGACGCTCGACTCGTGGGCGGCGGAGCTCGTCGCGGCGGCGTTGGATATGCCGAGCGGCGCCGTGAACGAGGTGCGGCGCGACTTGCGGCGCGCGGGCGTGGCGGCGTTCGGGCTCTTGGCGGTCGCTTCGTAGCGGGCGACGACGTCAGCGGGCGGCGTCGTACGGGTGCGCTTCCAAGCGCTCGAGGCCGCTCTCGATGTGCCGGCGGCGGCGTTCGGCGCCGGCCATCAGCTCTTCCACGTTGAGATTCGGGTCGCCCCACAAAGCCGAGGGCGCAGCCGGATCCGGTCCCAGCTGCGGGTGCGGCACCTGGTCGACCAGCCGCCGGATGCGCGCCCGATCCGCGAAGTAGCCGAGGCTCTGATCGTTGCCGACGGCGATGCCGACGAGGCGCCCGCCGTCGTCCCAGAGGCCCGAGCCCGACATGCCGAGCTCGAGCCGATCCGTCTTCAAGAAGCCTTGGTTCGCGTCGAGGGGCCGGCGCTCGGTGACCGTCCACGGTGCGGGGACGTGCGTGATGAGCGTCGTCGCGTGCTCGTAGTCGACGCGCCCAGGCGCGATCACGGCGGGGACGAGTGCGGTGCCCGTGAACACCGCGAGGTCGGACGCTTCCTCACGCGCCACGACGACGCCGTAGAGCGTGCGATCCGCTTGTCCGTTGCGCGACGCCGTCACGAACGTGACCTCTTTGTCGGGCACGCAGTGGTTCGCCGTGACGGCGAGGGCCGGCGTGATCGCGACCCCTGCACAGATGACCCCGTCGGGACCGAGGATGGCGAGCGTCGGCTCGTCGCTCACGTTGGGCGCGGGGCGCTCGGCGTGGCAGCCCAAAAACAGCAGACACACTACAGCCGTTGCTCGATGGAGCATGGATGGTCCTTCGGTGGAGGGCCCTACCGGGGTCACCGCGAGGTACCCGGTTAGCCTGGTCACCCCTTCTGATGCAGCGACCCTGGCCGGTGTTCAAAGGTGCGCGTCGAGCCCGCCCCGGGCGCGCGCCGTAGCTAGAGTGCTTCGCCCAGGTACGCGGCCTTAATGCGCGGATCGCTGCGAAGCTCCGCGCTTTGCCCCGAGAGCACGATCTCGCCGGTGACGAGGACGTGGGCCCGGTGTGCGGTCTCCAAGGCGAGGCGCGTGTTCTGCTCGACGAGCAAGATCGTAATCCCCGTGGTTGCGATCGCGCGAATGCTCTCGAAGATTTGCGCGACGAGCTTCGGCGCGAGGCCGAGGCTCGGCTCGTCGAGGAGCAAGAGCTTCGGCTCGCCCATCAGCGCGCGGCCGATCGCGAGCATCTGCTGCTCGCCGCCCGAGAGCGTGCCGCCCGTCTGGGTGAGGCGCTCGCCGAGGCGAGGAAATAGCCGAATCACGCGCTCGAGCCGCTCGTCGAGGGCCGGGCGCTCCCGCTTCAGGAACGCGCCGAGCTCGAGATTTTCGCGCACCGTCATGCCCGAGAAGATGGCGCGACCTTCGGGGACGAGCGTCGCGCCGAGTGCCACGCGGCGGTGCGTGGGGATGCCGGCCGCGTCGCGACCGAAGAGCTTCACCGTGCCGCCCGCGCTCGGGACGAGCCCGACGATCGCTTTGAGCACGCTGGTCTTGCCCGCGCCGTTCGCGCCGATCAGCGCCACGATCTCGCCGCGCTTCACCGCGAGCGAGACGCCCTTCACGGCCGTGATGCCGCCGTAGGCGACCTTGAGCTCGTGGAGCTCGAGCTCGGGCACGTCGCTCATCGAGCTACCCCCGCCTCGCCGCCGGCCGCCGCGTCCTCCACGTCCTTGCCGAGATAGGCCGCGAGCACGCGCGGGTGTTCGCGGACCTCGGCCGGGACGCCCTCCGCGATGGTCTCACCGTGGTCGACGACGTGAATGCGCTCGCACACGCTCATCACGACCGACATGTTGTGCTCGACGAGCACGATCGTGAC
>DATMCL010000578.1:0-8633 GCA_035558375.1 Polyangiaceae bacterium
GTCGGCTCTGGGCGCGCGCCGTCGGCACTGCCGTGCCCGCGTGGCTCGAGGCGGCCGAGCGGCACGTCGCGTCTCCGCTCGCGCGGCGCCTGCCGGGCGGCGATCCGGAAAAGCTCGAGGGGTTTCGCGAAGGCGCCTTCGTCGTGCAGGAGCCGGGCGCTCAGCTCGTCGGGCTCGCGCTCGGGGCGCGTCCGGGCGAGCGCGTGCTCGACGCGTGTGCCGGCCGCGGCCAGAAGACGACGCTCCTCCGCGATGCAGTCGGAAACGGCGGCGAGGTGTGGGCTTCCGACGCTCACCCGAAGAAGCTCGAAGCGCTCGCACGCGAGCTCACCCGCATCGGTGGCCCCGGCGTGCGAACGGCGGCCGTCGACTGGACGCTCGGCGCGGGCGACGTTCAGGGTGACTTCGAGCGCGTGCTCGTCGACGCGCCGTGCACCGGTACCGGAACCCTGCGCCGTCGCCCCGAGATCGGCCTGCGCCTCGCCCCCGAGGACCCCGCGCGTCTCGCGGAGCTTCAGGCGGCGATCCTGCGGGGTGCGGCCACGCGTGCTCGTGCGGGCGGCCGCGTCGTTTACGCCGTGTGCAGCGTGCTCGCGGAGGAAGCGGAAGCAGTCGTGGCGCGCGTCGCCGATGTGCTCGAGCCCGCGCCGTTCGACGCGCCCGCGATCGCCGCGCTCGCGCCAGCGGGCGTTACGGCGTTTCGCCTCACGCCGCTCGCGCACGATACGGACGGCTACTTCGTCGCGAGCTTCGTGCGAAAGTAAGTCGTCAGGGTGCGCACTCGGCGGGGATGCCCTGAGCGTCCGGCGGCGCGCTCCGGCACACTTGCTCGAGCTCGCTCTGCGTGCCGTGGACGCAAAGCGACATCATCCCTTTTAGGCCCGACTCGAACGCTTGGAGGCAGAGCCCACATTGACCGGTGGGGGCGCAGACCGTGCCGAGGTAGCAACGAAACATCGCGTTGCAGGTCGGCGCGTCGAGGATGGACGTCTGGTCCGCCGTGCACATGACCGGGATGTCGAGCCAGCCGATGTTGCAGGCATCGGGGAGATCCGGCTCCGTCGTGCCCGCCGTGCCGCCCGTCGCGACGCTGCCGCCCGCGCCGCCCCGAGCGACACCGCCACCGGAGCCACCGCTTGCGCTCTTGCCTCCGCTCGCGCCCGTGCCGCCCGTTCCCCCGCGCGCTCCGGCCGGTTGCTTCCCGCCCCCGCCCGAGCTCGACGCACCCTGCCCGCCCGCTCCGGCAGGCTCTTCCTCGATGGTTCGCTTGGAAATCCCGCCGCACGCGGCGACGACGACGAGGACGAGTGCGAGGGCGGTGCGCATCCGGCTCAGCCGCTCACGCTGTTCCGCCCGCCGTTCTTCGACTTGTAGAGCAGCGCGTCCGCGCGTTCGTAGAGCCCCGAGTGCGTCTCGTTCGGCTGAAGCTCCGCGACGCCGATGCTCACGGTGACCGCGATCGGTCGGTTGTCGGTGACGAACACGTGCCGCATGACGGCGTTGCGGACGCGTTCCGCCGTGTAACGCGCCTGATTGAGCGGCGCGGCGACGAGCACGGCGAACTCCTCGCCGCCCACGCGCGCCAAGAGCCCCTGATCGGCGATGGCGGTCGTCGCCACGCGCGTCACGTCGCGCAGCACCGCGTCGCCCGCCGGGTGTCCGTAGCCGTCGTTGATCTTCTTGAAGTGGTCGATGTCGAACACGATCAGCGAGAGCGGCGTCTGGGTCTGGACGGAGCGCTGAACCTCGGCCGGGAACGCCTCGTCGAAGCGGCGCTTGTTGAACGCGCCCGTGAGCGCGTCGTGCGTCGCTAGCTCCATCACGCGCTCGAGGTAACCGACCTCGAGCGGGCTCCGCGTGTACTTGATGACCGTGCGCCCGATGCGGATCTGGTCGCCGTCGGCGAGCTCGTGCGGCGCGGTGAGGCGCTGGTCGTTGACGAAGGTACCGTTGGTGCTGCCTTCGTCGCGGACGACGTGCACCTCCCCGTTTCGGAGCACCGTCGAGTGGTGGCGGCTCACGAGGTCGCTGTTGATGCAGAGCTCGTTCTGGTCGGAGCGTCCGATCTTGACGAGATCGGTCAAAAGCTCGACCCGGGTTCCGAGCTCGGCGCCGGCGATCACGACGAGGCAGGGCCGATCGGGGCCACGCGGCACGATCGAAGCCATCGAAACGCGGGTGAGGCGCTCAGGGAAGAGCGTGTCCGACCCCATGGGCTACCCCAAGATGGCCCTGCTCCGCGCCCCGGTCAATCACCGCCCGAGGACCCGCGCTTCGTGGGCCGATCCTTGCCTCCGGCGTGGGGAAAGGACATACGTCCTCCCCCATGTCCGAGCTCGATCTCAGCGGCACGTTCACCGCGCTTGCGACGCCTTTCACCGCCTCCGGTGCCGAGGTGGACTTTGTTTCGTACGAGAAGCTCCTCGCCGAGCAGCTGGCTGGCCGCGTGACCGGCCTGGTTCCCTGCGGCACCACCGGCGAGGCGCCGACCCTGTCCGCCGCCGAGCAGAAGGAGATCGTCGCCGTGACGCTGCGCGCCGCGCGCGGCAAGGCCAAGGTCGTCGTGGGAACCGGCACCAACGACACGAAGAAGACGATCGAGGCAACGCGCGCCGCGTTCGAGGCCGGTGCCGACGCGGCGATGCTCGCCATGCCGTATTACAACAAGCCTTCACAGGAAGGCCTGCTTCGTCACGTGACGCTCGTGGCGCAAGGCGCGCCGGGCCCGCTCGTCCTTTACAACATTCCTGGCCGCTCGAGCGTTAGCCTCGAGGTCGAGACGCTGCTTCGCATCCTCGATCTCTGCCCGAACGTCGTTGCGTTGAAGGATGCCTCGGGCGGCGTGATGTACTGCCAGGAGCTGCTCGGCCGCGCCAAGAATCGCCTGGTCGTGCTTTCGGGCGACGATCCGCTCACGGTGCCGCTCATGAGCGTCGGCGCACGCGGTGTCATCAGCGTGACCAGCAACGTGTACCCGCGCGCGACGGCCGAGATCGTCGAGCACGCACTCGGCGGACGGTGGGATCAGGCGCGCGAGCGCCACGCCGCTCTCTTCCCGGTCCACCGCGAGCTCTTCACGGAGCCGAGCCCGGCGCCGGTCAAGGCGGCGCTCGCTCAGCGCGGCGTCTTCGCGAGCGCGGAGGTCCGGCCCCCGCTCGTCGAAGCAAGCCCGACCTGCAAGCGCAGGCTCGTGGAGGTGCTCGGCACGTACGAGGCGCGGGCGTGAAGCTCGCCGTCCACGGCGCGACCGGGCGCATGGGTTTGGCCGTCGTGCGCTTGGCGCGCGCGGCGGGCGACGAGGTGGTCGGCGGTGCTTGCGCGCCCGGCGATCCGAACGCCGGCCGCGACCTCGGAGAGCTCGCCGGCATCGGCCCGCTCGGCGTGGTCGCGACGCCGGACACCGGTTCGGCGCTGCTCGGTGCGGAGGTGGTCGTGGATTTCTCGACGGCGAGCGCGGTGCCGGCGTTGCTCGGGACTGCGGCGCAGCAGAAGGTCGCCGTCGTGTCCGGCACGACCGGCCTCGGCGCCCCTGCCGAAGCCGCGCTCGAGCGGGCGGCACAGGTGATTCCCGTGCTCTGGGCACCGAACACGAGCCTCGGGGTGCACGTGCTCGCCGAGCTCGTCGAGCAAGCGGTGAAGAAGCTCGGGTCGCGCTTCGACGTGGAGATCGTCGAAGTGCACCACAGAAAGAAGATCGACGCGCCGAGCGGCACGGCGCTCCGCCTCGCCAAAGCGGCCCGCGCGGGACGCCCTGATCTCGCCGAGCTCCACTCGCGCGACGGCAACGTCGGGGCCCGCACCGGCAACGAGCTCGGAGTGCTCGCCGTGCGTGGCGGTGACGTGATCGGCGACCACACGGTCTTCCTCCTCGGCACGGGTGAGCGGCTCGAGCTCACGCATCGCGCGTCGAGCCGCGAGCTCTTCGCAGAGGGCGCGCTCGCCGCGGCGCATTTCGTCGTCGGCAAGGCGCCCGGCCGCTACTCGCTCAACGACGTGCTCGCCTAAAAGCCGATATCGACGGCGGGGAGGGCGTCGCCCATCTCGCCGCTGTCGTCGCCGCGGTTCGCCATATCGCCGAGCCCGAGCTCACCGTAGCCGTTGTCGCCCCAGCACCGCACGGTGCGATCCTCGAGCAGCGCACAGGTGTGCTCGCCGCCCGCGCTGATCGCGAGCACCGAACGGCCGAGGTTCACGCTGGGCAGCGCGTCGCCCATGTCGTCGAGCTCGCCGCCGCGCGGGATTTTGTCTCCGTAGCCGAGCTGTCCCTTGTCGTTGCCGCCCCAGCATTTCACGGTTCCGTCGGCGAGGAGCGCGCACGTGTGGTGGCGGCCCGCGACGAGGTTCGTCACGTACGCATTGGTGCCGAGGTTCACGACCGGCAGGTTCGCGCCCATCTCGTCGGGCCCGTCACCACGGTTCGCGAGATCCCCGAGCCCGAGCTGGCCTTCGTCGTTTCGGCCCCAGCATTGCACGTGCCCGTAGCCCATCAGCGCGCACGAGTGGTCCCAGCCCACCGCGACGAGGATCGCCGCCGGTGCGCCGAGCGAGACGAGCGGCAGATTGTCACCCATCTCGTTTGGGCCGTCGCCGCGGGTGAGCGTGTCGCCGAGGCCGAGCTTGCCGTACTCGTTGCCTCCCCAGCATTTGACCTGCCCCCCAGTCACGACGGCGCAAGTGTGATCTTGCCCGATGCTCACGTTCGCCACGTAGAGCCCCGCGCCGAGGTCGACGTAGGGAAGGTTGTCGCCCATCTCGCCCGGCTCGTCGCCGCGATACTCCGTATCGCCGAGACCGAGCTGCCCGGCGAGGTTGGCGCCCCAGCACTTGAGGCGTCCCTTCCCGACACGGGCACAGGTCGAGTTGTAGCCCGCGACGACGCTATACGCGGTGACCGACAATCCAAGGTCGACCTTCGGCAGCGCGTCGCCCATCTCGCCCGGTTGGTCGCCGCGATTGGCGATGTCGCCGAGTCCGAGCTCGCCGTCGCCGTTGTACCCCCAGCACTTCACGCCCAGGTCGAAGAGCGCGCAGAAGTGAGAGGCGCCGCCAGACAGCCCCGAGAGCTTCAGGCTCGCGCCATAGTTGAGCAAGGGAAGCGCGTCGCCCATCTCGCCCGGCTGGTCGCCGCGGTCGTCCGAAGCGCCGTGTCCGAGGGCGCCGGAGGTGCCGCGGCCCCAGCATTTGACCGTGGAGTGGCTGCTGCGAGCACAGGTAGATTCCGCGCCCGCAACGACGGTTTCGACCTCGAACTGGCAGCTCGGCGAGCAGCCGTCGCCGTAATAGACATTGCCGTCATCGCAGTCCTCGCGGTCATTCCACACGAGGCCGTCGCCGCAGCTCGCAACCCGGCACGTCGTGAGGCACCCGTCGTAGTCATCCACGTTGCCGTCGTCGCATCCCTCATCGGGATCGACGACGCCGTCCCCGCACACGCTGTCGGCACCGGCCATGCCTGCGCTCGACCCCGCGAGCCCACCGACCCCCGCGCCCGCGAACGAGCCGGCCCTCCCGCCCCCACCGCCGCGACCAGCACCCGCGGTGCCGCCACGTCCCGCGCCCCCGCCGCGTCCGGCGCCCGTGCCGCCTTTACCCGTGTTGCCGGCTCCGCCGCGTCCGCCCGTTCCCGCGCCCGCGGCTCCGCCTTGGGTGCCCGCATGGCCGCCCGTTTCGTCGCCGAACTCGGTCGCGCCGAGCGGAAGCACCTCCGAGCGGCCGCACGCCATCGCGAGGACGAGCAGCGCTCCCCCGCACGCCCACGTTGAGCCGGTCCGTCGAGCCACCAAGTTACGGACATCGATTAGAGCACACCTCCTCCGCGGTGTCTCGGCGTCGGCATGACGCTTCGGGGCGCGGGCCGGGGCCGAAATCAGGATGGTGCGCAACTCGCGCGGCGGACGTCCGACCTCACGCGCATGACCGACGAAGACACTTGGCCCGAGCTCGGCATCCTCGAGCGCGGCTTCGATAAGGCACTAGGGGAGTGCTTCGACACCACGTTGCCGTGCGATCTCGCCGTCACGGTCGCCGTCACGGCCGTAGGATTCGGTGTGCTCCCGACTGGCGGTGGCTGGCTGCTCGTCGGCTTCGGGCTCGTTCTGCCGTACGCGCTCCGGCGAGGCACCCCCTTGCTCATGCGAGCGCATGCGCATCGGGGCGACCCCTTCGAGTTCACCGGCAGGTGGTGGACGTTCTTCCGGGTCGCGGGGGCCGCACTCGTGGCTGTCGGTCTTAGCGCCGATATGGTGCTCGGGCAGCTTCACCACTACCTTCGGCCTTTCTCGGACGAGCACGCGGGCTGGGTGAAGGCCGCGTATTGGGCTCTATGCGGGAGTTGTTTCGTTTCGGTCGAAGCTGCCACGCGCAACGCTCTCGTGAATCATACGCGCTGCGGCAGCGTGCGATTCGAGTCACGCCTCGAGACGGGCCGGCTTCTATGGCTCTACGTCACCGGTTTCGGCGCGATGGTCTTGTCGTTCGGCCTCCTCGTGCCCTGGGCCGAGCTCCGGTTGCGACGCTACCGGCGGAGCTCGGTGCACGTCGTCGAGCGCAGCGCGAAGCCTCTAACGCGTTCCCGCGAGCGCGAGCTTCGGAGCGAAGCCGAGGAACACGCCGGCGCGATCACCTCCCGGCAAGAATCCGTAGAAGCCCACGAGCGATAGATCGAGCCAAGCCGTGGACACGAAGTCGAGCCCTAGCGTCGCGTGAACGTCGTTCGGATCCGGGCCGAGTGAATACGAGCCGCCGAGCTCGGCGAGGAGCGACCAGCGGTCGACGCGGTCGAGGTCGTAGTCGAGATCGATGCCTCCGAGCACGGCGGCGGAACGCTCGGGTTGTGTATGGTCGAGGGGCTCGAGCACCCCGCCAGCATTCAGGATGACGTGCCAAGGCGCGGCCATCCGTGCCGCGAGCAGCACGGCGCCGAAGCCGGTTCCGTAGCTGTGCGCCGTCGTCGGCAGGCGCGGGCCGAGCTGTGCGCCGAGCCCGTAAGACCGCTCGGGACGATCGGCGTCCTTCTCGCTCAGAAACCCGAGCTTCACGCAGGTCCACAGCGGATCGGCCGTGCCGACCCAATGCCCGTCCTCCCGGTCGAGCGCGATCGCGCCGTCTATGTTGAGCTCGACGCGCTCGGTGAGGCCGTAATCGAGCTCGTAGTCCGGCACGAACACGCGCGTCTTCGGCGCATCGTCGCGGAACACGACGCCGACCTGCATGTCGAGCTCGAGCACGTGCGCATCCTCGAGCTCGAGATCCGTCGGCTCGAACGTCGGGACGCGCCGCTTGAGCCGACCTGCGGCAGGTGCCGCCGCGAGGAGGAGCATCGATGCAAGAAGCGCTCGCGAGCGAAGGCGCACGAGCTCCATCCTACCCGCCGTGCGGGGTGCGTCCCGCGGCGTTCGCTCTACGGCCACGGCTCGTCGGGG
Organism: Polyangiaceae bacterium; assembly: GCA_035558375.1. Lineage (GTDB taxonomy): Bacteria > Myxococcota_A > Polyangia > Polyangiales > Polyangiaceae > PMG-095. The sequence continues at coordinate 7,422 of DATMCL010000578.1, forward strand.
TTAAGAGCCGATTTTTGGCCTGAAACGAGCCGATGCAGGCGCGTGCTCGCGACGAGCTACGGCGCCCGGGTCGTGCGCTGTCACCTGAGTTTGCACCTCGGTTCTGCGATTTCTCGGGAAAAGTGAGCGGCCACGCGCGAGCACGGGCTGGTACGCGCGATGCAGTTCCATCGTTCATGGACCTTAGAGTTTTCAACGACGCGGAGCTCGCGATCGCGCTCGGTGCAGCGCGAGCCGTCGAGCTTCGTACTTCGCCGGATCAAGACGGCTTGCTCGCCGAAATAGCGCGCCTGCACGGCGTCGAGCTCGAGCCGAAGCGGCTTCCGCAACCGAGCTTGGCCTACACCGCGCGCGTGTTTCGCGATTCCTCCTCCAAGCGACGCCTGCTCGAGCTCGCGACCGTGCTCACCGTCGACGACTGCGAGCTCCAGCCCATCCCGTCGCCGCGCGTTTCGCTCCTCGCGCGCGCGCTCGGCGAGAGCGATCGCGACGTTCGCGTGCTTCGGGAGCGAGCCGCCTACCAGAAGCTCCTCGCGCGCGTCGACTTCACCCGCCGCATGGCGGCCCGCATGTTCGGGGACGAGTGGCCGTCAGAGCCTCCGCTCGGCCTGCAGCAGCCCGTTTCGGGCCCGCTCCAGGCCGCGGAGAACGCCGCCTTGGCAAATCGCTATCACGCGCTCGGCCGCCTGCACCCGATGAGCTTCGGCTACGCACTCTGGAACCATTATCGTGCGAATCATTTCCGCTTCCCCGGCGAGGGTGGCGGCGTGGCCGAGCGGCTCTCGTCGCACGACGTCGGGCACGTCCTCTCCGGCTACGACACCACACCCGAGGGTGAGATTCAGCTGGCGGCATTCCAGTCCGGAATCGAGCGCGACTTCGGGCTCATGGCCCTCTACCTCGGCATCCTCCAGTTCCAATTCTTCGGTCGCGTGTCGCCCACCGCACAAGCTCACCCCCAGGAGATCTGCGCCGAGAAGCTCAGCCTCGCGCTCGAGCGCGGTGCGGCGTGTCGCGCGGGGGTCGGCGAGGGTTGGGATTTCTGGCCATTGGTTGCGCAGCACTTGAGCGACGTGCGCCGCACGCTCGGGATCGTGCCGATCCGCTGCGGCTGCGCGGCGTAGGTGTGCCGGTATCGCACCTATTCGGGTCGGGGCACTGAGGACTCAGAATCCGTCGTCCGTTCCTCCACTCACGGACGATTGCTCATGC
>DATMCL010000579.1:0-13447 GCA_035558375.1 Polyangiaceae bacterium
CTTGGAAACATCGTTCGGGCTCCGAATTCACCGAACGCGCCGAGCGATGTGCAGAGGGTAAGGAACGCGCGGTACGTAGCGGAGATTGTGAGAGCGCGTCCCACCTCGGTGCACACGAAAGAATTTCGAGTTTTCTTGTTCCGTCCAAAGTTTCTTCCGGGCTGCGCGCCATGTAGTTTTCGCGCGTACAAACCTGCGTGCGGCGTGTCACCCAACGGATTGACGAAACTGGGGCGTGCTGTACTTTTGGGTGATCGTACCGAGCTGACGAACTGCTTCGGGAGGAACCAGCCTCAGCTCTTCGAGAACCCATGCTCTTGCGCTCATCGTCGATGCCTCGTGCTCTTGCGGTAGTCGCGTTCGCGTCGGCGCTCGGCTGCTCTGCGGGCAAGGCTCCGGGGATCGGTGGCGAGACGGGTGGGACCGGTGCCGGAAGCGGCACGACGGGCAGCGGCGGCAGCGCCGCGAACGTCAGCAACGGCGGCGCGTCGGGCAAGGCCGGGTCCAACACGGGCAAGGGTGGCGGTGGCAGTACCGCCGGCAACGCGGGCAGCTCGGGCAACGGCTCGGGTGGCGGCGGCAGCGGCGACGCGGGCAGCGCGGGCAGCGCGGGCAGCGGTGGCTCGAGCGGCGCGAACGGCGGCAACGCCGGCAGCGCGGGCGGTAGCTTGATGGCGCCCCCCGAAGCCCTCGCGGAGCCACAGGAGTGCACGTCCAATGCTCCCGGTCCGCGCAAGCTCTGGCGCCTCAGCGCCGAGGAGTACGAGGCGAGCATTCGCGCCATCTTCAACGACACGAGCGGGGGCGCGCCGGTCGGTAGCGTGTTCTCCGACCCGCTCGTTTTGGGCTTCTCGGTCGATGCGAACGCGCTCGTCGTGCAGGGGCTCAACGCCTCGCAGCTCATGGACAGCGCGGAAGCGGTGGCCGTCTGGGCCGCTCAGAACAATCAGCTCGGCCAGTTCGCGAGCTGCACGTCGGTCGACGCTTCGTGCGCGAAGAAGTTCATCCAGGGCTTCGGGCGCCGCGCCTTCCGTACGAAGCTCGCCGACGACGACGCGCGCATCGCCGGGTACAGCGCGCTCTTCACGGCCGAGAAGGATTTCTCGAACGCCGCGCAAGCCGTGATGGTGGCGATGCTCCAGTCACCCACCTTCCTCTACCGGAGCGAGCTCGGTAAGGAGTCCGGCGGAACGTACACGCTCACGCCGTACGAGGTCGCGACGGAGCTCAGCTATCTGCTCACCAGCAGCACGCCGGACGAGACACTGCTCGCCGCCGCGGACTCGGTCGCCGCCGGGAGCCTCACGCTCGATGCGATGGTCGATCAGCAGACGGACCGTCTGCTCGCCTCCAGCAGCGCGGACGCCGTGATGGGCTTCATGAACGGCTGGCTCGGCCTCGGAAGGCTGTACACGACGGCCAAGGACGACACCGTCTTCACGATGACGGCAGCGCTGCGCGACGCCATGGCGATGGAGGCGCAGAGCCTGATCACGGAGGCGTTCAACGGTACGGGCACCATCGGCACGCTGCTCGCGAGCGACCACACGTTCTTGAACAAGGAGCTCGCCGACTTCTACGGCGTCGCTTCGTCGGGGCTCGGCACGGATTTCAAGAGCGTGTCGCTTACCGGCTCGGGCCGTGACGGCGGTCTGCTCGCCACCGGTGCGATCCTGAACGGCTACGCACGGCCCGACACGTCCTCGCCGACCCAGCGCGGGCACCTCGTGCGCACGCGCATCCTGTGCCAGGAGGTCTCGCCTCCGCCGCCCGACGTCGACACGACATTCAAGCCGTCGGCGATGACGCAGACGACCCGCCAGCGCTTCGAGGAGTCGCATTCGCTGGGTGGTTGCTACAACTGCCACAAGCTCATGGACTGGACGGGCTTCGGCTTCGAGCACTACGACGCCTTCGGCCGCTTCCGCGAAACGGAGAACGGCCTCCCGATCGACGACTCGGTGAAGCTCTTCAGCACGCCCTCCGGCGAGAGTCCCGATCTCGTGGGGTTGAGCGGCCCGGGCAGCCTCGGCGAGTACCTCTCCGAAAGCGACGACGTACAGCGCTGCATGCTCCGCTACTGGACGTACTTTGCGTACGGCTCGAGCTCGTGGGCACAGGACGCCTGCACGTACGACGCGATCTATCAGGAGGCGTCGGGCAACGGCTTCGCCCTGAAAGACGTGCTCAAGGCCATCATCCACGCCCCGAACTTCACGGCGCGCGTGAAGGATCAGTAGGAGACCGGACGATGAGCACGCTCAGTCGCAGAAAACTCCTCGGTAGCGCCGGCGCCGGGCTGCTGCTCGCGCCGTTCCTGAGCTCCGGCATGCGGAAGGAAGCGCAGGCGGCCGGCAGCCCCGTGAAGCGGCTGATTCTCTTCTGCACGATGGGCACGCACCCGCCCGCGTGGACGCCGACCGGCATCTCGGGCGAGTCGATCACGTCGTGGAGCGCGATGACCAAGCCGCTCGACGCCATCAAGGACAGCGTCGTGCTCGTCGAGGGCATGCCGAGCGGCAACCCGAACGACGGCCATGGCGCGCCCGACGGTATCACCGGCATGGGGTACGGCTACTACAACGGCGCGCTCAAGATCTCGGTCGATCAGTTCATCGCGAGCCAGCTCGTCGCTCAGGGCATCAACCGGCCGATCGGATCGCTGATCCTCGGCGGTGCAACCAACGCCAACGGCGGCCTGACCATGTTCTATGGCGGCTCGGCGAATGGCGGGAACATGCTGTCGACGATCAGCTCGCCGCAGTCGGCCTATACGACCGTGTTCGGTGGGGCGCTTCCGATGGGACAATCCGCCGACGGGCTGCTCAAGCGCAGGAAGAGCATCCTCGACCTCGTTTCCGCGGAGGCAACGAGCCTCAAGGGCACGCTCGGCAGCGCCGAGGGCGCCAAGCTCGACGCGCACCTCGACTCGATCCGGCAGCTCGAGAACAAGCTCACGCAGACCATGGCGACCGGCGCCGCCTGCATGAAGCCGACCGCACCGGGCGCCGACAGCACCTACACCCATTCGGGCGACGCCGACGCGCTCGCCATGAACAAGGTGCACCAGAGCATCATCGCGAGCGCCTTCGCCTGCGACATCACGCGGGTCGCCTCGATTCAGTACGGCAACGATCAGTTCCTCAAGGTGAACGCTGCGGGCCTGCCCTACGACGACCAGCACGGCGGCTTCATCCACAGCGGCGCCTCCTCCAACTTCAAGAACCTGATCGCGTTCGAGGCGTACTTGGCCGGTGAGTTCGTCTCGCTCGTCAATCAGCTCAAATCCTTCCAGGATCCGGAGGACGCGTCGAAGACGCTGTTCGACACGACGCTCGTCGCCTGGTGCCGCGACATGGGTGACGCCGTGAATCACGATCAGAAGTCGATGCGCTTCGTGCTCGCGAGCGGTGCCGGCGGCTACCTCAAGACGTCGGCCCAAGGCCGCTACATCAAGTCGGGCGAGCGCCACGAGCGCATCCTCCTGAACCTGTGCGAGGCGATGGGCGTGACGAACTACAAGGGCTTCGGCGATCCGGCGCTGCCCTCGAAGTCGCCGCTGCCGGGCATCGCGGCGTAGTCGCGCATTCGGGCGTCGGCTCGAAGATGCGAGTACGCTTCGCGCCGATGCATGGTGCGGGTAGGCACGATCGCGTGTGGACGCTCGGTGTGCGCGGTGCGCTCGGCGCGCTCATGCTCGCGTGCGTCGCGTGCGTCGCGTGCGTCGTTGCCACACGGGCTCATCGGTGGAGGCGTAGGAATGAGCGCGCCTGCTGTGCCACCGCTCGCGCGGCCTCATTCTGGGGCGGGAGCGCTGCGACGACGGCAACACGCTCGCCGGAGATGGGTGCAGCAGCGATTGCGCCGTCGAGTGGGGATGGATGTGTCCCGCGCCGGGCGTGCCGTGCCGGCCTTATTGCGGCGATTCGATGCTGGTTGGCGGGGAGGAGTGCGACGATCGCAATCGTGTGAGCGGCGACGGGTGCTCGCGCTCGTGCCGTGTGGAGCGACCGGTCGATGCGGTGTGCGGTGACAGAGTCGTCGCGGTGCCGGAAGATTGCGATGACGGCGCTCTCGCCAACGATGGGCACTACGGCGGCTGCAACGCCGATTGCACCTACGCGGCGTACTGCGGCGACGGCGTCGTGAACGGTGACGAACCGTGCGACGCCTGGCCGAACGCCACGGAGTACGGGTCAGCGGACGGCTGCACGGAAGCCTGTCAGCCCGCGGGGTATTGCGGCGACGGCAGCATCGACGCTCTTCACGGGGAGTCGTGCGACAACGGCCCCGAGCACGGCGGTCCGTGCAACAACTGTCACCTGTACGTTGGGCCGTAGCTGCATGAATGAACCCACCTCGCGCTCGATTTTCCGATCGAGTCGCGCTCCGCCGGACATGGAGGGGCGATGCACTTCCGAAGCTCCCTGGTGCGTTCCTCCACCGCGCTCGCCCTCGTGGGTGCGCTCGCCGGCTCCCTCGGCGCGTGTCGCGAGAAGGTCGATCCCCGCGACCCCGCGACGCAATCGCGCACGGACGGTCGCGCCTGTCCACCCGCGACGGGCATGATCAGCGACGGGGAATCACTCAACAAGACCAACTTCATCGCGGGGCGCGGCGGCTACTGGTACACGTTCCTCGACACGAAGGAGAACGGCGGCTCCGATATCTGGCCGGTCTCCGGTGCGCTCGGCGGCACCTTCGAGATGAGCGACGGCGGCGCCAAGGGAACAGAGCACCACGCGCGCATGAAGGGCAGCGTCGGCAGCGCCGACATCGTGTACGCCGGTATGGGCATGAACTTCGTCGATCCGAAGGGCGCCTACGATGCGAGCCGCTACGGCGGTATCGCTTTCTGGGCCAAAAAGAACCCCGGCTCGACCGCGCACGTGCGCGTGAAGATCCCCGACTCCCAGACCGACCCCGACGGCAAGCTTTGCCATCAGTGCTTCAACGATCACGGCTGGGATCTCGAGCTCACCGATCAGTGGGAGCTTTACACGCTGCCCTTCGTGTCGATGAAGCAGGAAGATTGGGGACCGAAGGACGGAGGGATCGACCCCTCGCACCTCTACGGTGTCCAATTTCAGGTGAAGGAGAAGGGTGCCGCGTTCGACATCTCGGTCGACGAGATCCAGTTCACGGGCTGCGGCGGCTAGAGCTCGGACGCGCCTTGGCGTCGCTCACGGCGTGACGTCGTAGTCGAAGAGTGGCGAGGGAAACTGGAACTTGCAGTTGGTGGTGGGGTCCACGTAGAGCGCGGGCTCGACGAGAGCGACGTGGCCCGGTGCGGTCGGCCACGTGACGGTGAAGCTGTAGAGGAAATCCGTGCCGCTCCCGCCGGGACGGGCGACCTGCGTCACGGTCGGCGCGACCGACTGCGGAATGGCGCCTGCCGTGTGCGTCGGCAGGGTTGCGAGCTGGAGCGACGGCAGCCTGGCGTCGAGATCCACGGTTTGGAACGTGTGGACGATCATCGAGTTGGTGACGCTCCCTCCGGCCGCAGGCGACACGTTCGTCAGCGTTACGGTCATCGCGTCCGTCGTTGGGCAGACCGGCCCCGTCTGCTCGTCGTCGTCACCATCGGTGCTGCAACCGGCCAATGGCACGAGCACCGCGACAAGGGCCCATCTCCACCAAGTCCCGTTCACCATGAGCTCGAGAATACCCGAAGTCCGGGTCGCTCGCGCGCTTCGCGGAGGCCCGAGAAATTCCAGGGATTGCGCTAGCGGCCCGCACCCATCAAGCGCCGCCGGAGGTCGGCGACGTGCGCCGGGTTGCCGACGACCTTCGGGAAGGTGTGGCCCTCGACCATGTGCGCGTAGATCGGATCCGCCTCGCCGGCGTTGAGCGCGAGACCCGAGATGTACTCGAGCTTGAGGCTGAAATCGCGATTGACGGGCACGCCCGCGAGCCACTTTTGCATGTCGGAGCCGGCCGTGCCGTAGACGGCCATCAGCTCGACGGCGTTGTGGATCTTCACCTGCGCGAGCGATTGGTACAGCACCGGATTCGAGGAGATGCGGCGATCCATGTCGTCGAGGTCGATGCTGAGCGGCTGCTCTCCGCCGACGAGGACCACGTCGTAGCCCTTGCCGCTCACGTTGGTGTTGAAGACCACGCCGTTCGGAAACGCAGACATGAACGTGCGCATCTGGATCTTGATCGCAAGCTCGCTCGTCTCGTAGAGCGGCACCCATTGCGTCGCGAGGCCGCCCGGCTTCAGCCGCTCGCGCACGATGTTGTAGTACTCCTTGGAGAACAGGATCGAATTGCCGCGGACCCAGGGGTGGATCGGGTCGGAGGTGATGACGTCGAACTTCTCGCGCGTGGTCGCGAGGAAATGGCGAGCGTCGTCGAACACGACCTCGACCTTCGGATTGTCGAGCACGTGGTAGTTCTCGTCCCCGAAGAGGCGCGTGGCGCCGACGACGCGCGGCTCGATCTCGCAGATGACGATGCGCTTCACCTCGGGATAGAGCGAGAGCGCCCCGGCCGAAATGCCGCCGCCCATGCCGACGACGAGCACCGATTCCGGATGCCGGTGCGGCAGGCCCGAGAGGTGGCCGATCAAGCGCTCCGTGCGCAGATCCGAAGGGTTGTTCGTGGCCTCGACGCGCCCCGAGACGTGAAAGTTGCGGTAGCCGTCCGGCGCGACGTGCACGGCGACGGTGGAGGCCGCGCCCTCGCTCACGTACGGGAAGCGATCCTTCGGATCGACCCACCAGATGTAGCGGCCGTGCGCCAAGAAGATCGGGGGAAAGCTCGGCATGAGCGCGGCGCCGAGCACGCCGATACCGAGCGCCCAGGCCGGATGGAGCAGCGGCGCGTCGGCCGCCTTGGTGGTGCGCCGTTGGGCCTTCGCCACACCGACCATCACCGTCGCTGCCGAGATACCGGCGAAGATGGCGAGTAGCTTCTCCGCCCAGCTCGAGCCGTAGCTCGGGATGATCCAGAAGCTATAGGCGAGAGCACCCACGATCGCCCCGATGGTGTTCGCGGCATAGACGTACGCGCTCGAGCGACCGGTGTCCGCGCCGTCGCTGCCTGCCGCGGCCAGCGCGAGCGGAAAGCTCATGCCCCAGAGCACCGCCGACGGCAGGATGACGACGATCGCGCGCACGACGTGCAGCCCGTGAAGCGCGTTCACCGGCGTGAGCGAAGGCGGCGACGCGAAGGGCAGGTAGCGTCCAATCACGAGCCCCGACAAGAACAAGGTGGGGACGAGCAGGATCTGGGTCCAGCCGAGCCCGCGCACGGCGTTGCGGCCGCGCCGGAGGTAGTAGGCCGCGAGCGCGCTGCCGAGACCCAGGCCTGCCAAGAAGACGGCCAGGATGATGGCGAACGCGAACACCGTCGCGCCGAAGAGCAGGGTCAAAAGGCGAGTCCAGACGACCTGCCCGCCGAGCGAGGTGAGCCCCGAAAGCCCCGCGACGAGGTAGACGATGCGCGGATCGACGCGCAACGGCGCGTGCAACTTCCGGCGCGGCTTCTCGCGCGCCGCGGCGGCCACCGGCGTCTCGGCCTGGGCTGGCGCGCTCTTGGCGGCTCTTAGACCGTAGAAGCCAATGGCGAAATTGAGGGCCGCTGCGCTGGCGGTCGCGACCCACACGTCCCACACGGCGAGCAGGTAGAAGGCGGAGAGCAAGCAGCCGAGCACCGCGCCCGCCGTGTTCGCCGTGTAGAGCCAAGCCAGGCTCGACATGCCGCGGCGGCCGGCGGAGTAGCGTCGCGCGATCGCGGGCAGCGTGGCGCCCATCAGCGCCGTCGGTGGGATCAGCATCACCGTGGCGATGACGCTACGCAGGGCGATGCCGAGCGAGCCGTACCCCACGAGCCCGACATAGACGTAACGAATGGCCGGCAAGATGAGCGGCATCGCCAGGCCGCACACGCCGATGCCGAGCTCGAGCTGGGCGTACACGCGAATCGGGTGGCGATCAGCCGGCACGTAGCGCGGGAACAGCAGGCTCCCGAGGAACATGCCGCCCATGAAGCTCGCGAGCACGATGCCGACGGAGAGCGCCGACGCGCCGATCACCAGGCGCATCAGGTGGAACCAGACGATCTCGTAAATGAGCGCCGCGCAGCCGCTCAAGAGGAACATCAAGCGGAGCGCCCCCTCGATCGTCGCCCGCGCGTCGCGCGCGTCGAGCTTTTCGCGCTCGGCCTTCGTCTCCTTCTTGTTGCTGCGGCTCGCCCGGAAGAAGCCGAGCGCGACGAATACGGCGGCGACCACGAGCAGCGGCGTTCGAGCGGGCTCCTCGGGAGGCGCGAGTCCGAGGCGCGGCCCGGCGTCCTCGTCGCTCGCGGCCGCCTTCTTTTCCGTCGGCTCGATCTTGAAGCTCGGGGGGAACGGCGTCGGCGGACGGCAGAACGCGGCGAGCTCGGAGAGCGAGTACGCGCCGTCGCCGGGTCCGTCGCTCACCTTCAGGTAACGAACGGTGACCGGTGCGAACTGGACGCTCCGCTGGCGCAAGCCGTGGCCCTGGTCGCGAACGTTGCGGAGCTCGCCGAGCACCTTGAAGCTGCCCTGCGAGCCGTCGAGCGAGCCTGCGAGACGATAGACGTCGTTCGCATCACCCTGCATGGTGACGGCGCGAAGCTCGGTCGGCGCGCCGAGGTCGTAGGTGACGTGGCCTTGCCCCATCCAGGTCACGGCGCTCGCGGCATCCCAGTCGGCGCCGTCGCTGTCGACCTTTCCGTCCGTGATGCGCGAAACCTCGCCCGTGAGGCCCTGCTGCTCCGAGGGCGTCTTGCCGGCGAGCAGGTTCTCGGTGCCGCACGGCGCGCTGGGCGTGGCACTCGGGGCCTGCGTCGCGCTCGGGTCCGGCTGGGCTCCGGCGCGACCGGCCGCGAGCGTGAGAAGCAAGGCGAGAAAGCCTTGAAAGACCTTGTAGGACGCCCGATGGGCGCGATTTCGGGCGAACATCAGCTACCCTTGTACCCCATCACCCGAAAAGCTTGCCCGCAGCCGATGATTCTTCGCGCACCTCGCGCGGCACGCACCTGGCTCCTCCTGTCCGGTGCGACGCTCGTGGCCGCGAGCTGCGGGCGCTGGGACGCGCCGCCGGCCGTCGCGAGTGCAGGTGGGGCCGCCGGCGAGGGCGGAAGTGCCGGGACCACGCAGGCCGGTGGGTCGGGGGCCGTAGCCGGGACGAGCGATGGGGCGCACGGTGGCGCGACGGAGCTCGTCGGCGGAAACGCCGGCACGGGTGGCGACGTGGCGGAGGGCGGACGCGAGCCGGGAGCAGCCGGAGCCGAAGCTCTGGGCGGCACGAGCGCGCTCCCCGTGCCGGAAGCGGGCGCGGCCGGCGTGGTCGAGATGCCGGAGCCCGAGCCCGAGGACGGTGGCCTCGTGACGCCGGGCCCCTGCGGCTTCTTCGTGCGCTACTCGCTGAGCTCGGAGATCGGCACGGTGGCGATCGTGAAGTGGGACATCGAGCTCGCGCACCTCGAGTCCGCGGAGATCCAATTCGGGCTCGACACGTCGTACGGCCTGGTCGCGCCCGTCGACCTAGCGGCGAAGAACTACCGCACGCTCTTGCTCGGCATGAAGCCCTCGCGTGATTACCACGCGCGCGTCGTCGTGCACGGGGACGACAAGGTGTGCACGAGCGACGATTTCGTCGTCACGACGGGACCCGTCAAGAACGGCTTGCCGCCGGTGACCGTGACCACGTTCGACAAGTCGCGAGCCGCGGGCGGCTACCTGGTCTCCTCCATGCTTTCGAAGGGGCCGGCGTTCATCATCGATGCGGACGGCGAGTACGTATGGTGGAGCGCGGCCGTCGGGCTCGGCCGGTCCCAGATGAGCTGGGACGGCAAGACGATGTGGTACGGCAACATCAACGTGCAGGGCGGCGGCGGGTTCATCGCCAGCGTACCCATGGACGGCGTCGGTATCGTCACGCACCGCGAGTTCGGCGATCCCCACCACGACTTCACGGTGCTGCCCGACGGAACCGTCGGTTACATCGAGCACGACGGCAGTGGCTGCGATCGGATCATGGAGCGCTGGCCGGACGAATCGATCCACGAGATCGTCAACGTCCACGACGCGCACGGAGGCACCGACGGAGGCACCAACAAGTGCCACACGAACTCCATCCACTACCACCCCGGTGACGACAGCTACACGTTCTCCGACCTCAACCAAAATGCTTACACCAAGGTGAAGCGCACGGGCGAGGTCGACTGGGTGCTCGGCGGTGACACGAGCTACTTCACGGGTGACGGAGCGATCTGGGAGCGCCAGCACGGCCACGATCTCATCGCGCCCGATCGCCTCCTCTTCTTCAACAACGGTAAAACCGGCACTCCCGCGACCGCCGTCGAGGTCAAGCTCGACTTCGACACGATGACGGCGTCGCGGGTCTGGGAATATCCCGGCAGCGGCAACGAAAGCGTGATTTACGGCGACGTTCAGCGCCTCGACAACGGCAACACGCTCGTGACGTACTCGATAGCCGGTATCGTCGAGGAGGTCGCGCCGGACGGCACGCTCGTCGAGTCCACGACGTTCGGCCTCGGCGGCGCCATCGGCTACACGGTGAAGCGCGCCTCGCTCTACGGACCGCCACCCGTGCAGTAGAACGCCGATCAGTCTTGACTGCTCGGCGTTCTAGCCTCGTTCATGGGGGCGGCACGCGCCGCCCCCCTCCGCCGAAGCAAGTTCGGCGGGGCCTTCCCCCACGCGATATGGTCGCGCGGTGAATGCGACGCGGGCCGCCCTCGCGCTGTGCTTCTTCTGCACCAGCCCTGCGCTCGCCGCGGGTGACACGCCTCCCGCTCCTGGTCCTCTTGCGGCGCCCGCGCGCGCCCCGACGCTCGAGCGGACGCGCGTGGCGCTACGGCTGCCCGGCGCGCTCGCTGCCGAGCGGAGAGGGGAGCTCGAGCGCGTGCTTCGAGCCGAGCTCGAGCCACACGGTGTGACGCTCGTCGTGGAAACCACGCCGCCCGCCGCTTCGGCGCGCCTCGCGTGGGTACAAAGCGTGCGCTCCGATCCGCAGGCGTTGCTCGCCGCGGTGCTCGAAGTGGGCGAGGGCGGCGCGGAGCTTTACGTCGTCGATGCGGCGCGCGGGCGCGCGATCGTGCGCCGGCTACCTGGCGCCGTGGATGACGACGCGGCGCTCCCCGAGGCCGTCGCGAGCATTCTCGAATCGGCGGTCGCGGCGTTGCGCGAGGGACTCGAGGTCGCGTCCGAGCCCGTCGAAGCGGTGGTGGCGGAGCCCGCGCCCGTCGCGCCCGTACCGGCTGCCACGACGACGGACCAAGCGCCCGAGCCGCCGCCCCCCGAGCCCACGCACTTCGCCGTGCGTGGCGGCATCGGCGCGAACGTGGCGACGCTCGGCGAGGACGCCATCGTGGGCGGTAACTTGAGCGCCGTCGTGCGTCTCGGCTCACGCGTTGCGACGCGCCTCGGTGCGGCGCTGTTCGTGCCGGACCGCGTGACGGGCGAGTACGGCGACTTCCGGCTGCGGCGCGCCACGTTCGATCTGCGCTTCGCGTGGCTCCTCGCGGCGCGGCCGTTCACGCTCATGCCCGAGCTCGGCGCCGGGCTCGAGCTCGTGAGCCGCACGGACGCGACGCCGCACGCTGCGGCGACGGCGGCTCCCGACACGTCGCATTGGCGCGGCGGGGGCGTCCTCGGGATGCGGGCGACCGTGCCGATCGCGCCGTTCGTGGCGTTCGACGCGGGCGTCCACGCCGACTACTACACGCGGGCCATCGACTTCGTCGCGGGCGACGCGGCTCGCACGACCCTCGCGACACTCGGCAATTTTTCCGTGGGGGCCGAGGTGGGGGTGCTCGTCGGAGGCTGGTAATCGGCTGCGGCCGATTGTTCCGACCCAAAAAGCCCCGTGGGGTGCATCATTCGAAGGTGGACGTGCCGTCCCCGACACCCCCGGAGCCCGAGCCCGATCTGGAGCTCATGGCCCGGGTGTCGGGCAAGGACCCCGCCGCGGAGCGGATCCTGGTTCGCCGGCTCTCCGGCCGCGTGGCCCGGCTCGCCCGACTCCTCTCGGGGCCGTCGGTGGATGCCGACGACGCCGCCCAGCTCGCCCTGCTCGAGATCCTCGCTTCGGCAGGAACGTTCCGCGTCGCAGCGAGCCTAGAAGCCTGGGCCGATCGGATCACCGTGCGCACCGTGGCGCGGCTCGTTCGGCGTGAGAGCGCGCACAAGAGCCTGCTCGCGCGCTGGATCGTGCCGGGCGAGCTGCCCTGGGGCAGGCGCTCGGATGCGGGTGGCGAGCCGCTCGGGCTCGATGCGATCTTGGCGCGGCTCTCGCCCGAGCGGCGCGAGGCGCTCGTACTGCGTCACGCGCTCGAGTACAGCGTGGAGGAGATCGCGGAGCTCACGGGCGCTCCCGTCGGCACCGTGAAGGATCGCCTGGTCGCCGGGCGCAAAGAGATCCGGAAAGCGCTCGAGCGCGACGCGCGCCGGGCCGAGCGCCGGAGGCCGTCTTGATCGATCGCGACGGCTTCGAGGCGTTGCAGAATCGCTGGGCGGCCGGCGACGCGCTCCGCCCCGTGGAAGACGAGGCTCGCCGGCGCTACGCGGCCGAGGATCCGCTCGCGGCGCGCGAGCTCGCGCTCTTCGGCGAGCTCTCTGGGCGGCTCGCCGATGCCGCCGCCGACGATTCGCCGAGCGTGGCCGCCGCGCTCGCCCGCGCGCGCGGCGTGCGGCTCCGCGTCGTGGGACCCGGGGAAGCACCGGCGCGCCCCCGGCAAGCGCTCGGGCGAGCGGGCCTTGGCGCGGCCCTGGTCATCGGTGCCGCTGCCGCTTTTGCTTTGCTCTCGCGCGCACCGCGCGTGCCCGAAGCGAAACGCCCCGGCAGCGCCTCGCCTTCGGTCGCGAGCGTCGCCGCCGCGCCGTTGCCGGTGACGGTCGCGCGCTCCGAGCTCGTGTTTGCGAGCGGTGACGTGCGCGTGGGCGCCGAGCGCGCCGTGGTTGGCGAGAAGACGCTCGCCGAAGGCGCCACGGTGAGAACGGGCGACGGTCGCGCTTGTCTGACGATCGACCCGGCGATCGACGTGTGTCTCGGCCCGGCGAGCGAGGTGACCCTCGAGGCGCTCCGCGGCGCGAGCCTCCGCGTGCGCGTGGTGGGCGGTACCGCCGTCGCCGCTCTCGCGCCGCGCAGCGCCGGGCAGACGTTCTCGCTCGCGGCGGGGAAGCTCGAGGCGACGGCACACGGTACGGTGTACGCGCTCGAAGCGAGCGATGGCCGCCCCGTCCGCGTCGCGGTGCTCGAGGGAACCGTGAGCGTGAGCGAGCCGGGCGAGAAGAGCGAGCTCCTTGGCGCGCATGCGGGGCTCAGCGTGCGCGCGGGCGCGGCGCGCGCCGTCGACGCGGTGGGGCGAGGGGAGGAAGCGCGGCTTTCGGCCTGGCTTCGGCCACGTGAGCTCGCGCGGGGCGGCTCGTTCGGCGTGCTCGAGCTCGGGG
>DATMCL010000580.1:0-38250 GCA_035558375.1 Polyangiaceae bacterium
GTGATCATGGCGCCGTACTCGGTGGTGCCGAGGTAGTTCGACCAGGGACGGGGTGTATCGGGGCGCGTCACCACGTATTCGCGCGCGTCGTCGTCGAAATGGCCGTACTTCATTCTCGAATCAGTGCTCCTCGAAGCGTCATCCCCTCAAGAGACAAGGGGGGCGAACTTAGCCCCGGGGTTTCGGGGGCCGCAAGCCGGGGTCGGCCCAGCAGCCAGAATTGGTCAGATCTGCCACCGGGGTGATGGCTGAAGTCGCCTTCCCTCCCCGTGGCGAGTCAAAATCCCGAGAACAGGGCGCTGCGTGCCGAGATTTTGCAAATCGTGCCCTCATGCGGCTCATAGCGCGCGGTCGCCGCGTTCGTCGCGAGTTTCTCCCAAACAGCGCGACGAGTTCCTCCACGATGGCGACCAAGGCCTGCTCCCGCGCCGGCCGCGACATGCGCGAAAGCGGACGTTTCGGATCCCTCGCCCATTGGTACGACTGCAGACGAAGCGCGCGGGGATCTGCAGGGCGAACCGGCACGCAGAAGAGCGTCAGCTCGCCCCGCGCCGCTGCTCGTCGGAGTGCTGGCAGCTCGACGTTGTTGACGAAGTCGGAGGCAAAGTAGTCGGTGCTGGTCAGGAGCACGCCTACGCGAGCCCGCCGCAACGCGCTCGCGAGCTCCTTTTTCCACTGCGTGCCCGTCCGCACTGCGGAGTCATCCCAAATCCGGATCAGCCCCCGACGGAGGTACGGTTTCAGCACGATCTTGAGCAGGCACAGCCAGCGACGATCCTCTTGGCTGTACGAGATGAAAACGACGTCACGCCGCGAGTCGAGATAGTTCGACCGGGGCCGGGATGTGTTGGGACGCGTCACGACGTATTCGCGCGCGCTATCGTCGAAATGGCCGTACTTCATCACGGCTGCTCCTCAAGGCGTCCACGCCTTCCGGAGACAAGGGTCGCCAAGTTGCCCCCGGGGATTGCGCGGATGCCGCTGCGCCCTCGTGCACCCGGATCGAAGGTTTGCTCGGGCAGAACGAAGTAGGTCGCCTCCGTCTCGATGTCGTCGTACTTCGAGGTGGTGATCGTGTAGGCGGTACCGTGACGGCAGACCGATTCGTACTTGTCGAGGGGCTTGCCGACGGGTTGCCAGCTCCCGCTGCAGAAGTCGCCGTTCGCCTGGTCACGCAGGTAGAAGTAGCGGCCCGGCTGATCGAGGGGCACGGAGTTACCGCGCATGCGGAGGAGGCGCTGGTTGGCGGCGCTCCGGTAGAAGCTGTAACCACCCGCGTGGTTCGTGATCATGGCGCCGTACTCGGTGGTGCCGAGGTAGTTCGACCAGGGACGGGGTGTATCGGGGCGCGTCACCACGTATTCGCGCGCGTCATCGTCGAAATGGCCGTACTTCATTGCCATTCGCGGCTCCTCGAACTTCGGCCCCCTCAAGAGACAAGGGGCGCGTAGTTACCCCCACGATTTCGAGGGCCGCAAGCCACGTCGGCCGAACAGCCAAAATTGATCAGATCTGCCCAGGTACGGATGGCTGAAGTCGCCGTAACGCTTAGAGATCAGCGCGACGGAGCGAGGGCCGAACCCCTGGGATTTGCAAATCCTGCCTACCGGCGAGCGTGCTTACGGCTCGCGGTAGAAGCGGGGCACGCGGCGCGACACGTTCGTGAGTACTTCCCACGGGATGGTGCCGAGCTGGGTCGCCACCTCGGCTACGCCGATGCTGTCCTCGCCGAGCGGGCCCTTCTGCGTGCCGAGCACGACGCACTCGTCACCGAGGCGCACGCCGTCGATGTCCGTCACGTCGATCATGGTCATATCCATGCTGACGGCGCCGGCGATCGGCGCGCGCCGCCCGCGCACGAGCAGCGCGCCCTTGTTGGACAGCGCCCGCACGAGGCCGTCCGCGTACCCGATGGGAACGGTCGCGATGCGGCTTGGTCGCTGGGCGACCCAGGTGCCGCCGTAGCCCGCCGAAGCGCCGACCGGCAGCTCGCGGAGCGCGATGATTTCGCTGCGCACGCGCATGACGGGCCGCAGCTCTTTACAGAGCCCCGCGCTCGGCTCGACCCCGAACAAGGCGATGCCCGGCCGCACCAGATCGAGCCGCGCCCGCTCCGAGCGCACGATCGCGGCGCTGTTCGCGGCGTGGCGAACGCGCGGCGTGAGGCCGAGCCGCGCGAGCGTCTCCGTGGCGCGATCGAAGGCGTCGAGCTGGTGGTCGATCGACGGCACCTCGCCCGCGTCGGCGCAGGCAAAATGCGTCATCAGCCCGTCGAGGCGCACCTCAGGGTGGCGGCGCAGCGCGTCCGCCAGCCGCTCGAGCTCCTTGGGCGAAACGCCGAGGCGGCTCATGCCCGTATCGATCTTCACGTGCGCGGCGATCGGCTCGGCGCGCGAGTAGCGCACCTCGTCGGCCAGGGCTTCGACCTGCCCGGGGTCGTGCAGGACGGGCGTCAGATCGTGACGCAGAAGCTCGCCCCAGGCTCGGCCGTAGTAACCGCCCGTGACGAGGATCGGGATCTTGATGCCGGCGTCGCGGAGCTCGATGCCTTCTTCGAGCAGGGCCACGCACATGCCGCTGGCCCCGGCCCGTTCGAGGGTGCGAGCGACGGCTTTGGCACCGTGGCCATAGCCGTCGGCTTTGAGCACCGACCAAACGGGGCGTCCGGCGGACAGGCGCTGCACGACACGGAGGTTGTGGCGCAGGTTCGCTAGGTTCACCTCGGCCCGCGTCGGTCGCACGGCGTCAGCTGGGACGGCGCGCTGGGGGCGCAAAACGCGCGGCAGCGGGGTCGCCACGGCGGGGGCTAGAGCGCTCAGAGCCGGATTCCGTGGCGTCATGTGCAATCTCCTTCGGTACTGCTGCTCGGTGTGGGGCGTCAACAAATTGGGGTTCAGCAAGTGCCGTGCTCGGCTCGGGCGCCGCGGACCCTCGCGATTCCGCGCACCTCCGCGACTGCCGCGGCCTACCCTCGAGGGTAGACGGACACAGGTCGTGGTTTTTGGGCCGCGGCGGGGCGGCTCGAGATCGCGCTCACTCGAAGCAGCCGCGCATGCAGCGCGTGTAGGCGGTCTTGCAGTCGGCGCAGACCGACTTCGTCGAAGGGGTGGCGCACGCGCCGTCGCAGCTCTGCCAGGCGCTGCGGCAGCGGGTCGCGCAAATCTCCGACGGTGGCGCCTTGGCCCCGTCGCTGGTCTTCGCGCCGCTGCCCGCGGTGCCGGCGTCGGATTTCGCGAGGTCGGCGCTCGGCGCTCCGGGCGGTACACCCCCGTCGCCTGCCTGCAGCACGGTCGCGACCGGCGGCGGCGGCGCGTGCACGCTCGTCGGCGTGGGCACGACTAGATAGAACTGGCGCGCTTCGGGCGGGTGGTCGCGGTCGAGCGCGAGCTGCGGGCACTTCTCGTCGTCTCCGTCGAGCGCGTGCAGTCGTCGCTGGGCGTACTCGATGCGGTCGCGCGGCTGGCCGACGGTGTAAGAGCTCACCCAGAGCTGCCAGCAAGCCTTGCGCTGGGAGGCCTCGGCTTTGGGATTGAGATCGACGCCGTAGCAATGCTCGAAGCGCACCGCGCCCTCGTGGACCGTGTTGAGACTTGGTCCGCAGGCGAAGCACCCAAGCCCGACGAGCAGCAGAGAGCGCGCTCTCATGCGCATCGTCCCGATGGTGATCCTGCGCCGCGCCGGGTGCAACCCGCGCGGGCGATCCCCGCGCGTCGTGCTATTCAGGGAGCATGTTCAGCGGACTCGTAGCCGCAGTCGGACGCGTGGAGCGAATCGACGCCGTGGAAAGCGGCGCGCAGCTCGCCGTGGCGTCGCCGCTCGGTCCGCTCGCGCTCGGCGAGTCCATTTCCGTAAGTGGCGCGTGCCTCACGGTGGCGGCGCTCGTCCCCGGGGGCTTCGCCGCCGACCTGAGCCGCGAGACGCTCGACCGCACGACGCTCGGGCGGCTCGCTGTGGGCGACGCGGTGAACCTCGAGCGCTCGCTCGCGCTCGGCGAGCGGCTCGGCGGGCACCTCGTGACGGGGCACATAGACGGCCTCGCGCGCGTGGTCCGGGTCGAGCAGTCGGGCGGCGCGCTCGGCGTCACGCTCGAGGGCCCGGCTGCGCTCCTGCGCTTCGTCGCCGAGAAGGGCTCGGTGACGCTCGACGGCGTTTCGCTCACCGTGAATCGGGTCACGGGGACGCGCTTCGACGTGATGCTGATCCCGCACACGCTCGAGGTGACGACGCTCGGCGCGCTCGCGGTCGGGCGGGAGCTCAACCTCGAGGTCGATCTCGTCGCGCGCTACGTGGCGCGCTGGCTCGAAGGCGAGCCTGCCGTCGAGGACATCACGCTGCCCGGCTTGCGGCGCTTCGCCGAGGAGGTGCGCTCATGACGGCACCCGTCGTGAACGCCGCGCAGCCCGTGCACGCACCCGGGCCGAGCGAGCGGGTCGAGCAGGCGCTTGCCGACATCCGCGCCGGCAAGTTCGTGATCCTGATCGACGACGAGGACCGCGAAAATGAGGGCGATCTCTGCATGGCGGCGGAGCACGTCACGCCCGAAGCCATCAACTTCATGGTCCTCCACGGCCGCGGCCTCGTGTGCCTCACGCTCACGGAAGAGCAGGTCAAGAAGCTCGACCTCCCGATGATGGGGGCTCCCGGGCGCAGCGGACCCAAGCTCGGCACGGCGTTCACGGTCAGCATCGAGGCGCGCGAAGGCGTGACCACCGGTATCAGCGCTGCGGATCGCGCGCACACCATTCGCGTGGCCTCGAGCCCGCACGCGCGGCCCGAGCACGTCGTCGTGCCGGGGCACATCTTCCCGCTCCAGGCGCGCCACGGCGGCGTGCTCGTGCGCGCAGGACAGACCGAAGGCTCCGTCGATCTCGCGCGCATGGCCGGGCTCGCGCCCGCCGGCGTCATCTGCGAGATCATCCGTGACGACGGCGCGATGGCGCGTTTGCCCGATCTCGAGGAGTTCGCGCAGCGTCACGATCTCCGCGTGCTCACGATCGCGGATTTGATCGCGCACCGGCTGCGCACGGAGCGGCTCGTGCACCAGGTCGCCGAGCAGGAAATCGTGCTCGATCGGACGGGCACGGCGTGGCGAGCCGTCGTGTTCGAGTCCGTGCCGGAGCGCCGTCAGGTGCTCGCGCTCGTGAAGGGCACGATCGAGGCGAACGAGCCGACGCTCTGCCGCATGCATCGCGGCGTGCTGCTGAGCGACGTGTTCAGCTCGAGCGCCGGGCACGGCGGCCAGCTGCTCGACGAATCGCTCGCGGCTATCGAGCGCGCGGGCAAAGGCGTCATCGTCTACCTGCCGCCGGAGCGGCCGGAAACGTTCGAGCTTTCGGCGCCGGGTGCGAGCAGCCCCGACGCGACGCGCCCGCACGGCGGCACGCTCCGCGAGTACGGCCTCGGCGCGCAGGTCCTCGGCGCGCTCGGCGTCGAGAAGCTGCGCCTCCTCACGAACAATCCGAAGCGCATCGCCGCGCTCCATGGCTACGGCCTCGATCTCGTCGAGTGCGTGCCGCTCGGCTTGAGCTGAGCACAACATCAGCCACGGCGCCGACGGCACCGAACGGAGCCCGCATGGCGCCCCGCTACGGCAGCGCCGTCGGGCTTGCGAAGTACGCCGTCACCGCGTCCTTGAACTGATTGCCGTCGGTGTCGATGTACGTCTGATTCCCGGCGCCCGTGCCGAACGCCACCCCGAGCCCGCCCGCCGCGACGAACTCGTCGATGTGCCCGAAAATGTAGTGCACGCGGTTGTCGCGGTAGTGCCCCGCCGTGCCGCCGGGCGTGTCGCTCGGAACCCCGAACGGCACCTGCCACCAGATGATCGGCTTCTTCAAGCCGTCCCCGATCGTCTTCGAAAAATCGAGATGCTCGTGGAAGTTCGGGCTCGTCTGGTTCGACTCGTCCCAGTAGAAGTCGCCGTCCCGCTGGCACGCGTCGTCGACGCCCGCCTCGAAGCACCCCGCGTCGCGATCGAGCATGTCGATGGCGACGAAGTCCGCATCGCCCGCGCCAATCGCGTTCAGGAACGTGACCGTGTCGGCGGGCGCGCCCGCCCACACCGACGCATGAAAACCGAGCGCGTTCTTCGGCGCGTACGTCCTCGACAGCTTCACGAGGCAATGCCCTAGCCCTGCGAGGTCCTCCGGCTGGTCCTCGCAGTCCGGCGCGAGCCCATGAATGAGCACCTTGATGGACGCGGGATCCCCCTTGGATTGCTGCTGGAAAAACGCCCAGAAGTCCGGCTCGAGGTGCACGACCGACGGCTTGTCGAAGATCGCGAGACGCTCGAAGAGGAGCTTCGCTCCGTCCCAGTATTTCCCCATGTAGTCACTGTCGGAGAGCACGGCTGCGCTCGCCTCGCCGTGCGCCGCCATCGCGTACAGCGTGTACATCGGCGTCACGCCGTGCGCGTCGGCGGAGTCGGCGAGGATGTTCACGAAGGAGCCTTCGGCGTTCCAGTCGGGCCAGCCGCCCTCGCCCGGCAGTCCGACCATGTACGCGTAGTGAAGATCCATCGTCACGCCGAGCGTGTACGCGCCGTCCTGGTTGTGGTCGTTCGCGAGATCGTTGCCCATGCCGATGAAGAAGTTCGGCGCGCGTCCGAGCTTCCTCGCGAGCTCCGCCGCGCGACCCTTGCCGTCACCGCCACTGCTCGTGCCGCCCGTGCCCGCCTCTGCGCCGCCCGCCGCCGCACTGCCCCCGCTCCCGCCCTTGCCCGCGCCGCCGCCCGTCGGGCCTTTGCCGGCGGCGCCGCCGTTCGTCCCGACCGTCCCGGCGCCTCCGCCGGTGCCGCCAGCGTCTTCCTCGCTCGAGCTCCCCGAGCACCCGGCGCCGTTCGCCGCCACGCCCAGGCAGCACAGCACGAGCGCCATGGTCCTCCGCCCTGCTCGATGCTCCCCCGCGAGCGTTCGGATTCGTCGTGTCATGCGAGGTGCTCCTCGCCGGGTGGGTCAGCTTGGGCGGGCGACCTGGTCTTCGTTGGACACCCGGACTTGGTTGCGGCCGTTGCGTTTGGCTTCGAGCAGCGCGGCGTCGGCGCGCGCCAAGAGATCGGGGATGTCGTTGCTCTCGTCCGCCGCCCAGCTCGCCCCGCCGAGCGAGATCGACAAGCTCAGCTGGACCTCGTCTTGCTTGAACAGCGTGCGCTCGATCGCAGCCCGCAGCCGCTCGCCCGCGCGCGCCACGCCGGGGCGGTTCGTCTCCGGCAGGATCGCGCAGAACTCCTCGCCACCGTAGCGGCAGAGAAAATCCATCGAGCGAAGCTCGTTTTGCAGCGTGGTCGCGACCCAGCGCAGGGCCTGGTCGCCCACCAAATGGCCGTGCTCGTCGTTCACCCGCTTGAAGTGGTCGATGTCGACCATCAAGATGCCGAGGCTCCGGCCGTAGCGCCGGCAGCGGCTGAGCTCCGCCTCGAGGTGGTGGAACATCGAGCGGCGGTTGTACACGCCCGTGAGATCGTCGAACGCCGCGAGCTTCGACAAGAGCTCCGTCTGCACCTCGAGCCGCCGGACGAGCTCGCTCGAGCGCAAGAGCGCTTCCATGCGCGCCGTCAGGATCGGCATCACGATCGGCTTCGTGACGTAGTCGTTCGCTCCGAGCTCGAGCCCCTCGACGATGTGCTGCGTGTCCGACAGCGCCGAGATCAGGATGATCGGCACGCGGCTCGTCTTCGGATCCCCGCGCAGCTCACGCAAGAACTCGAAGCCGCTCACCTTGGGCATGAACACGTCGAGCAGGATCAGATCCGGCACGCCGGCCTCCAGCTCCGCGCGCGCCTCCTCGGCGGAAATTGCGGTCGCGACCCGGTAGCCCCGCTTCTCGAGGCGCTGCGCGTACACCTCGAGGCTCACGCGACTGTCCTCCACCATCAAGATCCGATAGCGCTTCCGCGTGCTCGACATTCGTCAGTTGCCCCGAGGCTCTATAAGAGAATTTCCTTTTCCCGCTGAGTCAAGCGGGGAGGCCGGCTATATTGTGCCGGCCATGAAATTCGAGAACGTAACGGCCGTCGCCAAAGCGAACATTTACTTCGAAGGTAAGGTCGTATCCCACTCTGTGATCCTCGAGGGCGGCGCCAAGAAGACGCTCGGCCTCATCTATCCCGGTGAGTTCCACTTCGGGACGGACGCGCCGGAGCGCATGGACATCACCGCCGGCAGCTGCCGCGTGAAGCTCGACGGCTCGAGCGAGTGGCGCGAGTACGGCGCAGGCACGCACTTCCGCGTTCCAGGCAAATCCGGCTTCGACATCACGGTCGCCTCCGGCATCGCCGAATACGTCTGCTCGTTCGAGTAACCGGGGCGCGCCGTGGCGACGGTCGAAGCGCTGGACGCCGTGGTCGCGGGCGGCGGCGTGATCGGCCTCGCCGTGGCCCGCGCCCTCGCGCTCGCCGGTCGCTCGGTCGTCGTTCTCGAAGCCGAGCCGGCGCTCGGCACCCACGCGAGCTCGCGCAACTCCGAGGTCGTCCACGCGGGCCTCTACTACACGCCGGGCTCGCTCAAGGCGGAGCTCTGCGTCGCGGGTAAGCACGCGCTCTACGCGTATTGCGAAGAGCACGACGTGCCGTACGCGCTCCCGGGCAAGCTCGTGGTCGCGACGCGCACCGCCGAAATCGCCGAGCTCGAGCGTCTCGCAGCGCAGGCCGAAGCGAACGGCGTCCACGATCTCGTATGGCTCGACGGGGCGGGCGTGCGCGCGCTCGAGCCCGAGCTCACGGCGGTGCGGGCGCTCTGGTCGCCGTCCACCGGCATCGTCGATAGCCTCCTCTTGATGACACAGCTCAAGCGCGACGCCGTCGAGCATGGAGCTGCGATCGTCCTGGCGACGCCCGTGCTCCGCGGGCGCGTCGAGCCCGAAGGCTTCGTGCTCGAGCTCGGTGGACCCGAGCCGGCGCAGGTCCGCTGCAAGGCGTTCGTCAACGCGGCAGGCCTTTCCGCGACGGCGCTCTCGCGCGCGCTCACGGGCCTGCCTGCCGCGTCGATCCCGCGCCAATACTTCACGAAAGGCCAGTACTTCACGCTCGCGGGCGCTTCGCCGTTTCGGCACCTCGTCTACCCCGTGCCGGAGTCGGGCGGCCTCGGCGTCCACGTGACGGTCGATCTCGCGGGCGCCGTTCGCTTCGGTCCGGACGTGACGTGGGTCGACGACGTCGACTACCGCTTCGATGAAGCGCGCGCCGCGGTGTTCTACACTGCCGTGCGCCGCTACTACCCGGCACTCGCCGACGGCGCGCTCGTTCCCGGCTATGCGGGCGTTCGCACGAAGCTCGTCCCCGAAGGCGCTCCGCCGGGGGACTTCGTCGTGAGCGACGAACGAGCTCATGGTGTGCGGGGGCTCGTTGCGCTCTACGGCATCGAGTCCCCGGGGCTCACGGCGTGCCTCGCGATTGCGGAGCGTGTCTCTGCGTCGCTCGGCGGACGCAGGTCACCCGGCTAGGGCCCCCCGACCCGGCTTGGTGCGCGCACGCGCGCTACGCCGCCTCGCTCACGTCGTGGCGAGACGGCCGACCCAGCTTGTCTTCGCGCCGCGAATTGCGCTCAGGGCGATCTCCCGGAGGAGGCCAGCCTCGATGGCATGCGGCACGACTCGGAGCTGCGGCGCGCTGTGGAATTCACCCACGCACACATCGTCCAGCACGCGAACCACGTCGTACTGAGCCGGCGCTACGCGCACGATCCGGTACGTGTTGCCATCCACCAAAACCATCCCCTTTACGGTGCGCATCTTCTGAAAGACTCCCTTGTGCCGTGCGTCATGAGC
The DNA here is from genome assembly GCA_035558375.1 of Polyangiaceae bacterium. Classification (GTDB taxonomy): domain Bacteria; phylum Myxococcota_A; class Polyangia; order Polyangiales; family Polyangiaceae; genus PMG-095. The sequence continues at coordinate 9,763 of DATMCL010000580.1, forward strand.
ACACAGCGTGCCAGGCTAAAACTGGCTGACCAGCCGGATGAATTGGTTCTAAGTAGTGGTAATTATTGAGACTACTAAGCAGCGGGCTCGGTGACTGCACAATCTGACCATTGACCTCTGCACAATTCGAACCAAAGGGTTGCACAGTTTGGATCCAAAACCACTCACGAGCCAGGGCGATTCGGTAATTCCCTCGTCGGGGTTCTCGACCATGCGTTTGCTCGTTCTCGGGCAGACCCGCATGACGACTTTCCCGCTGCCCGCGGCTGCGCGCGTGACCATCGGTCGCCATGAGACTTGCGATATCCGGGTAGATGAGGCGGGCGTGGCGCCCATTCACGCCACGTTGAGCACAGGCGCGCGCATGGAGATCACCGACTACGGCGCGGGGGCTTCCACCGTGGTCGGAAACCGCCGGCTCGGTCCGGGTGAGACGACGGCTCTCTCGCCCGGCGTCGTCCTCCTGCTCGGCGGCGTCACGATGGTCGTCCAGGCGTCGGGCGCCAGCACGCGCCTGCGGCACGTCCGGAGCCACGACTACTTCGAGGGTCGCCTCGAGGACGAGTGCGCGCGCGCCGAGTCGAACCGCAGCACGTTCTCGGTCGTGCGCCTTCGCTTCGGGCGCCACCAAGCACAAGCCGTCGAGGAAGCGTTCTCGCGTCATCTGCGGCCCGTAGACCTCGTGGCGGTGTACGCCGCGGACGAATATGAGCTTCTGCTCATCGACACCGGTCCGGAGAAGGTGGAGGCACTCTGCCAAGGATTACGTGAGCAGCTTGCATCGGGAGGTCACGGGGAGGTTTCCACTGGCGTCGCGTGCTGGCCGCGTGACGGCCGTTCGCCGGAGGCGCTCCTCACTGCGGCGGGCACGGCTCTTCACGGCAATGTCGAGCTGCCGCCGTCGCGGGTTCCGTCGTCAGGAGCCATCGAAGCGCTGCGGCCCCTCGTCGAGCGCGTCGCCGCGACGAACATCAGCGTGCTCATCCTCGGCGAGACCGGCGTCGGCAAGGAAGTGCTCGCGCGCCGCATCCACGAGCTCTCGCCGCGCGCGGCGCAGCCGATGCTGTGCATGAACTGCGCGGCCCTCACGGAGACGCTGCTCGAGAGCGAGCTCTTCGGTCACGAGCGTGGCGCCTTCACGGGCGCGGTCCAGGCGAAGCCGGGCCTGCTCGAGATCGCCGAGGGCGGAAGCGTCCTCCTCGACGAGATCGGCGAGATGCCGCTCGCCATTCAGGCAAAGCTTTTGCGCGTCGTCGAGGAACGACGCATGACGCGCGTCGGCGGTCTCAAGGAGATCCGTGTGGACGTGCGCTTCATGGCGGCGACTCATCGCGATCTCGAGGCGCTGATCGCGCAGGCCCAATTCCGGCAGGATCTTTTTTACCGCCTGAACGGCGTGTCTTTGTTCGTGCCGCCGCTGCGCGAGCGCGTGAACGAGATCCGCCCCCTCGCGGAGCAATTCATCGACCAGTTTGCCCAGCAGGCGCGGCGGTCTCCCGTGCCGCGGCTGACGGGCGCGGCCATCGGCGTGCTGAACGCTTATGCGTGGCCCGGCAACGTGCGCGAGCTCCGGAACGTGATGGAGCGCGCTGTCATGCTCTCGCAGTCGCCGGTCATCGACGTGGTCGATCTCCCGCTCGAGCGTTTGGGGAAAACGCTCTCGCACGAGCGCGTCTCGGAGCTCCCTCCCCTCGTTCCCGAGCCCACGACAGCTCCCGGCAGGGTTGGGACGTATTCGTACGCACCGGGGCGAAATGGCAGCCGCGAAGAGGTCGTCTCCGGCGTTCCGCCCGCGGCGCCGGCGATGACCGACGACCTCGAGCGTGCACGTGTCATTGCAGCGCTCGACCAGTGCGCCGGTAACCAGACGCACGCGGCGGAGCTCCTCGGCATCTCGCGCCGCACCCTCATCTCGCGCATCGAGCGCTACGGGCTGAAGCGCCCGCGACGTCGCGAACGCTGACGTCGCGGCTCCGCGCACCCTGCGCGCGTTCAGTGCGTCTGTTCAGTAGGGTTGTTCAGTGCGGCGTGACTCACTGTCTCACCCTGCGGCATGTGCGAGTGATCCGCGCACGCGTCTGAACGAATCACCGCATGCGGGCAACGAAAAATGCGCGCGGAATTACGGCCGCCGCCGGCGGTTATCGATGGCGCTGTGAATGGTGCTGAACGAGTCTCAGCCGCCCGCACTGGAAGCTGAAGCTCGGCCCACCGCTTGCATCGTCCCGTAGAGACAAGCCGTACAGAACCTCGGGAAGAATGACTAGGGCCGCGCCAACCACACAAAATTGGCCCTGACAACAAAAAATCGCCATCCCCTGAGAAATCCCTATTGCAGGCCGAGGTAGGATTGTGTAGGAATCTTAGGGTTAGGAGAGCCGTCAATGTCGCGCAAGATTCTCGCCTCAATCATCGGTGCCATCGTGATGTCTACCGTCGCCACGGCGGGCGCATCGCCCAAGGTCAAGAACTACCGTTCTTGGTACTCGCCGCCCCACGCGGTCTCGGCGCCTGAGCTCAGCCTCGGTGGTGGTGCTGCTGCAGCACTGCTCATCGGCGGTGCGCTCCTGGTTGCCAACGGCCGGCGCCGCAAGCAGAGCTGAGTTTCTAGGATTGATGTGGCCGAGCCCGCTCGCGTGAGGTTCGGCCCAATCAGCCTAGACAACACAGCCCTGCTTTGGGGCCTCGGGGGGGCCGCCCTGCTGGGCGAGTACCTGTTGGTCAGCTTGAGGTTCGACGCGCAAACCATCGCGCGTCGCGGCGGACCATGGGAGTGGATGGGAAGCATCGGTGCCGTAGCGCCCCTTGGCGTTGCTGTCGCCACCGCGCTTGTCCTGTTTCGTTCCGAAGAGAAAGAGTCGCTCGCCGCCGGGGTCGGTGAGTTCCCGCGCGGGCGCCGCGTCTTCCGCCTGGCGATCCACGCCGTGCTCTACGGCTTGTTCCTGGCGGTGACGGCGCGCGTGTTCGGAAGCGCGGAGGCGCCGAGTGGCTCGCCGGCGGCGTGGTTCGCGCTCTGGGGCGTGCTCGGCGCGAGCTCGGCGCTGGCGCTCTTCGCGGCGCTCGTCGGCGTGCGGCAAATCGTGAAGCGGGTGCTCTCGAGCTGGGTGCTCGTCGGCGTGCTCGTCGGCTTGGCGGCGTGGGTGGGCGGACGTCTCGCGCCCGTGCTCTGGCCGCCGCTCTCTCACGGCACGCTGCAGACCACCGCGGCGCTGCTCCGAGCCGTTGGCGAGGACGTCTACGTGGACCCGTCCACGATGCTGCTCGCGATGCCGAACTTCGCGGTCACGGTCGCTCCCGTGTGCAGCGGTCTCGAGGGGATGGGTCTCATCACCGTGCTGCTCAGCGCGATGCTCGTCGCGATGCGCAAGCAATTCCGCTTTCCGCACGCGATCCTGATCGTTCCGATCGGGGTCCTCGCTGTCTGGCTCGGCAACAGCGTTCGACTCGCCGGTCTGATGGTCGTCGGCGAGCACCTGAACCCCGAGGTTGCGCAGGGTGGCTTTCATTCGAAGGCCGGGTGGGTGCTGTTCTGTGCCATCACGCTGGCGCTCGCGAGCGTTGCCCGGCACACGCGCTTCTTCTCCGCCGCCAAGGTCGGCCCGGAGGAGCAGTGGGAGAACCCGGTCGCCGCGTTCCTCGTGCCGATGATGGTAGTGACGGCCACGGCACTCCTCACCGGGATGTTCACGACGAAGGTGGACCCGCTCTACGGCCTGCGCGTCGTTCTGGCGGGCGGGGCGCTCTTGCTCTACCGCCGGCACTACACGCACCTGCGCTTTCACGCCGGCGTCGTTCCGCTCGCGGTCGGCATCGCCGTCGGCGTCGCATGGGTGCTCACGGAGACGCGCGCGGAGCCCGTGCCAGGCCTCGAGGTGAGCAAGGGCTGGATCGTCATGCGCGTCGTGGGCTCGGTGCTGATCGCGCCGGTGTGCGAGGAGCTCGCGTTTCGCGGCTACCTTTTGCGGCGGCTGATCGCGACCGACTTCACGGCGGTCTCGTTCAAGGCGTGGACGCCGCTCGCCATCGTGGCTTCGTCGATTGCCTTCGGCGCGCTGCACGACCGCTGGCTCGCGGCGAGCATCGCGGGCATCGTCTACGCCCTCGTCCAGCTGCGCTCGGGGGAGAACGCCGACGCGATGGTGGCGCACGGCGCCACGAACGCGGTGATCGCCGTGAGCGCCGTGCTCACCGGTGATTGGTCGGCCTGGAGTTGACCTTTCCGGTCCGCGGCGCCAAAAGCTCCCGCACGGAGATGCTCGTCTCGATCGCGCGGCCGGCCCTTGGGGCGGAGGAGATCGCCGCCGTCGTGGAGGTGCTGCGGAGCGGTCAGCTCACGCAGGCCGAGCGCGTCGCCGAGTTCGAGCGCGCGTTCGCCGGCTTCCATCGGGCCGAGCACGGCATCGCGACGAGCAGCGGCACGACGGCGCTGACGGCCGCGCTCCTTGCGCACGAGATCGGCGCGGGGGACGAGGTGATCGTGCCGTCGTTCAGCTTCTTCGCGAGCGCGGCGACGGTCGTCGGGGTCGGCGCCAAGCCGGTGTTCGTCGACATCGAGCCCGACACGTATTGCCTGAGCCCGGACGCGGCCGAGGCCGCGATCACAGCGCGCACCCGCGCGATCATGGCTGTGCACATGTATGGCCACCCCGCCGACATGGTGCGGCTCGAGGCGCTGTGCCGAGCGCGCGGTCTCGTGCTGCTCGAAGACGTCGCGCACGCGCCCGGGGCGCGCATCGACGGGCGACCGGTGGGCAGCTTCGGCACCGCGGCGTTCAGCTTTCACCCGTCGAAGAACCTCACCACCGGCGAAGGCGGAATGGTGCTCACGCGCGACGCCGCCGTCGCGCAACGCCTGCGCATGATTCGCAGCCAGGGGCGCGCGGTGCCGCACGGTCCGCACGAGCTCTTCGGCTACAACTTCCGGATGTCGGAGGTCAGCGCGGCGATCGGCGCGATCCAGCTCGGGCGGCTGCCGGAGGCGCAAAAGCGGCGTCGGGAGCACGCGGCGTACCTCGACCGCCATCTCGAGGGCGTCGGCTTGCCGTCGGTGCGGCCCGGCTCCGAGCACGTCTATCACCAGTACACGGTGCGGTTGCCGGCGGGCGTCGAGCGGCGGAGCTTTCTCGAGCGCCTGCGCGTGGACGGCATCGAAGCGCGCGTCTACTACGCGACGCCGATTCATCGCGAGCCCGCGTTCGAGCGCGACGGCGAGTACCGGTCGCTCTCGCTGCCGGAGACGGAGCGCGCCTGTCGCGAGGTCGTGAGCTTGCCCGTTCACCCGGGCCTCACGCTGGACGAGGTCGCCCGCGTCGCGCGCGCGGCGAGCTCAGCGTGCCGAGCGTAGCCGGCGAATGCGCCGCATGCCCGCCGTCGCGGAGACGGCGATGCCCGCGAGCTCGATCAGGTGGTGGAACCCCGAGCCGAGCACGCGACTCACCTTGGTGAACAGCGCCGCGCGCACGACGATGAAGCCGAACAAGAGAATGGCGCCCGCGACGGCCACCTTCGCGTGCTCGCTCGCGTGACGCACGAAGCGGTAGAGGAGCAGCGAGCCGCCGACCGCCAGGATCCCGACGAACAGCACGAACTCGCGCTCCACGCTGCGGCGCTCGGCGTACCAGCCCTCGGCGTGAGCCAAGCTCTTGCCGATCTCGAACAAGAGGATCTGCAGGTCGAGCTGCTTGTTGATGCCGAGGAAGAGGAACAGAAATCCGAGCACGACCCACAGCCGTCGCTCGGCGAGGTCCTTCTTGCCGGTGGGGGTAAAGAACACGACGCGCCGGCAGATCCAGGCCGTGAGGAAGAAGCCGAACGTGGCGAGCCAGCCGGCGAACGTCGGATCGCCGAACGTCTCCGACCAGCGCTCGAACGGGCCTTCGCTCACGAAAAGGCTCCGGACTTCATCTACGTGGTGGCGCGAATCGCCTTCGAGAACCGCTTGGTCGTGAAGAAGCGCGAGACCTGCGGGACCTCGGCGCGGCGCTCGTCGGTGCACAGGATCACGAGGCCGTCGATGACGCCGTCGAGCGCGCAGCACGCCGACTCACGCGAGCCGGGCGGACCGTCGAGCACGATGAAGTCGTAGTACGCACGGAGCGCCCGCACGCACTCCTCGAACGTGCGCGAGAGGATCAGCCCGGGCGTGCTCTCCGAGCCGTCGAGCAAGAGGTGGAGCGAGCGGCTCGCTCGGAGCACGCTCCAGTGCCCGACGTCGCGCCGGGTCATGCGCGCCTGGAGCTGCCGCGAGAGCGTCGTTCCGGCCGGCATTTCGGCGCGCATGAGCCGGTGCTGCGTGGGCTTGTCCATGTCCGCGTCGATGAGCAGGACGCGCGCGTGCCCGCTGCCACCGAGGGCCATCGCGAGCGAGCTTGCAAACTCCGACTTTTGTTCGTCGACGCCCGCGAGGCCCGTCACGCCGATCACGAAGCAATGCTCGACGCCGAAGGCGAAGAGCTCGCGGCACAGGGGTCGGCACGGTGCGGGGTCGACCACGGGATCCGGCGCCCAATCTTGGCCGAGGTCGTGAGGGCGCACGGGATCGCCGCCGGCGGGCGGCGGCGTGCTCACGAAGCTGTAGCGGCTGAGCGAGCGCGGGCTCACGGAGCCCGCAGGCGTCTCCGGATAGTTCGAGATCGGTGCGGGGACCTCCGAGGGCGGGCGGATCGAGCCGAGCATTTGCGTCGTGCGTGTGGCCGGCACGACGGGCGCGAGCGCCGTCGAGGGGAGACTCGTCGCCTCGTAGCGGAGCTGGCCACTCGCAGTGCGGCGCGCCGTCGGCGGGCTCAGCGCGGGGGCGGCCGCTTCGGGCGGCGGCAGGATCGTGCTCGGGGTTTTCTCGCCCGCGGCCTCGGCGGCAGGAGCCGTCGCCGGGGCGTGAGGTGCGAGCGACAGACCGCGCGCAGTGGCGGGTGCCTGCTCGATGGGCGACGCATGCGGTGGGATCGGCGAGGCCTTCGCCGCGGGCGGCTCCGACGAGCTCGGGTTCGGCGGCGGAGCCGACGACGTGGGTTTGGCGGGTGGCGCCGACGAGCTCAGCTTTGGCGGTGGTGCCGACGAGCTCAGCTTCGGTGGCGGAGCGGACGACGAGGGCTTTGGCGGTGGTGCCGACGAGGTTGCCTTCGGCGGCGGAGCGGACGACGTGAGCCTCGGCGGTGGAGCCGAGGAGGTGAGCTTCGGTGGTGGCCGCGAGCTCAGCGACTGCCGGCCGCGATCCCACTCAGGCTCGTCGAGCTCGGTGGGCGGAGCGCGCTTGCCGCGCTGTAGCCCGAAGATGACGAGCCCGACGCCGAGCGCCGACAGGAAGCCGGTGATGAGCACGCTGCTCGGCCCGCCGCCGAGAGCCCGCGTCCCCGCCGAAGGTCCGACGAGCTCCGCGCGAACGGCCGGCGCGGTCGAGGCTTCGGACGCGGGCGCCGGCGCATCACGCGCGGCTTTCCAAAGCTTCTGCAGCGCCGCGACGTCCTCCGGCGGTCGCGACGCGGCCGCTCCGGTGACCAGCGCAGGATGAGCTTGTGCAAAACGAGCGAGCTCGCGCAACGCGACGAGCCGCGTCGCCGCCGGGTCACTCCCGCCGCCTTCGGCTGTCAGTGCTCCGGGCGTGCTCGTGACGGCAGTGCGACCGACCTCGTCGCAGATGGCGCCCGCGCGCTGCGACTCGCCGTCGCGACAAATGATCTCGATGCGCCCCGGCTTGCCGACGCCGAATCGAACCTCGAGCGTGTCAGTCGTCGCCGCGTCGATGGAGCGCTGCGTCGTCGCCGCGATTCTCTCGACGAGACGGGCGTCGAAGGCCGTTTGCTCGAGCCGTGTCGCCGCGCCCTGTGCGTCGAGGAGCGGCGTGCCCGCCGCAGTGACGACGGCGATTTCGCGGCGCGCCTCGTACGTGAAGAGGGCGCCCTTGCGCACGTAGGTCACGAACCCGAGCGTCACGAGCGCGAGCGCGACGAACCCGCTCAGAAACGGGCTCTGGCGTGCTGAGTTGGCGGGCCCGGAGGACATTCAGCTGGCCGGCCTGTTGGCCGGTTTGCGGGACGATGACACGGAACGCGCTGAAGAGGAAAGCGAAAATGGCAGCGACACAAGGTTTTGGCGACGCGTCGCGACCGCAGCGTGGCTCCGCGACCGGCACCCCCAAGGCGCGTCAAAACGGAAAATAGCGTCCCGCACGGAGGAACGCGTTCGAGGGAGCGAACTTGAACGCGGAAGACCTGAAGAGCGGGGGTGCTCGGACGGCACCGGGCCGCCGAAAATCGTGGGTGATCCAGCGTCGCGTCAAGGCCCGCTCTCACGCGTCAAAAGTGAGAAGGATCACCGCACAAACTCCCCTTCCCAAACCCGAGAAGGGGAGCTAAGAAAAGCAATTGGACGGTAAGAGGTCATGCGCATCGTCAAGGGCATGGTTCAGGTGGCTGGCGCAACGTATCGAGTGGTCCGCGTATCGGAGGGCCAGTACGAGGTCGTGCGTCTGCTCGACGATCAGCGTGTCGGGACTTTTTCCAACACGCCGCCAATTGGGGTGACCGTTCGCGGAATCGACGAAGGACTGATGCTGGCCATTGCGCGGGCAGCCATCCAGGGCGCGAAGACGAGCTGGGTTGGTCGCCTTAATCTTGCGTGAGCTGGCTCCGGAGCGGAGCCCTCATGCAGTCTAGCGACGCGCCTCGGCGACCGAAGGACGCACCCGCGCCGGCTTTTTATCGTCGGCGCCGGAGGCGGGACAACGAGCTCGGCCAGGTTCTGCTCCGCAACGGTGTGATCCGTCCGGAGCAGCTGCGACGCGCCTTGCGCGTCCAGGCCGAAACGGGTGGTCACGTGGGCGCGATCCTGCGCCGCATGGGAGCCTGCGACTCGCGCGCGATCGCGGAAGCGCTGATCGAGCAGATGCACACGGCGCGCGCGCGCGGCAAAGGCCGCAGCATCGCGCGCCGTGCCCGCGAAAACCCCTCGATCGGCTGGCTCGAGGTGCATTGCCGCCCGTGGCGCGTGACGGCGTCGCTCTTCGTGATCGACGTGCTCACGCTCGGCCTCGGGGCGAGCCTCGTCTGGATGCTCGGACACACCGGTCATTCGACGGTGCTGCAGCGCTTTGGCGTCGGAGCGCTCGCGGTCATCTGCCTGTCCGCGTTCGCTGCGCTGCGCTTCTACGCCGTCACGCCGCCGAGCCCGCCGGACGAGATCCGTAACGCAGCCGTCATCATCACGCTCGGCTACGCGGGTTGCTGGGTCGTCGCGGTCCTGGGCGGCCAGAACACGCTCGTGGGTGTTCCGCACGGCGGCTTCTTGCTCGGCTGGCTGACGAGCCTGCTGCTCGTGCCGACCGCGCGCGGCTTCTGGCGCTCGGTGATGGCGAAGCGCCCGTGGTGGGGAGTGCCCGTCGTCGTGATGGGGGCCGGCAAGGTCGGCCGCGCTGTCGTCGGCGTGCTTCAGGCTCGCCCGCAGCTCGGATTGAAGCCGGTCGCGATTCTCGACGACGATCCCCTGCGCCAGGGCACCGTGCGGGCGACCTGGGGCGACAACGACATCGTGATCGAGCCCGTGCACCCGCTGAGCGAGGTGGACGTCGCGCCCTCCTCCGAGCGCTCGTCGGCGCTCGAGCAGTTCTCGGAGGTGGACGGCGTCCCGGTCGTCGGCGGGCTCGAGCTCGGGCCCGCGCTCGCGCAACGGCTGAAGGTCAGCACCGCCGTGCTCGCGATGCCGGAGATGGACGCCGCGACGATGCTCGGGACGATCGAGCGCTTCGCGGACCACTACACCAACGTCCTCATCATCCCGGATCTGTTCAACCTCACGCACTTCGGTGCGCCGACGCGGTACCTCGGTGGCGCGCTCGGCATCGAGGTGCAGCGGCAGCTCCTCCTGCGTGGCCCGCGCATCGTCAAGCGCGCGATGGACATCATCATCACGGGCATCGGCCTGATCCTCGCGCTGCCGCTGCTCGTCCCGCTCGCGATCATGATTCGGCTCGATTCGCCGGGCTCGGCGTTCCACAAGCAGAAGCGCCTCGGCCAGGACGGCGTGCGCTTCGAGGCGCTGAAGTTCCGCACGATGTTCCTCGACGCCGAGGCGCGCCTCAGCGAAGTGCTCGCCTCCGATCCGGCCCTGCGCGCCGAGTACGAGGAGTCCCACAAGCTCGTGCGCGATCCGCGCGTCACGCGCGTCGGGCGCTTCCTCCGCAAGTTCAGCCTCGACGAGATCCCGCAGCTCTGGAACGTCCTCATGGGCGACATGAGCCTCGTCGGCCCGCGCCCGTACCTCGAGCGCGAGATCCCGGACATGGCCCAGAAGGAGTCAGTGATCCTACGCGTCAAACCCGGCATCACCGGGATTTGGCAGGTCACGGTGCGCAACGAGTCGACCTTCGAGCAGCGCCTGCAGCTCGACGTCGAGTACGTCCGCAACTGGTCGCCCTGGCTCGATCTCTACATCTTGGCGCGCACCGTCCCCGTCGTCTTCGGAGGAACGGGGACGTGACGCGAGAGCACCGCCGCGCGCCCGCAGCCGTCGCCGGCTCGCGCGCCGTCTGAGGGGTTCTCGATGAAGCTCGCGCTGCTCCGTGCCCTGCTCGTCTTCGGTGTGTTCGGGCTCTACGCCGCGCTCGCGCCGCGCCAGTACGAGAGCGAGAGCAAAGTGCGCCTGGGCGACGGCCGCACCGTCGCCCTTCGCTTCCGCGATGCCAATCCCGAGCGCGCCCAGGCGGGCGCGAACGAGCTCGCGAAGAAGGCGCTCGCGCGACCGATCACGGGCACTGGCGCCCCCGACCGGCGCGGGACGGAGGCCGACGAAGCGCTCGCCAAGTTCGTGGCCGAGCACGCCGAGCCGCCCAGCCTAGCGCCGGCTTCGTCCGTCCCCAAACAACAGCGCGACACGGAGCGTGTGCGCCTCGAGATCGAGCGTAACCGCATCCAGGCGGAGCTCGAGCACAGCCGCGCAGCGCCGCCGCACGGCGACAACCCCTTCGAGGATCAGGCTCCCGAGGGCGGGACTCGGCAGCTCCGGCTCCGCCTCGACGAGGTGAACCGCCTGTTGCGCCAGCGCGCCGCCGCAGCGGAGCAGGCGGACGCGCCGCCCCCGGTCGACAGCACCGTTGCGACCACGTTCCTGCGCCTCGTCGACGACGCCGTGCGCGCTGCGCCCCCGCCGCCGCCCGTCGCGCAGGCGCCCGCGGTTCTCGAGGAGGCGCGGCTGCCGCTCATGCCCATCGAGCCGCGCATCTCGCTGTTGTTCGCGTTGGGTGGTGTCGCGGGTTTGCTGTCCGGCTTGTTGCCGTTGCTCTTCCGCGGCCCGCGACCGCTGCCGGGAATGGACGAGCCCGAGCTCGAGCTGGCGGGCTATGGCGCGCTGCCCCGCTCGTTGTCTCCGGCGCCGATGCACTCGCCGGCGCCGGTGCCCTCGCCCATGCCGTCGCCGCTGCCACCCGCGATGCTCGCGCCCACGCACGCGCCGGCGCGCCGCGCGAGCTCGGCGCCGCCGGGCAGCGCTGGGCCGGGGGAGCTCGTTGCGTATCCGCTGCCGTGGAACGCGCCGCCGCCGCCGTCGGAGGCGCTCAGCACGCTCCTCGCGCAATTGCGTTCGCTCGCGACGCAGGATTGCTTCGTGGTCGCGGTGTCGAGCTCGGCGCAGGCTGCCGACGCGCGCTCGCGCGTCGTTGCGCGCCTGGCAGCGGCGTGCACCCGCGCCGACGAGCTTCTCGCCTTGGTGCTCGATGCCGATCTCTCCCGTCCGATGCTGCACCGCGTGCTCGGTAGCGATATCCCAGCCGAAACCGAGCTCACGCGCCAGCTGGAGGGACGGCTCGAGGGCACGAGCACGCCGTGGTCGGTGCTCGAGCTCGCCCCCTCGCTGCACGCGCTCCTCGCCGAGCAGCGAGCGCCCGATCTCACGCTCTCGCATCACTTCGAGGCGTGCATCAGGGGGCTCCGTCCCTTTTACGACATCATCATCCTGCACGCGCCGCCGCTCACCGAGGTGCCCCAGTGCAAGGCCATCAACGATTTGGTGGACGGCCTGATCCTGGTCCGGCGCCCCGGTGAAGGGGATAGCGACGGGAGCCCCACGCCGCCCTTTACCGCGAAGCGCTTCGCGACCAACATCCCGGCGGCGTGGGCTGACGACTCACGCTGATTCCGGGCGCGAGGTGACGAGCATGGAGCGGGCACTTCTTTTCGGCATGCAGGTGGATCCCATCACGGAGGCGGAAGCCGTGCGGCGCGTGTACGCCTGGACCGACGAGCGCAACGCGCCCGTGCGGCTGATCGTCACGCCCAACGTGCAGCACGCGGTGATGTTCCAGAACAACCCCGAGCTGCGCGCCGCGTACTCCGACGCCTCGCTTGCCCTCATCGACGGCACGCCGCTCGTGTGGACGCTGCGGCTGTTCGGGACGGCCGTGCCGGGACGCGTCACGGGGAGCGACCTGGTCCCGGCCTTGTTTCGAGCCGCCAAGGCGCGCGAGCGCGGACTCAGCGTCTACCTCTTGGGCGCGGCGCCGGGCGTGGCGGAACGCGCCGCGACACTTACGGAAGCGGAGTACCCCGGGGTGCACATCGTCGGCACCTACAGCCCGCCGCTCGGCTTCGAGAAGGATCCGGCAGAAAACGAGCGCATCTTGGCGCGCGTCGCCGAGGCGGCGCCCGAGCTCCTCGTCGTCGGCTTCGGCGCGCCGAAGCAGGAGCTTTGGTCGCACCGGCACCGGCAGAAGCTCGGCGCACGCGTGGCGATTTGTGCCGGGGCAACGATCGACTTCTTGGCGGGCAACCGCCCGCGGGCACCGGAGTGGATGCGCGAAACCGGCACGGAGTGGATGCACCGCGTGCTCACGGAGCCGAGGCGCTTGGGCCCACGTTACGCTGCTGATGCACTCGCGTTTCCCGGGCTGCTCTGGCGCGAATGGCGTGCTCGCGGTCGCGCCGGCCGAATTTGACACCGAACCTGAACGGGGTAGCTTGACCTGCCCATGTTTCTGCGGCGGATGTCGTGCACTTGCGCTCGCGCCTGGACGTGGGGAGGGAGCGCGGCTTGAGCGCGCCCGCCGGGGCGGCCACGCAGTCGTTCGGCCGTGAAACAGGGACGACCGTAGCGTCCGTGCTCGGAGAATTGGAGCACCGCGCCCTCACGGGCCGCGCCCGTTTCGAGAGCGACATTGCCGAGGCCGAGGTCGACTTCATTTCGGGAAAGATCGTCGACGCCTTCTGTGGCGATGTGGTCGGCTTGTCGGCGGTGCGGCTCCTGCTCGGGGTCGCCGACGGTCGCTACGAGGTGACCGAGCTGCCGATCGAGTCGCGGCCACCCCTCGCCCCGGACGTGGCCACGGTCGTGGCCGATCGCGAGCAGCGGCTCGCGGAGTGGAAGACGCTCTGTGAGAGCGCCCCTCCGCTCGGTACGCGACTCAACGTGACCGACGCCGGTCGCGCCGCGCTCAAAGCGGAGGAGCTTCCGAAGGACGAGCTCAAGCTGCTCAAGCTCATCAACGGCAAGCGCACCCTCACGGACATCATCGACGAGTGCAATCTCGACGCCGTCGACGCCCTGCGCGGCATCATGAAGCTTTTGGCCGAGGGCCGCATCACGGAGCAGACGCTGCGCACCCCGATGGTCGACGTGGTGGCCGAGCCGAAGGCGCCGATGTCCCCCATGGAGGCCGTGCCGGCGCAGGTCACGGGCAAGGCGCTTCGAAGAAAGACCGTCATCGGCATCGGCGTGCAGATCCCCGACGCGCCGGAGAAGAAGGGCGGCGATCGGGCCGAGGTGCGGCGCATCATCAACGTGACGACGGCGCCGCCGTCGGTGGGGCCGCCCACGCCCGTGATGCCGCGGCGTCGCTCGCAGGCGCCGCTGCCGCCGCCCGTGCTCGGGGCGCGCTCGGAGCCGACGACGGGAGAAGCGGCGGGCTCGATCCGCAAAGGTCCGCGCTTCGTCGGCCGGTACGAGGTACTCGGTCGCATCGGCTTCGGCGGGATGGGCTCGGTGTACCTGTGCCGGATCACGTCGGAGGTCGGATTCCGGCGGCTCTTCGCGCTCAAGATCCTGCGCAGCCATTTGCTCACGGACGCTGCGGCCGCCGAGAAGTTCCTCGCCGAAGCGCGCTTGGCGGGGCACATGCACCACCCGAACATCGTGAGCGTCGTGGACGCGGGATTCGACGGCCCGCAGCCCTACCTCGTGATGGATTACGTCGAGGGAGCGAGCCTCAAGCAGCTGCTCAACGCCGATTCGACGCGGCGCCCGGAGCTCATCGTGCCCGTCCTGCTCGAGGCGCTCGCGGGCCTGCACGCCGCGCACACGCTCGAGTCCGACGACGGCCGCCCGCTGCAGATCGTCCATTGCGACGTCTCCGCCGAAAACCTCATGATTGGCGTTGACGGCGTGTGTCGCCTCACGGATTTCGGCGTCGCCCGTCACGGCGAGCCGTACCGCGACCAGCAGATGGCGCTCGGAAAACCGTCGTGCATGGCGCCCGAGCAGCTCACGGGTGGCCGCGTCGATCGTCGCGCCGACATCTTCGCGATGGGCGTCATCCTCTACAACTCGCTCACGGGGACGACGTTGTTCGCCGCCGAGACCGTCGAAGAGACGGTGCGCAACGTGTGCAACGTGCCCATCCCGCCGCCGAGCACCGTGGGCGTGATGCCTCCGGCCGGCTTCGATCACATCGCCATGCGCGCGCTCGAGCGCGATCCGAACCGCCGTTATTCGACGGCGGAAGAAATGCTCACGGAGCTCCGCCGGGTGGCGATTCGCGAGAACCTGCTCGCTCCGCCGAGCATGGTCGCCGAATGGGTGCGCCAGTGCGTCGGTCCGGAGCTCGCCCAGCGTCGCCTCTCGATGCTCGACGCCTCTCGGCGCGCGAGGTCCGACGCCTCGCGCGAGGCCAACGACGGATTCGCGGGGACCCCTTTCGAGGTCGCCGAGGGGCCGCCGTCGCAAATCGACCCACACGGCATCTCTCAAACGGTGTTTCTAGAAGTGGGCCCCCCGCGCCGGCACTGGCCCCTGATGATCGCCGGCATCTTGGCGATGGCAGTCGTCCTCACGACCCTGCTTTGGCCGGGCCTCGTCTCACGAATCTTCAACGTGAAGACCAATGCCGTCATTTCGAAGGAACTGGAACTTCCCCCCGTTCCGAGCGGTGCGGATGCTCCTGGTACCCCCTCCGCAAATCCCACGCTAGAATCGTCCGACGCGCAGCGGCCCAGCCGCCCTTGAGGATGCTTGTCGGGATCCGAAGAACCGCTACAGCCCATCGTATCGGCAGGCGCCGGTGAGCTTGACGTTGCCAAGGACTCCGAGGTCCTCGCGAGCGCGTCCATCGTCGTCGTCAGCGGTGCCACCGCAGGAAAAATTTATCCACTCCTCGGTCCGGACCTGATCATCGGTCGCGGGAGCGCGGCGCACATCCGGATCGACGAGAAGCCGGTCTCGAGCAAGCACGCGCGGATCCTGCGCAGCCAGGACGGCCATTCGCTGGTCGATCTCGGCTCCACCAACGGCACGTTCCTGAACGCGCGGCGCCTGACGCCGAACGACCCGACCGAGCTCATGCCCGGCGACAGCATCCAAGTCGCCGAGACGGTGCTCGCGTACCTGCCCGCCGGCCAGCGCAATCCTCAGGAGCAGACGCAGTACCTCTCCAAGCTGATGCCGCAGATGCCCGGCTCGACCGCGCTCCGGCTCTCCGACGGCGGCAGCCTGCCCGAGGTGCAGATGCTCGCGCGCCTGCTTCAGTCCACGACCCCTCAGGTCGAGGCGCCCCCGGTCACGATCGAGGAGCGCATCGAAGGGGCGATGAAGATCCTGCGCATCGTGCGGCGCAACTGGATCGTCCTTTTCTCGGCGGTCGCGCTCGGCGCGCTGATTGGCAACATCCGCCCCCTTCTGACGCCTCCGCTCGCCGAGGCGGCGTTCCGCATCCGGATCACGCCGAACGACACGAACAAGGAGATGAAGGAGTACGACCGCGACAACCGCGGCTTCTACACCAGCGTCGACCAGGGGTTCAGGAATCGCGCGCTCGTCGAGCAGACGTTGAAGTCGATCGGGCGGAAGGACCCCGGCAAGACCGAGGTCGATCTCTCGCTCGCGCGGCTCGGCTTCGAGAGCGTCGCGTTCATGACGTTCGAGGGGAAGTTCCAGAGTCGCGATCCGGAAATGGCCGTCAAGTTCCTGCGCGCGCACCTCGAGAACTACCTGAACGCCGAGGTGAACAAGGTCATCAGCGTCATCCAGACGGAGGTCGCCTTCCTCAACGCGCAGGTGAAGGAGCGCGACGCCGAGCTCACGAAGACCGAGCAGGCTCTCAAGGAATTCAAGTCGCAGCACCTCGAAGGGCTGCCGGAGTTCACGTCCGGCCACGTCACGTCGCGTGAGGCGTTGTACTCGCGCCGCGCTGATCTTTCGGCGCAGATGACGAAGGCGAACCTCGAGCTCAACGCCGCTCGCCAGCGCCTGAAGGACGCCGCCCCCATGGACGCGAGCCGGGTCGCCGCGGCCGCTCCGTTCGAGGCCTCCTTGGTCGACGTGAAGCGAAAGCTCGCCGAGCTGCGCGGCAAAGGCCTCGGCGATCAGCACCCCGACGTGGTCGCGCTCGTCCGCCAGCAGGAAAATCTCGAGCGTCTCTCGAACGAAGCGAAGGCGCGCGACGCAAGCGGCCTCGAGCAGCGCGCCAACGTCGGTCTCACGGAGCTCAAGAACCGGGTGACGGATCTCGAGGTTCAGGCGCGCGGCACGGGCGCCGAGCTCGGCGAGGTGAACGGCCAGCTCCAGCGCTTGGACGGCATCGTGAAGACGATGCCGGAGGTCGAGGCGCGCTACGCGGAGCTCACTCGCTCGTACGCGGCCAACAAGGACATCCACACGAAGCTCTTCGAGGATCTCCGGCACGCGCAGCTGAATCTCGATCTCGAGCGCGCTCAGGCGCGTGCCCGCTACGAGGTGATCACGCCCGTCGAGTCGTCCGGTGTGCCGCTCCGCCAGGCGCTCACGAAGGGTGCGCTCATGGGCGGCGCGCTCGGCCTCGTGATCGGCGTGCTCATCTCGGCGCTGTTCGAGCTCCGCCGGTTCCTCAAGGCGCGTCGCACGGGCGCGACCTCGACGGCCATCGTTCCCGTCGGCGGGCAGCCGCCGTGGATCCAGCGCCGCTGAGCCGCGAGTCTCGGTCGACGGCGCGCTAGCGCCCGCCCGAGCCCATGACGCCGCCCGCCGCGCCGCCGCCGTTCAAGGTGGGCGCCATCATGCCGGTCGAGCCGGCTCCCTGTGTGCCGGGCACGCCGCCGAGCGGCAGATCGAGCGCGAAGGTGAGCGCGACGAAGCCGAGGAGCTGGTAGTCGAAGAACTCGAAATGCTCGTTGAAATTCGGCGCGAAGGCGGCGGCGCGCGCCCCGACCTCGAGCGTGAACTCGTTCGTCAAACGGTAGCCGAGCGCCGCCACGGCGCTGAAACGCGAGTCTTGGCTCCGTAAGTCCTGCACTTGACCCGACGCATCGGTGATCGCCGTCCTCGTCACGCTTTTGTTGGTGAGCGTCGTGAAGGCGTCGACCGCCGCGTACGGTCGCCACTTCGTTCCGAGCTGTCCGCCCACGACCGCCTGGAGCCCGCCGACGGGGTAAACCTGTGAGCGTGTCGGGTCGTAGGCCGAGGTGACGCTCGCGGCGATGCGGTTCGTCACCTGGGCGACGCGCGTCGAATAGATCACGCGCTCGAGGGCGATGCTGCCGGTCGGCAGGAAGCGAGCGTCCTGCTGCTCGGCGTCGGAGTACGCGAGGCCGAGCGACGTGCTGAGAACGTCCCGCTCGCTCAAGCTCAAGCGGTCGTCGACGCCGGTCTCGACCTGGACCGTGTCGGTGCCGCCCTTCACGAAGTAGCGACGAAAGCGCAGCGGGAACGAGAGCCGGTTCACTTCCGAAGTCTGCCAGCCGTCCGCGAGCTCGAACCCGAGCACCGTCGTCGGCGGCAGGTTGATCTTGCTGATCTCGGTCAGCGGCGCCGTGTACTGCGCGAGCGCGTTCAACGTGAGCGAGGTGACCGCGGAGGTCCGCCAAATGAAGCCCGTTCGCCCATCGACGTTGGCGGCAGAAACGACGGGTTGGTCCAGGTTGCGGCTCAAAGGCGTGTTCGTGAGGAGCGCCTGGTTCGTGTAGTTCACTTCGCCCGCGTAGACGCCGAGGAAGCTCTGCCACGAGACCTGAGGGCTCACCTCGTAACGGTAGGCAGAATCGGCGCGCACGAGCATGAGCGGACGCTCCGTGTGCGTCGGGTTCGGCAGCTGCAGGAAGAAGCGCGGCAGAATCATGAAGTCGAAGGTCGAGCGCGGCGTCGTGAGCCGCGCGCCAGCCGCCGGGCGCAGGTCCAACATCGTCGACCCCTTGCTCGGTGCGGTGGGCACTTCCGGGGCGACACCGACGTCGACTTCGGCGCGGGCTGCGACGAACGGCGTGGTTTGGACCGCACCGAGCAGACCCAGGCCGGCGAGCGCGGCGGCTAGACCACCGGGCATCGCCCACTACTCCACGATCACGATGTCGCCGTCGCGGAGCTCGAAGCCCACGCTGGCCGGGTCCGCGCCGGCCAGATCTTGGTACCGGAAGCGCACTCGCGGTCCGCGGTGCGCTTTCTGGATCACGTAGATGCCGTCCTTGCTCGCGAACGGCGTGAAGCCGGCCGCGCGCGCGAGCGCGTCGAGCACGCCTTCGCCGTCGCGGAGCTCGTAGCGGCCGGGCGTTCGTACCTCGCCGACGACGCTGACGAACGGCGCCTTGCGCGCGGCAAGCACCACCGTGACCTGAGGATTCTGGAAGAAGCCGCTCACGCGTGCGGTCACTTGCTGGCGGAATTGCTCGATCGTGAGCCCGGCAGCGGAGATCTTGCCGACCGCGGGGAGCACGATCTCGCCCGTGGGTCGCACCTCGAATTCGCCGCTCACCGATTCCTGCCCCTGCACGGCGAGCTGAACGCGGTCACCGATGCGGAGCGCCCCCGCCGGACCGGCCGCCGCCGGCGGGAGCTGATTGGCCCAAACGTACGGGCCTGGGGTGGTGCAGGCCAGGGCGGACAAGGCGATGCAAAGGATGGCGAGATACCTACTTTTCACGAGCGACCTCCGGTGAGTGCGGGTGCGCGGCGTGTTCTTCGTGCGAGAAGCTCTGCCGCCAGCGCGCGCACGGCGGCCACGTTGATGTTGGGATTGCCGAGCCCCCCGGCTCCGGGGGCGCTCATGCCCTGCGAAAGGCCCGCGAGCGCTCCCGCGCAGAACATGGGAAGGCGGTTGAAGTTGCCGTTCGGGAGCAAGTCGAGCGTGTAATAGATCGACACCATGGCCACGCCGGCGAGCAACGGCTGATCCGTCTTGGCCACCTTGTCGACCTTGCGGAGAGCCATGAACACGGGGAAGAGCAGCAGCATACCGTCGAAGGTGAGCTCGACGAAGCCGCGCTGGAGCATGGCGAGCCAAGCGCCGTCGAGGATGGAGTCGTCCACGCCTTGCGGGGTATACACATGGCCGCGCGACCAGCCGCCCCAGCCGAAGTACGGCTTGAGCAACGCCCTTTCGAGGAACGCGTCTTCGTTCGAGAAGCGCGTGGCGATGGACTGCGCGCGCTCCTGGCTTTTCTGGGCCGTGTAGTCGACCAGGGCCTGCGCCGGGAACCAGTCCTTGAGGCGCATGATCGGGTACAGGGCGATGATGATCGCGATGACCGCAGCGAAGCGCAGCTGCGTCTTCGGCTTCGTGAACCACGCGACGGGAATGCCGACGATTCCGTAGATGAGCGCTCCGGTGCTGTGCAGGAGGCCGAGCAAGGCGCTGCACCACAGCGCCACGACCGTGGTCGAGGCGAATTTGACCACCTTGTATTTGCGTCGCGCGAGCGCCCACGCTCCGAACGCGGAGGCGCTCACGAAGAGCGCGAGCGCCAAGCCGTGCGCCATGAAGACGGCCGGCCGATAGCCGCCGCCGCGCTTCGTTTCGGCGAAGGACTGCTGGGCGAAGCCGTAGATCCAGCGGTGCAGCTGCGGGCTCAACCGGAGCTCGATCATGATGAACGGCGTGTAAATCAGCGCGCCGATCACGAAGCCGGAGAGCAAGAGGATCGCGTCCTCGGACGTCCGAAAGAACACGCGCCCGAGCAGGAACGGCGTTCCCACCTGTAAAAACGTGAAGATCCAGTCCGAGATCAGATCCGACTGCGTGAGAGCAGGGAGCGTCGTCTTGCCGTACCGAAGCGGCTCGGGGTTCGTGATCATGGTGCCGATGCACCCGATCAAAATGCCCACGATGCAGAGGTCGATGCCACGCAGGGGCTTGGCCGCGCCAAGCTGTCGGCGTCCCGTGATCATCACCCCGATCAGCAGGCAGAGCAGGGTGATGGTGTGCTTGTCGAGCGGCGGCAGCCCCGGCACCTTGAAAGAGCACCGCTCGGGCAGAAACAGCGTCGCGCCGATTAGCAGGACGAGGATGGCCTTGGCCGGCCGCCAGCGCGAGAAAGCCGCGATGCTCGCGGGAGGCACGAGAGCAAGGGCAACGGCCGCCGTCGGCGTGACTTGAACGGGCACGGCTCGCTTCCTCCTCCGCTCAGATCTCTCCCGCGCGCCGGCGCTCGAGCGCTCGTTCCAACGCCGTCTCCATGCGCACGGCCGCGTCGTCCCACGAGTAGCCGTGGGCGGTGTTCCAACCCGCGAGCGACACGCGCTCCCATTCCTCCGGCGAGGCCGTGAGGACGTGGTGCAGGTTCTCGGCCATGCCCTTGGCGTCGCCGTACTTCGCGAGGAAGCCGTTCTTCCCGTTCTCGACGAAGTCCGACGGACCGCCGACCGACGTGGAGACGAGCGGCGTCCGGGTCGCCATCGCCTCGAGCGGTGGCCGTCCGAAGCCTTCGCCCGGGCTCGTGAAGAGGAACGCGTCGGAGCGCGCGTAGATGTCGCGCACGCCGTCGGGCTGCGGGTTCTCGATGAACTCGTAGTAGTCCGGCATCACGAACGTCTTCGGCCGATGAAACCCGAACGCGAGCACCTTCAGGTCCGGCAACTGTTTCTGCACGATATCGGTGACCTCGATCGCGAAGGGCGTACCCTTCGACTCCGAGTCGGAGACCTGCAGGCTCACCGTGTTGCCCTTGCCGCGGCTGCGCGGAGGTGAAGAAAATTTGCTGACGTCGACGCTGTTCGGGACGAGCGACACGTCGCTGTCGCCGTACGTCTCGCGCATGATGTCGATGAGCCAGGTGGAGATACAGACCTTGTGGGCCGGGAGCTTATAGGTCTTGGCGCAGCGCTCGGGAAACGGCGTCAGCGTGACCTCGTGCCCACGCACCATGTAGACGGGGGCACCCTTCTTGCGGTCGAGACCGGGCAGCCATTCGGCCGTTTCCCACCAGGTCGCAATCACGATGTCGGCGTCGGGTAGGTCGCTCGAAACCACGGGCCGGTGGCGCTCGAGCTCGTGCTGTTTGACCGGGATCTCGTCGAAGAACGAGGGAAGCCGGCGCTCGTAGCGCAGCCACTTGCCCTTGCGGAGCGACGACAGCCGCTGGCGGAGCGTCGGGGGCTTGCGTGGCGGGAACACGGCGAGCACGTCGTGGCCCTTCCGCTTTAGCGCCCAGGCGAGCTCTGCGTTCGACCGGATGCCTCCATAGTAGTTGACCGGGGGCAGTAGAAACGTGATCCGCATCGAACGCGCCCAGCGTCCCCGAGTGGGTGGTGAGTGTCAAGGAGCGCGGCCTCAATCGTTCGCGCTTGCGGCGCGCTCACTCGCATGGTTTCTACTCGACCATGTCGCTCCCTTTCTTCGCCACGGGCTGCGTGGCGTCGCGAGTGGGACACACCTCGGAGTGCCGTGGCAGAGGCCGCTGACTCTCAAGCCCCCGGGTCGCTCCGCAGGCGTGCCATCTCGGGCACGATTGCCACGCTTGCCGGGTTCGGTGCCAGCCAGGTGCTGCGTTTGGGTAGCAACCTGGTGCTGTCGCGGCTCCTGTTTCCGAAGGCGTTCGGCCTCATGGCCGTCGTGGCCCTGTTCATGCAGGGGCTCGCCATGTTTTCGGACATCGGGATTACCCCGGCGATCGTCCAACACAAGGACGGCGCCCAGGAATCGTTTCTGAACACCGCCTGGACCATGCAGGTGATGCGCGGGTTCGCGCTCTGGATCTGCCTAGCGCTGCTCGCGTACCCGGTGTCGCTCTTTTACCAAGAGCCAGAGCTCCGCTATCTGCTGCCCGCGGTGGGCCTCAACGCGGTGATCACGGGCTTCCGCTCGACCGCCGTTGCCACTCTGAACCGCAAGCTGATGCTCGGCCGGCTCACGATCGTCGATCTCGTCGCGCAGGCGGTGTCGGTCGCGGCGATGGTGAGCTACGCGCTCCTGCACAAGTCGGTGTGGGCGCTCGTCGTGGGCAGCGTCGTCGGGTCGTTCGTCTCGGTGGTGCTTTCGCACGTGGTGCTGCCCGGCATCCGCCATCGGCTGCACTGGGAGCGCGGCTCGAGCAAGGAGCTCTTCAAGTTCGGTCGCTGGGTGACGCTCAGCACCGCATTCAGCTTCCTCGCCTCGCAGGGCGATCGGGCCATCTTGAGCACGTTCGTCAGCTTGACGATGATCGGCGTGTACTCGGTCGCTGCGAACCTCCAGCAGACGGCGCTCGGCATCTTCAATCGCCTGGGCGACTCCGTGCTGTTTCCGATGTACGCGACCTGGGGCCGCGAGGACCCGGCGAAGCTCAAGGCGAAGCTCCGCCAGGTGCGCATCAAGACGCTCTGGTGGTTCATGCTCCCGCCGTGCGGGATGGCGATTCTCGGCGCGCCGGTCGTGCGGCTGCTCTACGACGCGCGCTACCACGAGGCGGCGTGGATGCTCCCGCTCATGGGCGTCTCGCTGCTCCTCCACGTGCTCGTCATCACCATCGACCCGATCCTGCTCGCGACGGGCGATTCGTTCCGGCACATGCTCGTGACCATCGCCAAAGGGCTCATGGTGTTCCTCGCGATGGTCATTGGCGGCCATGTCGACGGTGTGCGCGGCGTGCTGCTCGGCAGCATCGCGGGGCGCGCGCTCCAGTACCCGCTCGTGGCGCTGGCGATTCGCTCCAAGGGTGCCTGGACGCCCTGGATCGATCTGATCGGCGTCACCGCCTCAGCGGTGCTGATCGTCGGCGCCCGTGCCCTGCTCGGGCACTGGGTCAGCTGAGCGAGCCGGGTACGGTCCCCGCGACGAGCTTCCGTGCACGGAGCGAGGTGAGCCAGGGCCAGGCCCGATCGGCTACCTCGCGCAGGATGCCGCCGCCCACGATCGCGAGGATGAAGCCGAGCAGCGGACCGTGCGCCGGCGTGAGCTTCAGCGCGATGCGGAAGAACTGGTACTGCGCGATGTAGATGTAGAGCGAGGCGGCGCTGACCCAGGCCACGCCGCGCGCGAGGACAGCGGGCACGCGCACGATGGGCATCCAGATCAAAGCGACGGCGCCGAGCCCGACCCACAGGGACTGAATCAGGTCCTCGAGGTAGAGGACGCGCGAGAGCAGGAGGACGAGCCCGGTCGCGAGGAAGCGCCGTGCCCCCACGGACGCCGTGATCGTCCAACCGAGCGCAAACAGCCAGAATTTGAGGTGCGGCAGGCGACCGTAGAGGCCGTCCGTGTCCCACACCATCGGCCCGCCCACGCGCAGGGCGACGCCGAGCAGCAAGAATCCGAGCGCCGTCACGAGCGGCCGCGCCTTGGCGAGCTTCCACACCGGGAACGCCGCGAAGATCAGGAACAGCGCCACGTAGATCTGCACCCAGACCTCGATGAACCAGAAGCCGTCGATCTTCGGGCTCACGAAGTTCGAGAAGAGAAGCAGCGGGCTCGCGTAGAAATGCCGGTGCTGCACCTGCTGCAGGAACCCGAGCAGGATGGCGGGGACGAGCAGCTTCGGGAGACCGGCGATGAGCGGCACGGCGCGCTCCTCGCGGATCGCTCGCTGCAGCTGGAAGCGCGCAAACGTCGCGCCGGAAAGCACGAGCAGGAGCGACGCGCCGCCCGGGAAGACCAGGTCCTTCCCGAGCACGTACGAGTGGTTCGAGATGATGACGCTGATGGCGAGCGCCCGGAGCCACACCATCGGTTCGAGCTGAGCCGAGGAGGTCGCCTTCTTGGGCATGGCCTCGAGCTCGACGAGCGGCGTCTCTTCCCAGCGCGGCGGCAGGTAGCCGAGCAGCCCCTCGAGCGCGACGGAAGTCTGGATGAACGCGAGCGAGTCGCCGCCGAGGTTCGTGAAGGTGGCCGTCGGCGCCGGGGAGCGCGCGCCGAGGTAGCGCGCGAAGATGCCCGCGACGGTCGTCTTACCGCCGGTCGGTGCCGCGGGCGCCTGCGCTTCCGCCGCTTTCGCTTCGCGCGTCGCCTGCTCGCTGAGCACGCGCCGCTGCACCTTGCCGGACGCCGTCTTCGGGAGCTCGGCGATGCGCATGATGCGAATCGCGCCGCGCGAGTTGACGCCGAGATCCTGCGCCGCGACGGCCGTCGCCTCCATCAGCGCCGCGTCGTTCGCCGTCACCGACGGCAGGGCGGCGACCACGATGCCGTCGCCGCGGACGCGGTCGGGAGCGCGGAAAATCGCGAAATCGCCGGGAATGTGCAGCGAAGCCCGCACGCGCGCTTCGAGCGCTTCGGGCGGCAGCTTGAGGCCCCCGACGTTGATGATGTCGTCGGAGCGGCCGAGGTAATAGAGAAACCCGTTCCTGAGCTCGCCGAGGTCGTTGGTCTCGAGCCAGCCGTCTGCGTCGACCGGTGGAGCGAGCTTTTTGTCGTTCAGGACGCCGGCTGCGACGTGCGGGCCGCGGATCGCGACGCGGCCGTCGGGCGTCAAGCGCACCTCCACGGAACCCGTTGCCTTGCCGACCGATTCGAGCTCGTCGCCCTGGGCGCTGTGCACCTCGAGGAACGTGCTGCGTGACGCTTCCGTGAGGCCGTAGTGCTGGACGATCTTCGCGTTCGGGAAGAGCGCGCGAAGCTGCTCCTTCTCGGCGCGGCTCATGTATTGGCTGCCGATCTCGATCCAGCGCACGCGTTTGCCGGCGTCCGCCGTGACGGCGCCCGACTCGAGCAGGACGCGCCAGAGGCTCGGCACCGCGGAAATTGCGTTGATCTTACCTTCCGCGAGCAGCGTGCCGATCTCGAGCGGATTGAAGCCGCGCTCGGGCAGGTAGAAGCTGCCTCCGGCGGCGGCGACGGCGCGACACCGACCGAAGCCGAACGAGTGGTACACGGGCACGCCGACGTACTCGCGGATCGTCGAATCGAGGTGCATTACTCCGTCGAGGCGCGACACGACGTCGTGAAGACCGCGGTGCGTGAGCAGCACGCCTTTCGGAGCGCCTTCCGTGCCCGAGGTGAAGGCGATCTGCGCGATCGCGTCGGATTGGTTCGTGAGCGCGGCCTCGGTCACCCAACCGAACCCCTCTTCCGGAACGATGACGTTCCGGAGCGTCAGCATGCGCTTGCGCCCTTCGTCGTCCGCGCTGCGCAGCAGGGCGAACGCCTCGCCGCGCCGCAAGCAATCGAACGCGGCGCGCACGAACGCTGGGGAATTGACCGAGACGATGCCCGTTGCGGTGGGGAGCTCCATACCCGACGCCGCCTTTCCGAAGTCGCTCAAGGAAGACCTGAAGAACGAGGCTTTCTGTACTCCACCGGCGGTAGGACTTCACGCAGGGGATTCAAGAGCGCGGAATGCTTGAGAAGGCTCAGGGTAAAGCCCGGGATGTTTTCGTTACCGCGGCCCACGAGCTGCTTCTTCAAGCGGCCAAGCACGTAGGCCGGGATACACACGGCGTCCGTCAGCATGGCGTAGGGCACGCCGTACGTCTTCGCAAAGTAACGCCGCCGTGACTCGAACCAGTACTCCGGCATCGGACCCTTGCGATCGCGCGCCGTGATGCCGGAGCTTTGCCCGGAGATGTGCATGACGCGGCTTGCCGGCACGTACCAAGTCTCGTAGCCCGCGCGGTCGAGCTTGATGAAGAAATCGAGCTCCTCGAAGTAGAGGAAGTACGACTCGTCGAGGCCGCCCACGGCGTCGATCGCCGAGCGGCGGATCAGCATGGCCGCGCCCGGGAGCCAGTCGACCCGCTCGGGGTTATTGCCCATGCGACGCGTGGTGATCCACCGGTCGAGCACCTTCGCCGCGACGCCCGTGGCGAGCGCGGTCTGCAGCTCGCCCAGCAGGTTGAGGAAGCGGAACGCGTAGGGCCACGGCGTGCCGTCCTGGAAGATGAGCTGGCTGCCCGCGACGGCGGCGCGCGGATGCGCCTCCAGGAACTTCACGAGCTCGTCGATGGCGCCTGCTTCCACTTCGGCGTCGGGATTCAAGAGCATGAAGTAGTCGGGCACGTTGCCCGTCTGGTACGCGTGCTCGAAGCCGCGGTTGTTCCCGTAGGAAAAGCCGCCGTTCTTCGTCGACGCGTGCAGCGTGGCCCAGTCGCCCCAGCCGTTCTTGTCGATCGCGTCACGGAGGTGCGGCGCGTCGCCCGAGGCGTTGTCGATGACGTAGGCGAAAATGTCCACGTTGCTGCGCGGACGCTCGCGCGCGAGGGCGCGGAGCGAGTTCTCGACGAGCTTCGCCGTCTTGTAGCTGACGGTGATGACGAGGACTGACGGCCGCTTACCGGCCGCGTTCGGGGTCGTGCTCATGGGTGCTGGCGAGCGGTGGTCGAGGAGATCGGCGCCGCGCCGGCCGCCGGCCGCCCACCGGGCAGGAAAGCCTCGAGTGTGCGCGCGAGCGAGGCGACGTAGGGCTCCTGCAGCATGCTCGAATGGCCGCCGAGCGCTTGGATCACCTCGATCTTCCCGTCGACGTACTTGCCCCAGCCGAGCAGCGGATCGGTGAAGAGCTCGTCCACGGGGATGTCACCCTTGGAGCCGCCGCCCGCGCTCGCCTTCACGAGCAACACATGGGGGATGCGCGCCACTTGCGGCGCGTACGCGTCGCGCGCGGCTTCGTAGATGTTGCGAACCGTGAGCGGAGGCACGTATTCCGGCCACGGCGTGCCTTGCGCGAGCACGCGGCGGAGGAGCCGGATGCGCGCAGCCACACCGAGCGCCTTGCTGTTCGACGCAATCACCCATTCGAGGTAGCCGCGCACCTTGCGTGCCGTCCCGACGAGTGGATTCGGCCGCGGCCCGCTCGGCGCCGAGCCGGCGTGCGCGCCGTTCATCGGAGCGCCGCCGGGCGCCGGAGCGCCGTTGCTCTTCTGCACCCACAGATCGCGCACGTTGCGCAGGCGCTGCGCCGTTTCGAGGAAGGGCTTCTTCGGCGTCGTCGGCTCGACCGCGTCGAGCAGGACGACCAGATCCGTCCGCTCGCCGCTCTGCTCGAGCTGCGCCGCCATCTCGAACGCGATGACGCCGCCCGCGCAGAGCCCCCCCAGGTAATAGGGGCCGTTCGGCTGCTGGCGGCGGAGCTCCTCGATGTAGTGGGCCGCCATCTCGTTCACGCTGAGGTGCGCGAGCGGGATGTTCGGCAGGCGGCGCGGCTGCACGCCGTACACGGAGAGCGACGCTGGCAGCTTCTGAGCGAGGCCGTGATAGAGCAGCGTCTCGCCGTCGCCGTCGTGGATCAGGAAGAGGGCGCGGTCGCCGCCCTTCTTGAGCACGTTGAGCAGGCTTTTCGCTTCTGCGGTGGTTCCGCTCGCGCCCGGCTCCGGTTCCGGCAGCTCGTCGCCGATGGAGCGAGCCAGAAGCTCGATCGTCGGGCATTCGATGATGCGCGAGAGCGGGATCTCGATGCCGAGCGTGCCCTTGATCTCCGACATCAGGAGCACCGCGAGCATCGAGTGGCCGCCGAGATCGAAGAAGCTTTCCGTCACGCCGATCGGCGTGCGCTTGAGGACTCGCTGCCAGATGTCGACCAGCGTGCGCTCGGCGTTGGTGCGCGGCCCGACGTAGCCCGCGCCTTGCGCGCCCTGGAGCGGCGACGGGAGCGCCTTGCGATCGACCTTGCCGTTCGACGAGAGCGGCAGAGCTTTGAGCAGCAGCACCTGCGACGGCACCATGAAGTCGGGCAACTGCTGGCCGAGCAAGCGCTTGATCTCCGCCGGCTCGACCGTCGCGCCTTCCTTCGGCACGATATACGCCGCGAGCGCGCGCAGGCCCGAGCCGTCGGTGTACGCGTTGCAGACGGTTTCGTTCACGCCAGGGAGCTTCGAGATCGCGAGCTCGACCTCGCCCATCTCGATGCGGAAGCCGCGGATCTTCACCTGCGAATCCGCGCGACCCAAGAACTCGAGATCGCCGGTCTCGAAGTAGCGGCCGAGATCGCCCGTCCTGTAGAGGCGCTGGCCGGGCCGGAACGGATCGGGGATGAAGCGCTCCGCCGTGAGATCGGGACGATTGCGGTAGCCGGCGGCGAGGCAGACGCCGCCGATGTACATGTCGCCGACGGCGCCGACGGGGACCGGGCGCAGCTCGTCGTCGAGCAGGTGGTAGACGCAGTTTTGCATCGGGCGGCCGTAGGGGATGCTCGTCCAGCGGGGGTC